>JBAXUL010000148.1:0-8468 GCA_037129695.1 Prolixibacteraceae bacterium
CGGCAACAAATATGCGGATTAGGTAAACTGATTATAATAACCGGAAGCCAAACTTTGTAGCAAATTTGAAATTTGCTACAAAGTTTAGCTTTAGGTTAGCCGGTCAATTGGAACTGCCAATTACCCAGATGTTGGCGCAAAGACATGATATCCCTAAATATCAATCCATTAAAATCTAAAATTCAAATGCAATTTTTTCAAGTCCTTGGATTTTATTCGTTGGGGGAAAAAGGTGAAATCCGGGCTTCATATCTGTCAGAAATTGGTAGTGAAGAAAAATAGTCCCATTTTGTCGGCGGAGATCAGAATGAAAGCGGAAAAAAAACGACTTTGAGTCGGGAATCCCTACAAAGAATCATTTTCTTTGCTGCTTTTTCTGAATATTGAATCTGGAATGCGGGGTAACCCATAAAGAATGCCGGGAAAAAAGAGCGGGGAGCCCAACAATCCGATCATTCCGAGAGCCGATAATAATTGAACTGTATTCAAGGTAAAGAATACATCTGAACCTTCTGTAAAAGTGACAAAAACTGAGAACAAATGGGTTAAGATCAGTAGAAGCTGAAATCCCAGCAATACCGTAACCCATTTCATCATGAAAATCTGTCCTGAAAGAACATGCGATTTTTTTCCCTGAACACGGTATCTTATGAATAATCCGACCGACCAGAGTGTATAGACCAAAGCCAGAATTGGCCGGCTAAGGTATACGGTCATATTCGAAAATATATCAGACAATATTGTGAATCTGAAGGATCCCAGAAATCCAACATTGTTGAGTATCTCTTTGGCTATTTCAAGTTTGTAGGAAAAAGGAGTAAGCATGTAAGGGAGTGCCGCTGCCAAATAGACCAGCATGGGCAGGAGATGCAACACATCCGTCAGTTTTAGCCGCGAATTGTCTGTCAGTATGCTTCGGACGTACCAATACAACAGGGGACCGATGAGATAGGAAAGAAAGGAAACATTCGTAGCAACGATGGCAATCAGGAAAAGGGATCTTGAATACAGCACGGTATATTGATTGATGCCATATAGACTGACTACCAGAAAGAAGAGACCCAGGTAAACCGATGACCTGAACTTTCGGGCATTCGAATACAACATATGGATAGAAAGAAGAACCCCTGAAATGGATAAAAATAGGAGCATTATTACTATTAATTTAGTCCAGATTTAAAGTAACAAAGATGAACTGGAAATAAACTGGTTGACACATTAAATAGAGAATCTTTGTGTCAAATTTCAAATTTGCTACAAAGTTGTCAGATTAGAGCGCAATTTTACCCTTTGAGGCTAAAAATGAACCAGGAGAAGTTCCTTCTGACTTTTTAAAAGCCCTAAAAAAAGTGCTTCGGTTGGTAAATCCCGACAAAATACCAACAGCCTCAAAGGTCAGCTCGCCGGTCCTGCCCTCTGACATCAGGATTTTGGCGTATTCAACCCGACATGCGTTAATATAATCATTGAACGATTGCTTTTTTACCTCCCTGAAAAAATAGGCCAAATGGTGTGCAGGTACCTGAATGATATCAGAGAAACGGTTCAGATTGAGTTCCGGTTGCAAATAGGGCTGAAATTCCAGCATGCAGCTCTCCGTTTTTTGACCGATTGACAACAAATAGTCGGATTCAAAATTGTGTTCCCGCAATATTTCTTCCTCCATTCCCGCAACTTCAGGTATCACAACAGGCGCCACTTCAGCTATTGGATTGGCAACCGACTCAGCAAACCTCGGAAGACCATACAGGATCATCGGAAAAAAAAAGGGAGAAACGACCAAACCGATCAAACCTGTTGACGAGAGAATTTGCAGCGAATTCACTGTAAAAAAAACACTCGAATCATTGTGAAAAGTGATGAAAATGGACAGCAAATGACTGACTACCAATAACAATTGAAATCCCAACAAAAAAGACAACCATTTTGTCATAAAATGCTGCCTTGAAAAAACCGTAGAAGACAAATGCCCCCTCAAGTATTTAGCCAGCAACACAATAGACCAAATCGTATAACCAAGTACGAGGACCGGTCGACTTAAATACACTACTGTATTGGAAAATATCTTCGATAAGATCGTAAAATTGAAGGTCATCACAAATCCCAGATCATTGATAATTTCTTTGGCGATCTGCTCTTTATAGGAATAGGAAGAAAACATGTAGGGAAGTGCGGCCGTCAAATAAATCAGCATTGGGACGAAATGCCAAAAGTCCCTGTTTTTCAGGCGATACTTGTCTGTCAGAATACTGCGAATGTACCAATACAACATTGGACCGATCAGGTACGAAAGGAAAGTGATATTGGTCGCAAAAATCGTTACAAGAAATAATGAGTTCGAATACAATAGAACATATTGATTGAATCCATAGAGACTTAGGGTTAGAAAGAAGAGTCCCAGGTATATGGTGGACCTGAATTTTCCGGCATTGAATAGCAGCAAAATCAAGGAGAGGATAATTCCCGTAATCGATAAGTAGAGCAGCATGTAATTCGTTGAATGATTTGCAAATATATTTATTTACCTATATTTTGCAAAATAAACGCAGGCACTTGCTTTGTTTACTTAACGCCAACCTTGCGGATATTCTTGCTTTGATTGAAAAAATCGATTGATGCAAAGTCTTAGCGTGAATCAAATTCCGTAGGATTGAATCACTTAAACAGCAGATACCTATTTATCTGCCCGGGTAATCACTTGAGCCTGGGATCACCAGTCCATCAGCGGACTGAGGATCATTTTGGTCAGAAAGAAGGGTATGGCCTTTTGTCAGTCAACGAATACAATAATCAAAAATCACATGGGAGCTTTTTTCAATTGGTTTTATACTGCCTGATCGTAACAGGACCCAATAACCCTGAGACCATGGGTTTCCAGCCGGCTGCATCAAATGGTTTGTAGTCAATATTCACGAAGTTGATTTCGTGGTAATTGCGCCATTCTATCTTTTGCTGATCCATTTGCCGGATTCTGTTGGCCATCAGGTTGGCTACTTCAATTTCAATCGTGTTGACACCCGGCTTAAGAAATTTTTTGATCTTCACTGTGAAGGGAATGCTCCAGAGGATACCGGCATCCTGTCCGTTGATCCACACCCTGGCACTTTCGCACACTTGACCCAGATCGAGGAGATATTCTCCTGATGGGACCCCTGAGCAATCAAATGTGGCAGAATATCTCGCAGATCCTGAATAGTTTTGTGCAGCCTGATCGGGTAACTCAGTCCAGGAAACCAACTGACTGAGTACTGCCGGTTTCGGCAAAACAGCTCCGCCCTCCGTAAATTTTAGCGTCCATGGTCCTTTGATCTCCTGTTGCGTTTGCATTTTCTCGAGGTATTTCCAAACCGGAGAACCCAGTTTATTCTGAGCGACCAAAGCGAACATGGCTTCTCCCGGATTCAGCTGCAAACGGACTAGGAGTTTGCCGTTATCATCCTTTGACTGCGCCACTCCTGTGAGACCCGACTGCGGATCGAGCAGCAAACAGCTTTTACCATATTCATTCAGAGGCAAGTAACTGTCTATTACCTTGGATGAGTGGTTAACAAGATAGTAATACACTCCCTGGTCACTTTTCCTGCGGAGGAAATTCAGTCCCGAATCAACCAATGTTTCTCTGTCAATTTTTTTCAATTCCAGGGCCGCCTTAATGCTGTCTGCCTGGATAATCTCGCCATTTTCGATTTTTGCCGTTTGAATATTTTCATTCCAACGAGTCAATTTGAATGTTCGGAGTAAATCTCTTCTTTTCTGCCGGTTAGTTTCCAAATTCTTCAAGCCCGGAACATCTTCAGGTAATTTCTGAAAAATCACTTCAGCACCGAGTCGTGCGAGTTCAAGGATGCGCTTGAAGGTTTCAACAGGCATATATTGTGTCGCAGGGATGATCAGTGTGCGGTAACTACTTCCGGATCTGGTGGTGATCAACTTATTTTTAACCGTAAGTCCGTTGAGCAGTCTGTCAGAAACAAAATCGACTGAATAACCCTGCTTCATCAATTCCTTCACATCCTTGCAGAACGGAGTAGGATAAAGCCAATTGGTGATGGAATGAATCGTAAACTGAAGATCCGCGCTTTCCGGCTTCATCCAGATATCATAAACCGGCCAGTAAACCAGCAGATCATTGTCAGGGACACCACTTTGCAGTACCGACTGGCATCTGGTAATGTAATTGTTCAGTCCACTGACATGAGGCCAGAATGTGTTGGATGGCGAGAAATTCACGGAAGCATAGAAAAGCCAGCCGGGCCATCCTGCTTCAGTCGGTGAATAGGCAGTACCATGGTAAAAAACATGGTTCACCCCCGAAAGGAAAGCCTGTTCCACTTCAGGTTTGCACTGAGAAAGTGAGACCCTGAAATGCTCCGCCAGCCAGGTGAAGGTTTCGCAGGATGACAACTTTTTCCCTGTAACATGGGCTGCGGAAGAGGCGAATTTCATCATGACCGGATCAGGATCGACATTTCTGATATCGGAACTGTCGCGACGCAATCCGGGGATTGCAAACCGACTGCTGCCAAACGTCTCACATTCCGGAATGTCGACTGTTCCGTACAGATCGAGCAGGTTTCCGGGAGAGCCGTGTGCCTGGTTGCGCGTGATACTTCCTTTATCATGTGCCCATTTTGTCCAGGTCTCCGTAAAGTTTTCACGAAGCATGTCTGAGATGGTCTCACGGTAATCACATTGGACCCTGGCTGAAATATCTGAAGTCGGTTTCTTCTCGGCAAGTTCGCGTAGATAGGGCTGAAGGCTATAGTTGCGTCGTTTCAGAAATTGATCAAAAAGAGAAGCCGACCAGTTCGTGCCATACACTTCGTAGCTGTCGTTAAAAAATGTCCGGACTCCCCTGCTTGAATCCTGAAAAGCCGAATCAAACCTGGAGAGATATAAATTGGTGGCCTCTTTTGAAAAATGATCGAAAGTCAATCCTTCGCCTCCCGGGGCAGCCCTTTTTACTTTCTGAAGCGTTTTCCCGCTAAATGCAGCATAAATATCCCAGTTACCCTTTTCCGGAGTCCAGTTGATGGTACCGTTTTCCTTCACCAACAGGGTCAGGTCCGTAATTTTTCCCCTTTCTCCGTAGGCGGTAACTGCCTGCAGTTGCACGCCTGCCTCCAGTTGTCTGGGGTCAGTAACAGCGATTTTTTCGGAAAATTTTCCCCCGTTCTTAACGGAATATTTTTGCAGAATAAGCTTGGAAGCAGCAACTTGAGGGGTGATCTGCGGTCCTCCGAAAGGCCAGCCGGTACCGGTATTCATGTCAATGCCCATGCCGTTTTTGCGTGCTTCACGGACCGAAACATCCAGCATCTTCATCCACCCTGGAGAAAGATAGGAAAGGTACTTATCCTCAGATCCCACCGCCCCATAGATGGGTGTAATTTCAAGTCCGCCAAACCCGGCTTTTCCGTATTTGGAAATCAGGTTCGTCAGGTTGGTCTCATCGACAGCACTTCCCATCCACCACCAACGGCTCCATGGTTTGGTTTCATTGGTGACCTTTGGCCATCCCGGCAGGGAGGTCTTTTCAACAGGTTGAAAACTCATCCATCCAAATGAAGCAACACCGATCATCAAGGTAAAAAAAGAGAGGCCATTAATCTTCTTCATATTCAGGAAATTCTTTGAGTTGTGTGGATTCTTATCCACTTTAAAAGTACAAAAAAACCCTCATGCAGTAATGAAACCATACAGCATGAGGGAATTTAATTTCTGATTCGGTCGCGTTAGCTCAGCCAAATATACAATCCCAAAGTTATCAATGCCAAAAGGCCCCAATGCAATCTCCAGTCGGTAATTCCTTCAAATTTGGCCACTCCTTTGGAATAGTTAATCGTCGTCATTTCCAACTTCTCAGGAGCAGTCTTTTCAGTAAATGCAGAGACGGCAAAGAGTACTCCCGTGATGAAGATTTCTGCCCATAGTCCCCGGAAACCAAAATTAAGCGTTAGCGGATGGTGAAGGAGCGGAAAATATTCCTGTCCGGCGGCGGGACCCAACAATTGATCTGTCACAAAAATTGTTGCCAGAACTATTCCCACAAAGACCGATACGATCGCTCCCTTCATGGTCACCTTTTTACTGATGATCCCAAAGAAGATAGCCGGGAAAACAGGTATCACCAGGTAGGCAGAGATGGTTTGCAGGTATTTAAACAATCCTTCCTCATTTTTATAGACCATGTATGCAGCACCAAAACCCAGAAGAGTCACCAGTACGATTACATAACGGCCCAGGGTCACCTGTCTCCGTTCTGAAATCTTTGGATTGAACTCCAGAATAAAATCTCTGACAACAAGCGTTGAGACTGAATTCAGTACAGCAATCAGCGAGGTGACTAGGGCCGCCATCAAGGAGGCAAGAAGCAGTCCACGCAAGCCTGTAGGCAGCAATTTATTCAACAACAGCACAAAAGTCTGCTTGGTAGCGTCCCCCTGTAATTCGTTGGGATATAAAGCGAAAGCAATGACTCCCGGCAGGGCAAAAATGAAGATTGGGAACAACTTCAGAAATGTGGCAAACATGGCTCCCCATCGCGCATTTTTCAAATCGGGTGCAGACAGGGTTCGCTGAACATTCACCTGGTCAATACCCCAGTAAAAGATGCCCGCGTAAAATGCTGTCGCAAAAATCCCCCAAAATGGATACACAGGATCAGAGATTGGCTTTGAGATCTTCATCATCTCAGGAACCTTTTCCATGAGTCCACTCCAGCCTCCAACTTTATCCAATCCTATAAAAAGCATAATGGATGATCCTAAAATAATGATGATCACCTGAATGGCATCGGTATAGGCCACTGCGGTAAATCCTCCTATGATGGTAAAAATCGCTACCACGATTCCAATCCACAAGACAGTAGTCATGACATTCCAACCCAGGATGCTGTTGAGGACGAGCGCCCCCGCAAAAAGTGTAAATGCCAGTTTGGTCATCACACTGATAACGAGCATCAATCCTGAAAAGAAGGTGCGGGCACGCCGGTCAAACCTTAATTCCAAAAACTCGGGAATAGTGAAGACTTTGTTCTTCATGTAATGCGGAAATAATATTGCACAAGCAAATCCAAGCGTTATGGCGCAAGTCAGTTCTACAGATCCTGCCGACAAACCATACCTATAGGAATCGCCCGATAGACCAACAAGATGCTCGGCTCCAATATTTGTAGCAAAAAGGGAGGCTCCGACGATCGGCCATGCAATTTTTCTCCCACCTAAAAAGAAATTGGAGCTATTTTCGCTTGCTTTCTTCCGGTAGGCCATCCATAGGCCAAATGCCATACTGCCGATCATCACAAAAGAGAAGACGAACCAGTCGAGTTTGGTTAATACTAAGTTCATGTGTGAATAGTTTAGTTATTGAAATATAGTAGCTAAAGTAGTTTGATCAACTGCTGATAAAGATAGGGAAATGTTTGAATCTGGTTACCTTCGATGTAAAAACCCTTGCCTCCGTAGGCCTGCGGAATTCTGGCGACTATGCTTTTCTGGTCTCTGTAGTAATATCCAACAGTAGTTTCATTGGTCGCATTTTCAGGTTGATACGGTCTGAGATCAAAGTTGGCAGTCAGGATATCATTGGGGGTTTGTTGGATATTCCCGACCATCGAAGCCGCTTTTAAAAAGACTTCGGGACCGGTTACCGCGCTTCCGATATTCAGGATAACTCCGCCCTTCGTGAGTTTGGAAACTTCCTGGGTATAGATCAGAAAATCGCGCCCTGAACAGCCACCCTTGGCACATCCGTCAAACCAGGCATGCTGGTCAAGTACATCTGTTCCAATGCCCACATGAACGGTAAAGGGAATTTTTTCTTCATAACACGCTACCGCGATGCTTAATTCAGGATGATTAAACGCTATTTGTTTCCCTCCCAATCCAAGATAACCGGCTACTTTGTCCCGAAATTTTTTCTTACAGATCATCTTTCCTACCGACTCACCGTATCCCAATTTCTTGTTGTTGCCGACACTTAATGCAGCATTGATGAAATTAAATTCCCAAGCCATGCCAAATTCGCCTCTTTCCAGTGCCTGCGGGACATATTCGCTGGTCTCACCCATCAGTGCGAGTTCAAAATCATGAATGGACGTAGCACCATTTCCTGAGATAAGAGTGAAAATACGCCTGTGAATCAGGTCCACAAGCAACCGGTTTAATCCGTTTTTCACCAGGTGCGCACCTGTGAAGAGTAGAACCGGCTGGCCTTTCGCACGGCGTCCTATGATTTCCTGCGCCAATGCTTCGATATTCCTTTTCACCTCTTCGGGTAAATCGATGTTGGCATTTAATACCTCGTCAATCACCCGCAAATCCTGGTATTTAACTTTGTTGGTTCTTCCCTTTACGGGATAAGTTTTGATCTGTGCCGGATCAAAAACTTCGTAACGGCCTTTGTATTGCATTTAATTGTAGTTAGTAGTTATTTTCGAAAAAGCCATTAGCTATTAGCCGTTAGCT
>JBAXUL010000149.1:0-8365 GCA_037129695.1 Prolixibacteraceae bacterium
GGCACAATAAAGAAAAGAGACCTCACAGGATCTGTTGGATCGGTAGGTGGCTCTAAATTGAAGGATATTCCAGTCACATCGGCAGCTCAGGCTATTACAGGCCGCATCGCAGGGGTGCAAGTGACCAAAACAGAAGGTTCTCCTGATGCAGAAATAAAAATTCGCGTTCGTGGAGGTGGTTCACTAACGCAGGATAATTCGCCATTGTATATCGTCGACGGGTTTCCTGTAAGTAATATTAATGATATCGCTCCTACCGATATTGAAACGATCGACGTTTTGAAAGACGCTTCTTCGACGGCTATTTATGGCGCTAGAGGTGCAAACGGAGTTATCCTGATCACCACCAAAAACGGTTTTGATGGTAAGGGAAAAGTAAGCTACAACATGTACTATGGGGTCAAAGAAGTTTCCAAATCTTTTAAGGTGCTTGATCCTTATGAGTATGTATATTGGCAGTATGAATTGTATGACACGACGATAATCCAGCAAAATTTTGGTGATTTCCAGGATTTTAAGTTGTACAAACAGATGACCGGAACCAACTGGCAAGAGCAGGTATTTGGAAGGACCGGTACAACCATGTATCACAACCTTGCCGTTTCCGGTGGATCTAAAACATCCAAATACAACATCAGCCTCACGAGAAATGACGACAAGGAGGTGATGTTGGGTTCAGAAGCTGCACGAACGAACCTGACCGTGAAAACCAATAATAAAATAAACAATTGGCTGTCAATTGATTTAAATACCAGATTATCTGACTATAACATCAATGGGGCAGGGACTTATAATAATTCCAGATTGGCTGATGCGGTACAATTCCGTCCTGTCAACGGGATGATGGATTATGTTGATTATAATCTGACGCAGACGAATTTCGAAGCTGCATCAGCTTACGTTTTGAATCCTGTCAAGCAGACAAACGATGATTACAGGCGGCAAAAGAATTTGTCTTTTAGTTTTGATGCAGCAGCAACTTTCAGGATAACTAAAGACTTAAACTATCGTTTCGATTATGGTACACAGTATGGCGAGAATACAGATAAGCATTTTTATGGACTCGGTACGGGAAATGTCTTTCCTTACGGAGAACAACCCATGGCAAGCATTGGAAAAACGAATATTAAAAGTTATCGGCTGGCCAATGTGTTAACTTACAACAAAAAAGACTTTTTACCTGGACATAGCTTTACTGCCATGGTGGGGGAAGAATTAAATTACTTCAAATCAGAATATATCTTAAGTTCTGCGAAATATTTTCCAAAGTATATTGACGCTGTCAGTGCTTTAAGTATGATGACTTTGGGAGTAACAGATCCGATTGCCAATTCTGATAATCCGGCTATTAAAACTTCCTCCTTCTTCGGACGTTTAAATTATGATTTCAAAGGAAGATACTTGGTTTCAGCAACAGTTCGGGCAGATGGTTCAAGCAAATTCGCCCAGGGAAACCAATGGGGATATTTTCCTTCTGTGGCTCTTGCATGGAGACTTTCGGATGAGCGTTTTTTGAAAGGAACAAAAAAATGGCTGACGAACCTCAAATTAAGGACAAGTTTAGGTGAATCAGGAAACAACAGGATTACGGACGACGCATGGAAAAAGACCTTTTATGTTACTTCTGGATCTGTCGTGCCAGGTGCTGTTTATTTGGAAGGTAATGAAACAACTCCTACCACCTATATCAATCCCAATAGCGTTCTTTCCAACCCAAGGTTGAAATGGGAAACTACGGTTACAAGAAATTTAGGTCTTGATTTCGACCTTTTTAAGCAACGACTTTCAGGTACTGTTGAAGTGTATAAAAATACGACAAAGGATCTCCTGGTTAACAATACTATCCCTGCAAATAGCGGATATGCTTCGCAATGGCAGAATATTGGTCAGACCTCTAACAAAGGGCTGGAAGCGAGTTTGAATGGCATTCTTTATGAAAAGAAAGATTTCAGATTATCCATGTCATTTAATATTGCTTTTAACAAAAACAAAATCGACAATTTAGGAGACATAAAACAATGGGAGGCCATCTCAGGGTTCCTGTATAATGTGAGCGATTATTTGGTTAAAGAGGGCGAGCCAGTGGGAATGATGTATGGTTATGTGAATGATGGAATGTATTCATTCAACGACTTCGATTACAATGCAACAACAGGCGCTTATAAGTTAAAAACCACAGTATCTGACAATAGCGGACTTATTGGGATAAAAAGGTTTGGACCGGGCACGCTAAAACTCAAAGACCAGAATGGTGATTTGGTAGTAAATGCAAAAGATAAAGTGATCATTGGAGATGCCAACCCAAAACATACCGGAGGATTTAATCTAACAACACAATACAAGGGCTTTGATTTTTCTGCATTTTTTAACTGGGTATATGGCAACGACATATACAATGCCAATAAAATCAATTTTTCGAGCTATTTGCAAATGAGATATTACAAGAATATACTCAGTACGTTTGATTCGGATCATCGTTTTACCTACATCAGCAAGGAAACCGGTCTGGTCGTAACTGATCCAACCCAATTGGCTGATATGAATAAAAATGCCACAATGTGGTCCCCTGCTATGAGTACACCTCAATTGACATCCTGGGCTGTTGAAGATGGATCTTTTCTACGGTTGAATAATATTACATTGGGATATTCTTTGCCTAAAAGTTTTCTCAATAAATATCGGATTGATCAGTTTCGGATATATGCAACTGCCAATAATATTTGGACATGGACCAATTATTCGGGTTACGACCCTGAAGTAGATACACAACGCTCCACACCGTTAACACCTGGAGTTGATAATTGCGCTTTTCCAAGAGCTCGTACTATTACCATTGGCTTAAATTTAACATTTTAAACAGCCCTAATTATGAAACAAAAATATATGAAGCTGATGCTTCTTCTACTTACCATCTATTCGTTCACTTCGTGTGCCGATTACTTGAAAACAGAATCCAATTCCACTTTTACGGAAGATAAGGTATTCTCGAATCTCGATTTTGCCAACAAAGCGGTGAATGGGATGTATGCCGATCTTACCTCCAACACATTTTATACTTACAATTATCTGTTTTTTAAAGTGGATAATGATATAGAAATTAATCTCTCTGCTAATAATGCTTCGACAACTTCGGTCAGCCACTATGCAGCGGATGAAGGTAATGGTGTGACAAAATCGGTCTGGGATCTAATGTACAAGTCCATTGAACGTGCCAACACCATTATCGATAATTTACCCAATAGTCCCATCTGGACCAATGAATTTTCTGCTAAAGCACAGCAATTGTATGGTGAAACAGTTACACTACGTGCAAATTGTTATTATGAATTAATCAGTATGTGGGGGGATGTTCCCTTTAAGGTAAAATCTTCCCAGTCTGGGGATAATTTCTTTCTTCCGAAAACTGACAGGGATACCATCTATGTAAAACTGATCAAGGAGCTGGCCGATGTAGAGAAATATGTACCATGGATGACCGAAACCAGAACTTCACAAAGAGTAAATAAAGCATTTGTAAAAGGGTTAAGGGCAAAAATGGCACTCGCTTATGCCGGTTACTCTCTTCGCAACAAAACATTTGAAACACGTCGCGGCAAAAATTGGCTTGAATATTACAAAATTGCCAATCAGGAATGTCGGGAAGTTATGTTAAGCGGTAAACACCAGTTAAATCCAAATTTTGCTAACATCTTCAAAACTTTGCAGTCCTATTCGATGGATCTAAATTACAATGAAGTCCTTTTTGAAGTGGCATTTGGCAGGCTTGTCACCGGACGTATTGCAGAGCTTTTTGGAATGTATTTTGATTCAAGTACCAAATATGGTAGAGGCTATACTAACTTTAATGTTCCGATCTCTTATTTTTATTCTTTCGACCGTTCAGATTTGAGAAGAAATGTTTCTACAGAGTTGTACTATTACAATTCAAATGGTGTTCAGGCTATATCATTTAATGCAGCAAGAGCTTGCCCATGCAAGTGGCGCAAGTCTTGGATTATTCCATCGATGGGCGGAAGCTTCGCCAGTTCAGGTTATACAGGTGTAAATTGGCCAATGATGCGTTATGCTGATATCGTGTTAATGTATGCGGAAACTGAAAATGAAATAAACGGCTCCCCAACAGCAGCTGCAAAGGATGCACTGTCGTTAATCCGGAACAGGGCATTTGCTGCAGCTGCGCAGCCTTCCAAGGTGAAAAATTATGTTGATTCGGTATCTGTAAGCAAGGATGCCTTCTTTAATGCTATTGTGGATGAAAGAGCGTGGGAATTTGGAGGAGAACTGGTTCGTAAATATGATTTGGTAAGATGGAACCTATTAGGGACTAAAATTAATAAGATGAAAGACGATTGTCAAAAAATCATCAATGACGATCCGAAGTATGCTCAAATTGTGCCAAGTTATCTATTCACTAAATTACTTGCTGATGGTGAAACTTTGGATATTTTAAATCCTGATTACCGTTTACCTAGCACCGCAATACCTGGTTATACGATAAATTATGGATGGCCATTTGCTTCGGCTGCTGCGAAAACATCATTTAATTTGTCTATGAGCTATGTAGCAAATGGTTACAATCCAGCAAAAAACAACCATTTATTGCCACTTAGTTCAGGTACCATTAGTACAAGTAATGGCACCCTAAGTAATGACCAGATACCCTGATATCTTGTTTGTAAAATTTGTGTATTGTAAAATAATTTCAAAACAGATGATAATTATGAAAATGTTAAAATTCAATATAATAGGGGCTTTTCTGTTGACTTTCTCAATTTCTTTCCTGATTGTTTCTTGTGAAAAGAGCAATTCGGTTGTTGTGGAGAAGGCTGATCAGTTGTTCAGGCCCATCAACTTTCTGGCTTCTGTAGGAGGTAACACAGTCGGTTTTTCCTGGGTGCCAATGGCAGGTGCCTCTTATTCAATCGAATACAGTAAAGATAGTTTATTATTCACCAAAGAACTAAAGGTGATACCACTGGATGGAATAGCAATTTATTCAGTTGGAGATTTATATAGCGCCACAAGATACTCAGCGCGTGTGAGGGCAGTGAGCAAAGATAAATTAGTCAAAGATTCTGAATATAAATCGATTACGTTCGTTACTGGCATTGAAAATATCTTTTACACTGTTGCCAGCGCTGATATTGGTAAAAATCAGATTTTAATAAAATGGAATAGTGCCAAGAGTGTTTCTCAGTTGGTAATATCAACTGCCGGATTTGCTGATGTAACCATTCCATTGTCCTCTTCAGACCAGACAAGCGGGCAGAAACTAGCTGTTAATCTGACGAATAATACGACATATACCTTTAAAATCTTCAACGGAGATATGCTAAGAGGAACTATAGCCGTAAAAACATTACCATAGGTCTATTTAATAAATCGATATGATTACGCTGGTACATTTATTTTCATTCAATTTAAATGTGCCAGCGTTATCTTTTTACCTAATTTAATGCTATATGAAGCGAATTATATTCCTTATAGTTATTTTGTTGATGGTCCAGATTGTATTTGGTCAAAAAATGAAATTTGACTTTGAAGAGGTCAAAACGGAAAGCGGTTTTAAAATGGATGGCTATTGGATCTGGTGTGGTTCCATGATTAAAGTCGGATCGACCTATCATCTGTTTGCATCGCGCTGGAAAAAAAGTGGAAGTTTTCCTGAAGGATACCTGCAAAATTCTGAGATTGTTAGGGCAACCTCCAAGTCATCCTTAGGTCCATTTAAATTCGAGGAAGTAGTCATAGGAGAGCGAGACAGCTCCTTTTGGGATTCCAATATGGCTCATAATCCAACCATTCATAAGATAGGGGATGAGTATGTACTGTTTTACATTGGAAGCGATTTTAAAACATTCGCAACAATTTACAATCATAAATCGTTGGTGAGAAGAATTGGATACGCCTCTTCAAAATCAATTACCGGTCCGTGGAAACGTTCGGACCAACCAATCATTGATTCGGAATCAAACAATCCTACAATTCTCGTTGATGGGTCGAAAATAAAATTGTTATACAGGGACGCCTATTTGAAAGTCAAATTAGCAGAATCTGACAACTACAAGGGTCCGTACCAAACGGTAAATGATAATTTGTGGCCGAATTGCAAGCTTGAAGATTTTTATATGTTTAAAGCTGATAATCAATATCATATTGTTTGCGAAGACAATGTTGGCGGAGTAAGCGGACATGAAAGGTGGGGTGTTCATCTGTACTCTATTGATGGTGTAAACGATTGGAAACCAAATAATCCTGTGGTGGTTTATAACCATGAAATCCATTTTGCTGACAATACGATTCTTAAATGTACAAGAAGAGAGCGACCGCAATTTTTAATTGAAAATGGATGGATTACCTGTTTGATTACTGCTGTTTATGATGGCAAAAACACCTGGAGCCAGCCGGTAAAACTAAAGCATGCGATAAAAATTAATTAGGATGAGGTCCGGAAAATTCTATCTGGCTTATTGGTATTTTTTTGCTGTCGCCGTTTGGTTATTCATCTTTATAGTGACTGGATCTCCCAATCTTTTTGCTTCCAATTTTTATATTTCAGCCACAGGCAACGATGCAAATAGTGGTCTTACTCCCTTTGCATCTTGGCAGACCATTTCAAATGTGAATGCTCATTTCAGCATGTTTGCACCGGGTGACTCTGTTCTTTTCAAACGAGGGGATACCTTTTATGGAACCATCAACATCAACCAATCCGGTACAAATGGAAAGTCAATTACGATTAGTGCTTATGGAACAGGAGAAAAACCGGTAATTTCGGGTTTTACAACTATTTCTGGCTGGACCAATGAAGGTGGAGGGATTTATTCAAAAGTGATCACTTCACAAGCGTTGACAAACATGGTTACAATTGATGGAAAACAGGTTGGCATGGGACGTTATCCTGATACCGGGTTTCTTACCTACGAATCCTTTTCTGCCAATACATCCATCACCGACACAGAATTGGGCAATTCTCCAAATTGGACAGGTGCAGACCTCGCCGTCCGAAAGAATGACTGGACCCTGGACAGGGGAACTATTACCAATCATACAGGCACAACTATAATCTATAACACTTCAAATACAGGCTCAACACAAACTCCTTCACTCATTGGATTTGGGTATTTTATACTGAATGACTTGAAGACTTTAACCACTTACGGTGAATGGTACCACAATCCCGTTAAAGGGAAATTCTATATGTATTTCGGCGCCGTAAACCCACTCACCAAAGTCGTCCAGGTGGCTACGGTAAATGACCTAATCTTTTGCACGGGTGGCAATGATTATCTTAGCATTTACAATCTCAATTTGACCGGATCCATCAACAATGCAGTATATTTTAAAAGAGTCTATTCAACTGACATTGATGATTATTGCAGGATTCAGAATTGTGATATATCGTTCTGTGGTAAAAATGGAATCGAACTCGGTCAAGGAGCCGGCTTTATGGTTGAAGGTACAACCATCAATAACTGTAACTCCTATGGAATTTACAGTTATTACGCTTCATTATTTTCCATTGCCAATAATTCAATATCAAATATTGCTGTAATTCCAGGGCAGTCAAATAATCCTCAAGGAAACGGAGGATTGTATTTTTCATGTAACAATGGGGTTATCAACTATAACAAGATTAAAAATAGCGGGTACAATGGCATCTTTATCCGATCAGGCACTTTAGGAACATCAATCAATATAGCTTATAATTATATCGATTCAGTGTGCCTGGTGCTGAATGATGGGGGTGCCATTTATACGGGCGGCGATTGGACTGGCATCAGAACGATAGATCATAACATTATCACAAATGTAATTGGCTATGGTGCCGGAGCAATAAGGCAAACTTCGCTCTCTGAAGGCATCTACCTAGATGAGTATGCATCCCATCTTGTGGTCACCAATAATACTGTGGCAAATAGTGGCAACTCCGGAATCAAGTTACACAAGGCCCATGATAATACGATAACGGATAATACAACCTTTAACTGCCAAAGAGGGATAGACTATTTAAACTCCAGCGGTTCCAATATCAGAAATATTTCCCTCAGACGAAATTCCTTCTTTGCCAAGTTCGCTGCACAATATGCCTCCGTTTTCAGTTCCGTTGCAGATGATATTGCTCTGTTTGGAGCGGCAGACAGCAATTATTATGCAAGACCAATAGATGACAATCTTACGTTTTCGGTCACTCAGCCATCAACCGGTTGGCAACAGAAAACTTTGGCTACCTGGCAAACCTTTACCGGTCAGGATGCTCATTCCAGGAAATCACCCATAGCGGTTACGGATGTTAACGACATCAGATTTGAATACAACGCTACCAAAGCAGTTACAACAATCGCATTGGATGCCAAGTATATCT
>JBAXUL010000015.1:0-49283 GCA_037129695.1 Prolixibacteraceae bacterium
GTTTGTTACCGACGCAGGTGTTGCCAGGTATGACGGCACCCGGTTTACCTATTACCGGAAACAGGAGGGATTAAGCAGCAATGATATTTTTGATATCACTGAAGACTCTTTTGGAAGGATCTGGTTTTTCCACATCAATTCAAGCCTTGACTTCTTCTACAACAATTCCATTCATAACCGGAAAAATACTCCGTTTCTGGATTCGTTACAAACCTCTGATTTTTTTCATAAATTCTATGAAGATGATCAACATAACATCTATTTTTTCAAGAATGCCCAACGCCAGATATTTTCCCTGAACCCTCAAAATAAGGTAACTAAGTACCAATTGCCAGAAAAATATATCCGGAATGATATTACTACCGACTCAATTGAAGAAATGGACATTCGGTCTCTGTGCAAAAATGATTCCGGAGTTTTTGTTCTTGGTACACCTGCCGGTTATCTCCGTACGAATGATCTTAGAAATACACCTGTTCTTTTTGATAATTCATTTAGATTTAACGATGTAATCACATCCTCTGACCAAACTATTTATAGTATTGCCAGGCCTAAGAATAACACAGAGTACGATATCCGGAAATTAACAAAAAAGGGACAATCCCTGATGAAGCTGAATCCATTGGTGAGAACAGGGTCAGATTATATCTCATCGGTTCTGGAAGATAGAAACGGCATTTTGTGGATTTCCACTTACGATAAAGGCGTGTTTTGTTACAGGGATAATCAATTAATCTATCACTTCGATATCAAGGATGCCAAAATCATCACCCAGGATCACGAAAATAACATTTGGATCAGTTCTTTGAAAGAAGGAGTTTTTAAGATCAATCCATTCATTAACCAGCACCAGCACTTTGAAAATATCACTTTCAATAACAGCCCGATTTATGCCCTCGCACCAAATGACAGTTCCGGCATTTGGTGCACCAACGGTGATGTGATTTACCTGTTGAAAGACAATGAATTTTATAAAGCTGATTTTCAGAATACTGAAAACTCATTTAATGAAATATTGCAGGTTCGTCCGGGTACGTTGCTGGTTGGTGAAACCAGCAAAATGCCCTTTGCACTGGAAGGCATCAGGTTGAATCATGCAAAAAAGACCATCGAGATTGACCGGGTAGGACAATCAAAAGACATATTGAAAAAATTGATTTATAATCCACAAAAGGATGAAATCATCAGCTTCAATCAGTATCATTTATATTTCATTCATCCTGATGAGTTGTTCAAGACCCTTGATAATAAAATAATTAACGAGAGAATTTATAATATCTATTACAATCCTGAAAACGAGCTAATTATAAATGCCAAAAAAAACTACTCTTTTCAAAACGGGAAAGCTGATGTATGTGAAAAACTAGCTCGCTTTAACAACAAAATTATTTCTGACCATCTCAATCTGAATGACAACACCGAATTATTCAACATCGAAGGAGACAGCCTTTATGTGATGAAAAATGATAAAATTTATAACCTTTCAGCAGCTTTTGAACAACAGATAGACTTTCAGATCAAACATCTGGCATACCACGATTCTACTCTGTTTATTGCTACATCCAAAAATATTTATATATGCGAAAATCCATTGAATGCACTGAAAAATGAAACCGTTTTTCTTCACATGGCCAACATTCCCTTCAGGGCAATCCATGCTATTTTGTTCAACAACGAAAAACTTTTTGTTGCAAGTGACGATGGACTGACATCCATATCTTATCAGAACCTTCACGACATCAGCACACAACCTCCAATTCCCTATTTCCAAACCATCCAGTTGAATGACAAGGAGAATCAGGTGAACCAAAATGAGATTTCATTTGTAGGCAACCAAAGGGTCAATATTGCATTCAGTTGTATCAATTATTCGATCAGCCCGGTTATTTTCTCCTACATGCTGGAGGGGAGTGATTCCGACTGGAACATTGCAAAGAGTAACAATGTCGTTCTTCAGAATCTATCGAAAGGGAATTACAATTTTAAGCTCAGAGCCAGAAAATCAACTTCAGACTGGAGTGAACCAATCTATTTCGGGATCACAGTTGATGCAACAATCTGGCAACATCCCTTGTTTTATTTTGTTGTCTTTATTCTGATTTCGGGGTTGGCTTTCCTGGTACTAATCAGACAAAAAAACATAGAACTGCGTCGCCGGGAACTGGAGCACCAAATATTATTGTCTGAACAAAAATCTCTTCAGGCCATGATGAACCCGCATTTCATTTTTAACTCACTCGGATCCATTCAGAATTATCTGTTGCACAACAAACCCAATGAAGCGGGAGTCTATCTCTCCCAATTCGCCAGATTGATCAGGCAAAACCTCAATGCCATCAACTCACCCCTGATTCACCTGGAGGAAGAGGTAGACCGCCTGAAAAATTACCTGGATCTCGAAAAACTGAGAATGGGCAACAAATTCTCGTATTATATTGAAATAGATGAGGACATTGAGGCTGATGAAATTTTAATTCCATCCATGATCGTACAGCCCTTTGTTGAGAATTCTATCTGGCATGGTATCGCCAATATGGAAGAAAAGGGATTTATCGGCATTAAATTTAAGCATAAAGGTGAATATTCACTTCAGATTATCGTTGAGGACACCGGGATAGGTATTAACAATGCCGTAAAATATGGATTCAAAAAGGACAATCATTTGAACCTGGGAAATGATATTACAAGAAAAAGGCTCAACCTTCTGGGACAAAAATATGGAATTGAAACAGGCGTTACTTATTGCGAAAAATCACCCGGATTGAGCAATCCCGGAACAATAGTTGAAATAATTGTACCCGTTCAATACGGAAGATCAGAATCACCCGCCTAAAACCATTCCGTTCAATCAATCAATGACTCCATTCATTCAACGAAAAGTGCCATTTACTCAAATGCAATTTTAACTGTTGTGAATCTTGGTATCATTACCATTGAAATATTAAAGGTAATTGTCGCTTTCGTTTCTGCTTTACCGGACCACAAGACCTTCAATAAGCGTTAAAACCTAACCTGAGAAGAACTTAGTCAGAGCCACTGCCGATACCGGCGCTCTCTAAGTTCTTTTTTTTTGTTAAAAATTGCCCAAAGGCCCATTTGACTCTTTTTCCTATATTTGCAAGAGTCTGACACTATTAACAAATCATGGAGAAAATAATATCGGCCGACAAGCGCATCCTGTCTGTTGATGTACTGCGCGGCTTTGACATGTTCTGGCTGATCGGCGGAACTGGTCTTGCGTTGGCCATCGTGAAACTTTTTGGCGGAAGAGTTCAGGATATTCTCCTTCCGCAACTGGATCATGCTGAATGGATTGGTTTTACCTTTTATGACCTGATCTTCCCGCTTTTTGAATTTGTCATGGGTATGTCGGTTGTATTTTCACTTCAGCGAATTCTGGCTACCGATGGAAAAATAATGGCCTACCGCAGGCTCCTCAAAAGATTTCTCCTTCTCTTTCTTCTGGGAATCATCTATTATGGAGGACTTTCCAATATCTGGCCGGATATCAGAATTTTAGGTGTATTGCAACGCCTGGCCATCACCTACCTATTTACTGGCATTCTCTTTATCCATTTGGAACTTCGCGGATTGGTGATTGTCTCTTCCATTGTTCTCATCGGCTACTGGTTCTTGCTCAGTTTCGTTCCGGTCCCCAACACTGGGCTGGTTTCGCTCACAATGAACTCAAACTGGCATCAATACATCGACGTTCTATTTCTACCCGGCAGAAAAAGTGGTGGCAGCGGAGGATGGGATATCAATGGAATTCTGGGAACCTTTCCTGCTACGGTTTCCTGCGTGCTTGGTGTCTTCGCTGCCCGGATTTTACAAAGCAATAAAATGGAAGTCAGGCAGCGCCTCATCTGTTTGATCGCCGGAGGTGCGCTGATGGTGCTGACCGGTTACCTTTGGGGCATTCAGATGCCTGTCATCAAAAAAATCTGGTCGCCTACCTATGTACTGGTCGCCGGAGGCTACAGCCTCATTATGATGGGAATCTTTTATTATCTGATCGACGTGAAAGGGTACAAGAGTTGGACCCCAGTTTTTGTATGGATCGGAGTCAATCCAATTACCATTTATATGGCAAGAAACCTGATCGATTTCAACGGATTGGCCAAAAGGCTCGTCGGTGGTGATCTCGCCCAAATGGTTGGACCCGAATGGGCTTATTTATTGGCAATGATCGTTTCTCTCGGATTTTCTCTGGTTCTTCTCCGATTCATGTACCATCGGAAAATATTTCTAAAAGTCTAGAAATGAAAGCGAAGAAATTCATTCTCATTATTCTGGCTTCGATGACCGAAATTTTTTCAGCGACGGCCAATCCATCCCCACCTGTGAAGGATTACACCCGCTTTGCAGATCCTATGATCGGCACGAATGCACACGGCCATACTTTTCCGGGTGCCACCGTACCTTTCGGGATGATCCAGCTAAGTCCGGATACAAGAACGGACAGCTGGGACGGATGCTCCGGGTATCATTATTCCGACCAGGACATTCTTGGATTCAGTCATACCCATTTCAGCGGCACCGGTGTTGGCAGCGGTGCAGACATCATGCTGATGCCGTTTCAAGATGAGACCGGGATGACAGGTTCGAATGCAAAAGAACCAAAACCGGAATATCGCGCAGCTTTCTCCCACAAGAATGAAACTGCTACACCGGGATACTACAGAGTCCAACTGGATGACGGAATTCTGGCAGAACTTACCTGTACCGAAAGGGTTGGTTTTCACAAGTACTCCTTTCCTGCCGGGAAATCGGCCAACATCATCCTGAACCTGTCGCATGGTATTACGAGCAGGGTGGATTCACTCTCTCTGGAAATGGTGAACAATACCACCCTTACCGGGTTCAGGCATGCCAATAGCAGTCTGGAAGGGGATAAAACCGTATTTTTTGTGATCGAATTTTCTGCCCCCATCCGCAATTATCGGATCAATTTGCAAGGAAAAAATATCGGGGAAAGACCCTTGTCAGGCGGAAAAAATCTCCAAGCCTACTTTAAGTTTGACAAACTACCTAAAAATGAACTGCTTGTCAAAGTTGCACTTTCCAGAGTTGACAAGGAAGGTGCGCTTTTCAACCTGAGAACCGAACTTCCCGGCTGGGATTTTGCGGTTGCAAAAGAAAGTGCCAGGCAGAAATGGCAGAAAGAACTTCAGAAGATCGAAGTGGAAGGAGGTACCGTCGCACAGAATAGAATTTTTTATTCCGCACTCTACCATTGCCTGATACATCCTAATACAGCCATGGACGCTGACAGAAGATACATGGGGACAGATCACAAAATCCGGACTGCAACAGGATTCGACAACTTTACCACCTTTTCCTCATGGGATACTTTCAGGGCACTGCACCCTCTGTTCACCATCATCAATCAGCAGAAAACCAACCAGTTTATCCGCAGTTTCATTGAGCGTTACCAGCATTTCGGCACCATGATGATCATGGAATTCGGAGGAAATGAAGGGTTTGGCATGATCGGATATCATGCATCATCGATCATCGCCGATGCTTATGTAAAAGGAATCCGCGACTATGACGTGAATTTGGCGTATGAGGGGATGAAAGGTCTTTCCGAAGGACTCCGGGCTGGGAAGGAAAGCTACAAATCCCTTGGATATATTCCTTGCGAACAGGAAGATCAGTCTGTATCACGGACGCTTGAATATGCTTACGACGACTGGTGCGTTTCACGACTGGCGAGAGACATCAGTCAGACAGACTTTCATCTTTACAGTGGAAAAGGGAATTTCTATATGAATGTATTCAGCAAGGAAGTCGGGTTTATGCGGGGGAGATCAGCCTCCGGTGAATGGCAGCAGCCATTTGATCCGAAATCTACCGCCAATTTCACGGAAGGAAATGCCTACCAGTTTTCGCTGTTCGTTCCCCAGGATTACCAGGGTTTGTTCAAAAGGATGGGTGGGGCAGAAACCGTTGACCAATGGCTTGACCGGTGCTTTGCCACACCCATGGATTCAAGCCAGTCGCGAACAGGGGACATGACCGGAAACATTGGTCAATATGTTCATGGTAATGAACCCAGTCACCACATGGCCTATCTTTACAATTACATCGGGAAGCCCTGGAAAACCCAGCAACGGGTTCGGCAGATCATGGATACACTCTACTCGGATCAACCTGACGGACTCGCAGGGAACGAGGACTGCGGGCAGATGTCGGCCTGGTATGTCCTCAGTGCCATGGGTTTCTATCCAACCACTCCCGGAATGGATTACTATGTGATAGGCTCACCTCTCTTTCCGAAGGTGACCATCCATCTTGAAGATGGGAAACAATTTATCATCAAGGCACTTGATACCGGCAGCAAAAACATTTATGTTCATTCCACCACCCTCAACGGGAAAAAGTCGGCCAACTCCTGGTTAAAGCATTCTGACATCATGAACGGAGGCCTTCTGGTATTTGAAATGGGATCGAATCCGAGTTCTTCTTGGGGTTCAGAAAAAGAAAATCTGCCCTATTCCGACAGCTACCCAACACCATTGATGCCATTGATTGAGACCCGTGAAAGGTATTTCAAAGATTCCCTTGAAGTCATCCTTTCCTGCAAAGAGCCAAAAGCAGAAATCCGATATAGCCTTGACGGCACTAATCCTGACATGAATTCTGTGCTTTACACCCATCCTTTCCAACTGGACCGGTCGGCAGAATTGAAAGCAAGCACCTTTGCAATGGGCTGCCATCCAAGTTATCCGGCATCCGCCAAAATGACCAAACTGACGCTTCAGCTTGCGACTGATCTAACCGGACTGTTACCCGGACTTCAGTCCTGCTATTTTGAAGGATACTGCGTGAAACTTGCGGACATGAATCAGTATTCCATTCTCAACACCCAAATTTTACCAAAATTCGACATCAGTGCCATCAAAGACAGTCGTCCATTTGGATATTATTTCAAGGGATATCTGAAGATACCTGAGACAGGTATTTATACATTCTTCCTCAATTCCAACGATGGCAGTCAAATGACCATCGATGGAAAGATTGTCATCCTCAATGACGGGTTTCACCGCGCACAGGACCGAACATGCAAAATTGAACTGGAAAAAGGCTTTCACCTGATAACAGTCGACTATTTTCAAATGGGAGGTGCAAAGGCGCTCACTGTAAGCTGGCAGGCAGAATACGGGAAAAAGGCAGAGATTTCTGAGGAAGCGCTGTACCACGAAAAATTGGAAAGTGGCCAATGACAAATCAACTATCTGTGGAATTTCAGTTTTTATTTGAATTCAACCTCATCACAACACATTGCAATCAACTATGAAAAAGTCACAAATACTGATAATAAGCAGTTGTTTAGGCCTTATGCTGCCGGGAACTGCGGTGAGCAGTAGTGCCCAAAGCAACAACTTCTCCAAAAATGTAAACCTGTTTATCGGCACCTATCGGGACGGGCAAACCTTCCCAGGCGCCTGCTATCCATTCGGCAGTGTGCAACTTAGTCCGGATACCCGGAAAGAGGGAGGATTGTCATGCGGTGGATATTATTTCCCGGACCCGATGATCCTTGGATTCTCCCATACCCATTTGAGCGGTGTAGGGGAACCGGAATACAGGGATATCCTGTTTATGCCAACAGTCGGAAAAATCAGACTTCAATCCGGGAAAGAAGGCGTAAAAGGAACAGGATATCAGTCTACCTACGATCACCGGGATGAAATGGCCGTTCCCGGTTATTATTCAGTGCTACTGAAGGATTATCATGTGAAAGCAGAACTGACCGCCACATCGAGGGTTGGGTTTCACAGGTACACATTCCCGAAAACTGACAGTGCGCGGGTAATCATCGATCTGGAGCATCCCGGAGGAGCGGAAGAACTGATCATCACCAAAGTAAACGATCATGAAATAGAGGGCCTGCGCAGGTCGCACGGCTGGGCATGGGACCAGTATGTCTATTTTGTGGCTCAGTTCTCCAAGCCATTCCTATCTTTTGAAATCGCCAAAAATGACACCCTACTCGGAACACTGACTTCCTGCAAAGGAAAAAACATCAAGGCTGTAGCCAGCTTTTCGACCAAAGACAAGGAGTCCATTTTGATCAAAGTGGGA
Organism: Prolixibacteraceae bacterium; assembly: GCA_037129695.1. GTDB lineage: Bacteria > Bacteroidota > Bacteroidia > Bacteroidales > Prolixibacteraceae > CAINVV01. The sequence goes on from JBAXUL010000015.1 coordinate 8,092, forward strand.
ATTTCGGCCGTGAGCTGCGAGGGAGCCAGGAAGAATCTGCAGGCGGAAGTTCCGGAATGGAATTTTGATGAAACAGTTGCCCAGGCAAGTAATGTTTGGAACAAAGAGCTAGGCAGGATTGAAGTAACCGGAGGCACCAAAAACGACCAGACCCTGTTTTATACTTCCATGTACAGGATCTGCATTTCACCCAACCTTTTCATGGATGTGGATGGCAAGTACCGGGGAACAGATCATCAGATCCATGAAGCGCAAGGATTTAACAATTATACGGTATTCTCGTTGTGGGATACATTCCGGGCATTTCATCCGCTTTTTACCATCATCGATCAAAAAAGGACAACCGATTTTATCCGAACCCTTCTGCAAATTTATGATGATGGTGGCAGACTGCCCATGTGGCCACTTGCAGGCAATTATACCGACGACATGCTGGGCTACCATGCAGTGCCTGTCATTGCGGATGCCTATCTGAAGGGTATCCGAGGCTATGATACCATCAAGGCCTACGAAGCCATGAAGCACAGTGCTGAGTTGGACAAACTGGGGCTGAAATATTACAAGCAAATCGGATATCTGCCTTGCGACAGGCAGGGAGAATCTGTCTCCAAAACACTCGAATACAGCTACGACGACTGGTGCATCTCCCGGGTGGCGCTGGCCACCGGCCGACAGGAAGATTACCTCAGGTACCACCAGCGGGCGCATAACTTCGAAAATGTTTTTGATCCTTCTACGGGTTTTATGAGGGGCAAAACCATGAACAGAAGCTGGCTGACACCTTTCGATCCGAAAGTCAACTCTGCTTATTCGGAAGGCAATGCTTACCAGTATATGTTTGTTCCTCATGATGTGGACGGTTTGAAAAACCTATCGGGTGGCGACAAAAAATTTGCCACCTGGCTTGACAGTCTATTTTTCATGCCATCCAAAGATTCGCTGATGATTGGTCAATACTGGCATGGTAATGAACCCGGGCATCACCTCCCCTATCTGTTTGATTATGTGGGCGAACCATGGAAAACACAGTTCCTGACCCATCATATCCTGACCAAACTTTACAGGAATGAGAATGACGGTCTTGCCGGAAATGAAGACTGCGGTCAGATGTCGGCATGGTACATTCTGAGTTCGCTTGGATTTTATCCGGTCTCACCGGGACAGAAGATCTATGCCATCGGATCGCCGCTTTTCGAAAAAGCAATTATCCATCTGGAAAACGGAAAATCAATTGTCATCAAAGCCAGAAACAGTTCTCCATCCAATTATTACATCCAATCTGCCACATTCAACGGAAAGGAGTATCCCAATTCCTATCTGCAACACGATGATTTGATGAAAGGATGCGAGTTGACCTTTGTCATGGGTGCCGCCCCAAACAAAAACTGGGGAGCCAAACCGGTAAACCGGCCCTATTCTGAAAACGGAATGGGAGTAACCAGGCTGCCCTACATCAGCTCAGGCGAACTGCTATTTCTGTCATCGACAAGAATCGTTCTTGCCTGCGAAACGGAGGGTGCAGTTATCAGGTATACGCTCAATGGTGCAGAACCAGGGGAAAATTCGGAATTGTACCATACGCCCATTGAGATCCAAAAAACTTCCTTGCTAAAGATGAAAGCCTTTCATTCATCGCTTATGAGCAGCACTACTGTTGAAATCACACTCCAAAATGCTGTTTTAAACGATGCAAAACTGGTTTCAGATGTGATTCCCGGATTGGAATATGATTATTTCGAGCGATTCTTTGTTCAGGCCACTGATATGGATCTGGTCAGACCTTTTACAAAAGGGATCACCCCGGATTTTAACATCAGCATGGCTAAGATTCCCAATTACTTTGGCATCAAATTCGAAGGTTATATCGAGGTTCCTGCCGATGGTCTGTACACTTTTTACCTTTCATCCAACGATGGCAGCCACCTTTGGCTTGATGGCAACGAACTGATAGAAAATGACGGCAACCACGGTACGGTAGAGGAACCCTGTAAAATTGCCTTAAAACAAGGATATCATGCCATTGAGGTGAATTACATGCAATGTGGCGGAGCGAAAAGTTTGAAGGTAAGTTGGGATGGACCGGGATTTGCAAAAAAAGTGATCAGTCCGGAAGTATTGTTCCGAAAAAAATAAAAATGTATGATTGAATGATTCCTTTCAACTTCGACTGTGCTAAAAAAAACAGCCCTGAAAAATTTCAGGGCTGTTTTTTGCCTTAAGGGAAAATAAGATCTCTAAAGAAGAGCATCAATTTTGGCGGCAAGAATAGTTTTTGGTACGGCACCAACCTGTTTGTCGGCAATATCACCTCCTTTAAAAAATAAAATAGTTGGGATGTTGCGTATTCCGAATTTGGCAGCAGTACCCGGATTGGAGTCGACATCCATTTTGGTAATCAAAGCACGATCTTTGTAATCGTCAGCGAGTTCGCTTACCAGCGGACCGATCATCCGGCATGGGCCACACCATTCTGCCCAAAAATCAACCAAAACCGGCTTGTCAGATTGGAGTACTATCTCCTCAAAATTTGCATCAGTAACTTCTATGGTCATGATAAATATTTAAAAATTGAATATTATTCCGAGGTCACAAAGGTATAAAATTACAAAATTAATTTATACTAAAGTTAATAACCGGGTGATTTTGCAAATAGCTTTTTAATTCAGGTGTCAATGTAACGCTCCTCGACCTTGAAAACATCTGGACTTGCAGGTCGGATTCCGGATCTATCAGATTGAACCGCAGGACCGTTCTTCCGGGTGTCCTGGAAATGAAATTTTCCAGTTCATCGATGATCTGATCCTCTACCTTGTCGGCAGGGATCGCCAGTGTGATTTTTTCTGCCTTGGCTGCCAGATCTTCCAGCAGTTCCATTTTGACGGGTTTAAATTCATATTCATTCCCACCGTTCCAACGCTCCGAAACCCGGCCTTTCACGAGTATAAACAAACCTTTTTTGCAATATTTACTCAGTGAGACATAATCGTTTCCAAACAACATGATTTTGAGCGATCCATTGTAGTCTGTCAATGTCATACTTGCAAAATTCTTTCCATTTTTGGAGATTCCCTCCTGAGCTTCGGTGACGATACCTGCCAGGGTTATTTCCCGGTTTTTGTAAGCAGTGATATCAGTATTCAAATCCGACAATGTGACGCCATTGGTGCAGAAACTATTGATTTCCAACCTGTAATCATCGAGAGGATGGGCAGAAAGATAGATTCCAATCAGGTTTTTTTCCTTTTCGAGTGCAACAATCGGAGGCCATTCAGGAACATCAGGAATAGCCGGTAATTTGATCGAGATAGGCTGAATATCTCCAAAAAGATTGACCATGGAACCTGATTTTTCGCCCTGGATCTTGTTGCCATATTTGATCAGTGCCTCAATAAAAGTGACTCCGTCGCCGGCATCAGCAAAAAACTGTGCGCGGTTCATCGTCCGAAAACTATCGAAAGCTCCTGCCATCGCCAGTCCCTCCATATTTTTCTTGTTGGACGATTGAAGATTCACCCTTTCCACCAAATCGAAAATGCTTTTGTATTCGCCATTCAGGTCTCTTTCCTTCAGGATATCAGCCACGGCACCGGCTCCAACCCCTTTGATGGCAGTGAGTCCAAACCGCAAGGCACCGTTTTTATTGACAAAGAAGGAAGCCCTCGACTCATTGACATCAGGGCCCAGCACTTTCATGTCCATGTGCGTACATTCCTCCATGAAAAGAGAGATCTTGTCTGAATTGGAAAGGTTGCAACTCAAAACAGCCGCCATGAATTCGGAAGGATAATGTGCTTTCAGGTAGCCTGTTTGGTAGGCAATAAAAGCATAACAAACGGAATGCGATTTATTGAAGGCATAGGAAGCAAAAGACTCCCAGTCTTTCCAGATTTTCTCTGTCAGGGCATCGGGTTGTTTACCGATCTCTTTGCATCCTTCCACAAACTCAATGTTCTTCTTGCATCCCTCCTTGAACTTAACCTTGAGCTCATCCATCATTTTCCGGTCCTTCTTCCCCATCGCTTTCCGCAGAGAGTCTGACTGTCCCCGCGTAAAATTCGCCAGTGCACGCGCCTGTAACATGACCTGTTCCTGATAGACAGTAATGCCATAAGTATCCTTAAGATAGGTAGCCATCATCGGATGATCGTAGCATACTTCTTCGCGGCCATGTTTACGGTTGATGTAAGAAGGAATGTAGTCCATCGGTCCCGGACGGTAAAGGGCATTCATGGCCACCAGATCTTCGAAGCAGTTGGACTGCAGTTGTCTGAGCCATTTCTTCATGCCGGCAGATTCAAACTGGAAAATGGCAGTAGTTTCAGCGTTGCTGAACAATTCAAATGTCTTAGCATCATCCATTGGAATACGGTCAATATCCACCACTGTTTTCCTGGTAAGTTTGACATTTTCTAAACATTCCTTGATGATAGAGAGCGTTTTCAGTCCGAGGAAGTCCATCTTCATCAATCCGATCGATTCCACAAAATGGCCGTCGTATTGCGTGGTCAGCAAATCCTCATCCTTGGTTGGCATCAACGGAATATGCATATCCAGCGGATCCCTGCCAATAATCACACCGCAAGCATGCACCCCGAATTGCCTGACGCAGCCTTCCAGCGTTCCGGCAAATTTCAACATCTCAGGCACATTGACCGTGGTGGAGGTGCGCTCGCGTTCCAGCAGGGGATTTTCCGCATAGGCTTCTTTCAGTGTGATCTTCGGTGTATCAGGCACCAGTTTCGCAATGCGGTCGGTTACAGACAATGGCACCCTAAGCACACGACCGACATCCCTGATGGCCATTTTGGCAGCCATCGTTCCAAAGGTACAGATATGGGCCACCCTGTCGCGGCCATATTTCTCCTTTACCCAATCGAGTACAAGCTGCCGGCCGTCGTCGTCAAAGTCTATGTCAATATCCGGCATGGAGATCCTGTCCGGATTGAGAAAACGTTCGAAAAGCAGATCATACTTCAATGGATCGACATTGGTGATGCCTGTGGTATAGGCCACCACAGAACCTGCCGCAGAGCCTCTGCCAGGCCCGACGATGACACCCATACTCCTGGCGGCGCTGATAAAATCCTGTACGATCAGGAAGTAACCGGGAAAACCCATCGTCTTGATGACATGCAATTCAAAATTGATCCTTTCGCTGGTATCCGGATCAATATTCTCCCCATATCTTTCAGTAGCTCCCTTACAAACCAGTGAACTGAGGTAATCGGATTCGAATTTTACCCTCAGGGTGCTTTCATAACCACCCAGACGGTCAAAAGCATCTGCGAACTCCTCCTTCAACATCACTTCCGTAAATTGTTGCCTGTAGCCCTCTGCGGTCCCAAAGCTTTCAGGAATAGGAAATTCGGGCATGATCGGGTTGGCATTCAGCTCGTAAAACTCCACTTTGTCCGCTATCTCCTGCGTATTGACCAGAACATCAGGCAGATCACCGAAAAGCTGGTTCATTTCCTCGGTACTTTTCATCCACTCTTCCTTGGTATACCTCATCCGGGATGGGTCGTCGAGATCTTTTCCCGTGTTCAGGCAGATCAGCAAATCATGGGCATCAGCATCCTCCTGATTGACAAAATGGACATCATTGGTCGCAATCAATTTGATGTCATTCTGTTTGGCCAGCTTTACCAATTCTTTGTTGACACTTACCTGCTTTTCATAAACATCTTCCCTGAGCTGATGATTGGCAGCAGGATGACGTTGAACTTCGAGGTAAAAATCTTCCCCGAAAATGGATTTGTACCATCCGATGGTATCGTTGGCACCGGATAGGTCACCCTTCATGATCAGCTGAGGGATTTCCCCACCCAGACAAGCAGATGAAACAATCAGTCCTTCGCTGTATTTTTTGAGCAGATCCTTGTCAATACGGGGTTTGTAATACATCCCTTCCGTGTTGGCAATGGTAACCAGTTTCAATAGATTCCGGTATCCTTTCATATTTTTGGCCAGCAGGATCAGATGATCGCCCGACCGGTCCTCTTTTTCATTTTTATCCTTAAACTGAATGCCTCTGGAAGCGACATAAGTCTCTACTCCCAGAATAGGTTTAATCCCATTTTTCTTGCAGGTTTCATGAAAATCCTTAATCCCGAACATATTTCCATGATCGGTCAGGGCAAGGGCCCCCATGCCATCGTTTTTTGCCTTTTTAACAAGACCTGCCACACTGGCGGCACCGTCCAGTATGGAATATTGACTATGAACATGCAAATGGGTGAATGGAATCATGGAGCGAAACTATTGACTTAGAGGGAAAAACAATCTCCGGATTTGCTTTTCCGGGTTGGTTTAAAGATAACTAAAAGTGATGCCATCCAAAATGAATTTATCCAAATCTTATCAACAACCGGATTAACCGGCTCATGCCAAAACAAAAAAAGGCACCCGAAGGCACCTTTCAATTTCTGAGGAAAACATCCTAATTCCCGTAGTATCTTTTGATTGTCGTTTCACTGACCGCTTGGTAAGTTTCATGATTCTGCTGGAAAACAAAGGCAGAAATTTCGAAATACAAATTGGTATCCAGAATTTGCAAAAAATTCACAATCGGAAAACTGAGCGACAAGGAGGCAGTCAGATCAAGCGGGACCAAAAAATCCGATTCATAAATCAATGTCAAAGCCTTGGTGGTTAGATTCTCACTTTGAACTCGAATTTTATAAGCTTCCGCATTGGTAACCGGCTTCCAGGTAACCTGTATGTCAGTTGATGTTTTGACGGCATTCAGATTTCTTGCCGGTGCCAGCGATTTGGCCAAAATGGTTTCAGTTTGTGCTTTGGCTTCTCCACTAGAATAAACCACGTTGTAGATGAAATTTTCTGCTGCAGGTACAGTGGACTTATAGATCGATGTATCAACAGGAGTATAAAAGGAAAATCCGGTGCCGCCAAAATCTTTCAGCGTAACCATACTACCAGACGAGCCGGAAACTTTTACACTTCCAAGTTTCGAATAGCTGAAAGCGGAATGCATGACAGAATAGACCGGGTAACGTTTGCTTTCTACCGTGTCCTTCGTGTTGAACACAGAATGAATGTAGGAGTCGGTAAAAACTTCAGTGCTAACCTCGACACTCTTGTTGCAGGAAGCTAAGACAGAAAACAATACGATTGCTGCCGCGAAATACCTGAATGACCCTTTTCCCATTTTTATCTAATTTAAATTCTATCGGAGAGACAAATTTAACATTAAATTTTTCAAATTACACTGATCCATCGGGTACTTTAACAAGACAAATCCCAGTGTTTATTGAATAATTTACACCTTGATCCCGAAATATCAATTCACACAGACATAAAATTCTTCTGTATTTGATATAATTAGCTCTGCCCGGACTTTTTTCCGAAGAAATATTGTACCTTTGCCCCTCGTTTTTATTAATAAACAATTAAGAGTAAAACTGTATGCCAGTAAAGATTCGTTTGGCTAGGCATGGCCGCAAACAACATGCCTACTACCACATTGTGGTAGCAAACAGCAGGGCGCCACGAGATGGCAGGTTTATTGAAAGGATCGGTTCTTACAATCCAAACACTAATCCTGCCACCATCGATCTTGACTTTGACAAAGCCATTGCATGGCTTTACAAAGGAGCCCAGCCGACAGATACTACCCGTTCCATCCTTTCCCACCAAGGGGTTATGATGAAAAAACACCTTTTGGACGGGGCTAAAAAAGGAGCCTTCAGCGAAGCGGAAGCAGAACTGAAGTTTGAAGCATGGATGAAAGAGAAAACATCTAAAATCCAGGAATCCAAGGACAAATTAACCAGCACTAAGCTGGATGACAAAAAAGCCAGGTTGAAAGCCGAAGCAAAAGTGAATGAAGCACGTGTTGCAGAAATTGCAAAACGCAATGCTGCTGCCGCTGCCGCCAAAGTTGCTCCTGTTGCAGTGGTTGAAGAAGAAGTTGCTCCTGTAACTATTGTTGAAGTTGCCGCAGAAGTGGTTGCTCCTGAAGTTATCGCTGAAGTAGTTGCCGAAGAGGCTGCTCCTGAAGTTATTGCCGAAGTAGTTGCCGAAGAGGTTGCTCCTGAAGTTATCGCCGAAGTGGTTGCCGAAGAGGCTGCTCCTGAAGTTATTGCTGAAGTTGCTGCCGAAGAAGCTGCTCCCGAAACTTCTGTTGAGGCTGCTGAAGAGACTACCGAAGCATAAACAACATTTGATCCGGTCATTTGCCGGAGATACAATTAAAGCGATGGTGCACAACCATCGCTTTTTTATTTGCTATTTTTGTATTCCCGGTCATGTTGTGTCTCTTCAAATAATAACGATACCTTTCCGGTAAATCTCAAGACTCGCATAAGCAAATAATTTCAAATAAATTTCCCGGCCAATTGACCGCTTGATTCAAGCCAATGACAGATCTCGAAATAAAAAACTATTTTCCGGTAGGATACATCGCCAAGCCACACGGACTTAGAGGTGAAATGGTGGTGGAAGTAGAGGAAGGATTCGAAGATATACTCATCGAATCTGAATTTCTGCTGGTGGAAATAGAAGGCGGCTTAGTTCCGTTTTTTATCAGTGAAGACGGTATCAACTTCCGGACAGACACCTCATTTTCTGTAATTTTTGATGACATTGACTCAGCAGATCAAGTTCGCCCATTGTGCGGATGTAAAATATACCTCAGCAAAGAAATAAACAGGGAAGAGGAGACAGTGGATGAATTCAGTGAACTGATTGGAGTTACCGTTTTTGACGCTGAAAAAGGTGAATTGGGCCCGATTATCCGTGTGGATGATTTCCACGGCAATGTTGTCCTGACAATTGAACATGGCAAACATGAAATTCTGATCCCACTCTCTGAAGATCTGATTACCCATCACGATGTGGAGAACCGGAAACTTCACCTGGAATGCCCTGAAGGACTGATCGATCTTTATCTGGAATAATGATGGGCAAATCTTTGCAAATTAGTTAATTATGGAAATTAAGGAAATTAAGGCAGACAGATTTGATCCGGAGGATTTGAAAAAGGCAGTGGATGTACTTCGTCAGGGAGGAGTTATTTTGTATCCGACAGATACAGTCTGGGGATTGGGCTGTGATGCGACCAATCCCGAGTCGGTAAAAAGGATTTTTGAACTGAAGCAGCGTGAAGATGCCAAAAGCATGCTGGTATTGATTGAAAACCCCAATATGCTCAATTCTTATGTCCGGGAGGTACCTGAAGTAGCCTGGCAATTGATCGAAGTCACAGACAAACCATTGACCATCATCTATCCCGGAGCTAAAAATCTTGCTCCCAATCTGATCGCATCGGATGGCTCTATTGGGATTAGAGTCACCACGGAGTCATTTACCGAATACTTGATCCAGCGGTTTCGCAGACCCATCGTTTCGACATCCGCGAACCTATCGGGAAAGCCGTCTCCACAAAACTTCGATGAAATTGAGGAAGAGATTAAATCTGCTGTGGATTATGTGGTTCAATACAGACAAAGCGAAAAGACCAGAGCCACCCCTTCCTCCATCGTGAAACTGGGAACAGGAGGTCAGATAACCATCGTAAGACCATAAAAACCATTCTATCTGGCTTCCCTGACTTTTCCGGAACCAACGATGGTCGTTTTCACTTCGGGATTTCCAGTATAAGTGACATTACCGGATCCCGCAATCTTGCAATTCAGTTGATCGATGGCATTTACCGCACAATTGCCGGAGCCGGAAATCAGAACATTGACATTTTTGGCCTTCAGTCCGGAAGCTTTGATACTCCCCGATCCGGATACGCTCATTTTAAAATCAGATACAACCTCCTCGCCTGCCAGTTGCAGATGACCAGATCCGGACAAGCCGGATGTTATTTTTTCAGCTTTCAGGTTACTTAGACGGATAAACCCGCTTCCGCTCACATAACAATCAAGTACCCTTGCTGTAATCAATTCATCCGATATGATTGACCCTGAACCCGAAACTGTCAGCTCATCAATTTGAGGAACAGACACATAAACCGTAATTGCACCGGCTTTCCAGCTTGAATCAAACCATGTATTTGCAGAATAACGAACCACCAGCTTGCGGTCTTTGATCTCAACAATCAGTTTTTCAAAAACCTCATCATTGGCCGTAACAGTAACCGACTGTACATCATCCTGCTTCAGAATAAGTTTCGCATTGTTCTTGACGGATATTTCCGTAAAAGCGGTTACGTCATATTTCATGCTCTTTTGAGCACTGAGATTTTGTGCAGAGGCAACAAAAACCACAAGACACAGAACAAGCAGGTAATTTTTCATCTTTATATAATTTGTTTTTTAATTGCCAAATGGAATCAAAGATCGGCGAAGCCAATAGCCACATTATCATCTTCGGTTGGTGTGAATATATTCCGCATGAATATTTCACCGGTATATGATGTGATAAAATTCAATTTTTGATGTCTCCAATCATAAGACGTGAAGAATTGACATTTGTTACAGTCATCTTTATCCCCTAACAAAAAATACATCAAATTGCTTCAGGTCGCTCAAAACAAGATCTGACCGGCTCTATTTCCTGTACTCCACAAAATGCTTGTTTTCAAAAGGGCGATATCTGAAAATCTTCTCGAACCAATACAGCACAAAATACCTGGCAGTGAATTTCTTCTTTTTCTCTGAGAGTTCGGGATGCCAATCCAGCTGCTCCAGCCTGTTCTTCATGACAGAAGGATGAGTCTCCGTGAAACGTGTCAGACTATCAATCGACTCCGTATAATCGTACTCTGTAGAAACCTGATCGATGGTTTTGATGTGTTTTGAGTCGGCCGACCAATATTGCTTGGCACCCTCCAGTTTCTCCATCATCTTTTTAGGTGGCCTGACCCAGCCGTAATGGTAAACCGTAGCACCAATGAATTTACCGGTCAATTTTGTGGCATCTTTCCAGCGGAAACCCTGGGCATCGTTCCAGGAACGGATACCTTTATCGTTTCTAACGATTCGGATTTCACTCCGGTACCATCTCCGGGAATCGGCCACATAATCGAAGGTTCCGTAAAAATGACGGTAATTGAATATTAAACCGTGAACCGCCTGATTGGAGAGATTTTCTTCCATCGCAGACTGGATGGTTGGAAGATATTTTTCATGGATTACCTCATCGCCCTGAATATAAAAGCACCAGTCGTATTCAGCAGGGATGGCGTCAAAAGCCTTGTTGGTTTCAGAGGCGAGCACCCGTCCGCGCTCCTTGAGTGCCGGGTCCCAGACGGTGTCAATAATTTGGATCTTTTCAGATTGAATCGTCTGAATTAATTCCCTGGTCCCATCGTTGCAGTCACCTACAGCCACAATGAAATGGTCGCACAATGGCAAGACAGAGGTGATGGCCTCCACAATGGGATAATCGAACTGAACCCCGTTTTTCACAAAACTAAATCCGCAGACTTTCAAGGCGCTTTGTTTAAAGCTATTAGCTATTAGCTGTTAGCTGTTAGTATTTTGAGATATGCGTAGGAGTCATGAGACATTCGAACCAGTCCTCTAATTAGCACATTAACTTCTGATTTTTTACACTTCAAACTGGTCAGCTGCTTCAAAATTCAGTGTGGCGAAGTAATCGTCCAGCGTTTCTGCCCGCCTGATCAGCACCACTTCACCATTCTCACGACGGAGAAGTTCTGCTGAACGCAATTTCCCGTTGTAATTGAATCCCATGGCGTGACCATGGGCTCCGGCATCATGAATCACCACCAAATCACCCGGACTCATTTTTGGAAGTACCCTGTTGATGGCAAATTTATCGTTGTTTTCACACAGAGAACCTGTTACATCATACATGAATTTTGAACTGTTTTCATCTTTGCCCAAAACCGTGATGTGATGATACGAACCGTAAAGCGCCGGCCGCATCAGGTTGGCCATGCTGGAATCGAGTCCGGCGTATTTCTTGTAGGTATCTTTGATATGCAGTACCCTGGAAACCAAAAAACCATAAGGGCCGGTGATGGCTCTGCCGGATTCGAAATAAATTTTGAGCGGATCGAGTCCGTTGGAAACAATGTATTGATTGTAGGCTGCCTGAATGCCACTACTCATCCGATCAAGATCAACAGCCTGTTGATCAGGCTTGTATGGAATCCCAATGCCGCCACCCAAATTGGCAAATTCAAACCGGATACCAAGCGTCTGGTAAAGCTCAACGACCAATTCAAAAAGTATTTGTGCCGTATCGACAAAATAATCAGGATTCAGTTCATTGGAGGCAACCATCGTATGAATACCGAACCGTTTAATCCCTTTGTCACGTAAGATTTTGTATCCCTCAAAAAGTTGTTCGCGTGTAAACCCGTATTTAGCCTCCTCAGGATGACCGATAATGGCATTCCCTTCTTTCAGGGCCCCGGGGTTGTAGCGGAAACAGACCAGCTCAGGCAATCCAACCTGTTCCTCCAGGTATTTGATATGGCCAAAATCATCGAGATTGATGATCGCTCCCAGCTCTATCGCTTTTTGGTATTCATAAGCCGGTGTGTCGTTCGAGGTAAACATGATCTCTTCTCCGTGCATTCCTAACTTTGAGGCGAGTACCAGTTCAGCCATTGAACTGCAGTCAATACCAAAACTCTCCTGACGTAAAATCTTCATCAAGAATGGGTTGGGTGCGGTTTTGATGGCATAATACTCCTTGAAGCCGGGATTCCATGAAAATGCCTTTACAAATTTCCTGGCATATTCGCGCATCCCTTTTTCGTCATAAATATGGTAGGGTGTCGGGTATTTTGAGGCTATATTTTCTAATTCTTCTTTTGAAAATGGTATTGTTTTCTCCGTCATTGTATGAATAAATTATCGCGCAAAATTACAAAAAAATGAAGAAGCGAACTATTTTTAATTATTCTAAATATAAATGATTTTACAATTAATCAGGAAACAATTCCGGGAGAATTAATTTGAAACATGAATCAAAAATCCGGTATGGCTTGTTTTCAAACCTACAATGGATTCTCCATTCCTTGCAGGTAAAACTCACTGCTGATAACTCCGGAGGCCACTTCTCTTACTTCACCCGTCAAACAGATATTCCACGACTCATCCACGTCAATTTTCAGGATACCTCCCGGCATTCTGACAGAAATGTTCCGTTCTGTCAGACCCTTTCGGATCAATACGGCAGCAATTGCACTCGATGAACTTCCCGAAGCCTGTGTAAATCCGGCACCCCGTTCCCAGATCAGCGCATCGACGGTATCCCTGGAAATTACCTTCACAAACTGCACGTTGATCCGGTTGGGAAACATAGGATGGTTCTCCAATAGCGGACCAATGTGTCTGATTTCAGTTTCATCCAGCCTGTCCCGCAATACAACGCAATGCGGATTTCCGACTGAAACGCAGTGAATGGTGTATTCTTTGCCTTCAATTTCGATCGGCTCGCCAAAGCACTCTTCCTTGGTGAAGCTGACAGGGATCTCCTCTGATCTGAAATTGGCCTTGCCCATATCGATCCGAATCATAAAGGCCTTCCCGTTTTTTTGTTCCAGGATATGGGCTGTCACCAAACCTCCGAGTGTATCGATGGTAAAATTGAGCCGATTGGTGAAACCGTAATCAAAAAGGTATTTGGCAAAAATTCTCAGTCCATTCCCGCTTTTTTCTGCTTCTGATCCATCCGGATTGATAATTCTGAGACCGAAATCCGCCTTTTGGGCAGGTACTTTCAGTAAAATGCCATCCGAACCGATGCCAACATGGATGTTGCATAACCTGACGATTAACTCGCCGGTCAGTTCAAAATTAAGGACTGAATGGTCAAGGACGATGTATTCGTTTCCAAGTCCGTGTGATTTGACAAAAAAATTTGCTTCCATAACTCGCCAATTGTAAGGTTCCCGGTAAAAGTACCCAAAAATTTATTTCGTATCTTTGCCAGCCATAATTGTTTACATTTTTCATCCAGATATGGCAAAAATCAACGAGAATTACCTGAAACTGAAGGCAGGATATTTGTTTCCCGAGATTGGGCGACGCGTCAGGGAATTTGCTCAGGCGAATCCCGGCAAAGAAATCATCAGAATGGGCATTGGTGATGTCACGCAACCGCTTTCTCCTTCAATCATCAAAGCTTTTCACGAAGGTGTGGATGAAATGGCTTCAGAATCCACCTTCAAAGGATACGGTCCCGAACAGGGATATGATTTTCTGCGCCAGGCAATTGCCGAAAATGATTACCATGCCCGCGGCGTGCAGATCTCACCCGACGAAATATTTGTTTCTGACGGGTCAAAATGTGATACAGGAAACATCCAGGAGATATTCGGAAACAACAATATCATAGCCATTTGCGATCCGGTCTATCCGGTCTATGCCGACACTACCGTGATGTCGGGCAAGACAGGAACCTGCCAGTCGAACGGATATTTTGACGGTATTATTTATATGCCCTGCAATGAGGAAAACGGATTTCTACCCGAACTTCCTTCCGAACGGCCTGATCTCATCTTTCTTTGCTTTCCCAATAATCCGACGGGGACTGTTGCCTCGCGCGAAGTTTTGAAAACCTGGGTTGATTATGCCATTGAGCATCAATGCATTATTTTTTATGATGCTGCCTATGAGGCATTTATCACAGATCCAGCCATTCCTCATTCCATTTACGAGATTGAAGGCGCTAAAAAAGTGGCCATCGAATTCAGAAGTTTCTCAAAAACTGCAGGATTTACCGGGACACGATGTGCTTTCACGGTTATTCCGGATGACCTTATGGCCTATGACGAATCCGGTCTGCCACATCCGGTCAAACCTCTGTGGATGCGACGTCACACCACCAAATTCAACGGAGTCTCCTATCCTGTTCAAAAAGCGGCAGCAGCCGTTTATTCGGAGGAGGGAGCCAAAGAGGTGAAGGCGGTCATCAACTTCTATCTTGAAAACGCAAGCATTATGCGAAACAGCTTGCAGGAGCAGGGATATTCCGTCTTTGGAGGGGTCAATGCACCTTATGTCTGGGTAAAGACAAAAAAAGGACTCACCTCCTGGGAATTTTTCGACTTGCTGCTCAATGAAGCCAATATTGTCGGCACACCCGGTTCCGGATTTGGTCCGTCTGGTGAGGGCTATTTCCGCTTCTCTGCCTTTGCCGGAAGAAAAAATGTACTCGCGGCAATGGAACGGCTGAAGAATTTGAAGTTGTGACGAATTGGCAATTTACAATTGCTTGGAGAAGGGGATTTGAAGCTTTTGAATTTTTAACACATTTTGTATTCTATTATACCAGACGGGAGATAATTCCAGTCGGAACTTAAGTACTTTAGACACTTTTGTTCACTTAAGTCAATTAAGGCACTTTCTGAGACATGATATTCAAGAAATGGTTCTTTCTTCTGCTTCTAACTTGCGGACTGTCATATAGCAGTTTTGCCCAGGTATATTTCCCGGAGGATATGATCAAGGTAAGTGCTCAGATTCTGGATGACCTGACAGCCATGCCTATCCCCTATGTCAACGTGATCAATCAGCGTGTCAGGGGTGGTACCATGACAGACAAGGAAGGTAAATTTTCACTTCAGGCAGATCCTTCGGATACCCTTACTTTCAAATCCATCGGATACATTGACAAACGGATGGCGGTGAGTGAAATGACCAGGGAAAATGCCGTGGTGACCATGGCACCCGTCAGGTACCAGCTTAACGGAGTCGAAATAACGGGAGAAGGTCCGAAAGTAAATCTGACAGGAGTCCCTGCGGCTAAGATGAGCAGTATTCCCGCTGAACTGCGCAGCGATTTCACCAAAAAACCGACTGTTCTGACTGCCATCGTACATCCGCTCTCCTACATGAATTACAAATTGAACAAGGGAGAAAAAGAGAAAAGAAATACCCTCAAGGCCATCAGATCAGATAGGGAATGGCAACTTTTTTCATTGGTTTACAACAAAGAGATAGCCGAACGACTGACAGGATTGAAAGGGGACGAACTAG
This sequence comes from Prolixibacteraceae bacterium, assembly GCA_037129695.1. Taxonomy (GTDB): domain Bacteria; phylum Bacteroidota; class Bacteroidia; order Bacteroidales; family Prolixibacteraceae; genus CAINVV01. The sequence continues at coordinate 24,021 of JBAXUL010000015.1, forward strand.
ACAATTTCATGGTATACTTCAACGCCTTTAGCAACCTTCGTTTCAGCGCAACAACTTATGAAGTAGAGAAACGCCTGAAAGAGATTTTCAAGGAATACAATGCCCGTGAGAAGGAACTGAAGACTGATGTGCCGGTTCGTTGAAACGATACTCAACCTTTTATTTACATAACAATCAGACAAGAGCAAAAATGATATCCTGATATCTCCAATTTTATCTCTCATACCTTCACCCCATGCTTCTACCCACTTTTTCCGACATCCAGGCTGCCCATCAGCTAATCATACCGTACATCCACAGAACCCCGGTTCTGACCAGTCAGAGCATCAATCAACTGATGGGGTGTGAACTCTATTTCAAGTGTGAAAATTTCCAGAAAGTAGGAGCATTTAAATTCAGGGGAGCCACCAATGCCGTTTTTTCTCTAAGTGATGAAGAAGCAGCAGCAGGAGTTGGCACCCACTCCTCTGGCAACCATGCCGCCGCCCTTGCGCTTGCAGCCAGAATGCGTGGCATTCCATCTTACATAGTCATGCCGTCCAATGCTCCGCAAGTCAAGAAAATCGCGGTAGCAGGATACGGTGGCAATATCACCTTTTGTGAACCCACCCTTCAAGCCAGAGAACAAACGCTGCAAACATTGACCGACCAACTCAGTTTGACCATCGTTCATCCATACAACAATTTCAAGGTAATTTGCGGTCAGGGTACTGCGGCACTTGAACTGTTCGAAGAGGTGACGGAACTGGACATTGTGATGTGTCCGGTAGGAGGAGGCGGATTGTTGTCGGGGACTGCCATTTCGGCCAGAGCACTTAACCCTTCCTGCAAGGTAATTGCAGCCGAACCCAAAGAAGCAGACGATGCTTACCGTTCTTTCAGAGACGGGTACATCCACCCCTCGGTTCAACCCAAGACCATCGCAGACGGACTCCTCACCTCCCTCGGGGAGCTCAATTTTGAAGTGATCCGGCAAAACGTGGATGAGATACTCACTGCGTCAGAAGCGTCGATCGTAGCTGCCATGCGGATGATCTGGGAAAGGATGAAGATTATCATCGAACCTTCCAGCGCAGTACCATTGGCTGTGATCATGGAAAACAGGGAGAAATTTACAGAACAGAAGATTGGTATTATTCTGTCAGGCGGAAATGTAGAGCTGACCAAACTGCCATTTTAAGCACGATACAAAGGGTGCCAACTAATTTTTGATACATCTGACTGACAATCCGTATTGCTTGCTGACAAAACTCCTGGTTACCGCTTTACTGCCATAATACATGTACCGGCAATAGGCCACTGTCGTATTAACGGAAGTAGAACTCCACCAGTATCCGTAATTCCCGCTATTTATGGATTCGCCACTTTCCATTCTGTATCCGCCTGGGAGGGCAGTAAACAGGGTTTCATTGGTGGCTCCTGTATTGGGAACTTTCCAATAATCAAGACTCTTTTCCTTCAACATACCACCGGCAGCCAATTCTCCGCCAAGATGAGTAGTCAGTGTAGTCCAATCCACATCAGTGGGCACATGCCATCCTGTGGGACACAATTTCCCGGTAGAAACGGAATACCAGTTGTACAATGCGCCATTGGTCGCCTTATTGGCCAAAAAATCATTGTTGTACCAGCAATAACCGCTAGAGGTAAGATTGTTCCATTTGGTGTTATCTTCCTGCAACTGTATGGAAGAACCATCATTTAAAAGGGTGGTTTTCAAGTTCTCAACCATCCATACCTGCGACCCAATCGCGACAAAATGGTAGTAATTCCCGTCATTATCAAGTACAATGAGTCCTTTGAGTGTAAATGAGCGAGTATTGCCATAGGCTGTGCCGATGCTATTTGTTGCATATGCCCTCAGATAATAGACCGAATCGGGTAGGATCTTTGTGACTGAACTGTTGAAAATACCTGTACCGAGACTATCAGTGGTGAAATTATTGGCAATTGTCGGATTGATGCTGGTTCCCCAGCATACACCGCGTGCCGAAACCGGCGACCCTCCATCGGAGGTCACATTGCCACCGCTGTTGATAATTTTATCCGTAACAGCTATTACAGCGGTTGTAGAAACCGTCGGGATTGTCGCCAGGGTAATAGCAGTCTGCAGATTACCATAGGATGTTCCAATGCTGCTCGTGGCATATGCTCTGAGATTATACGTCGTGCCCGCATTCAATTTGGCCACCGTACTGACGAATTTACCCGAACCTGCTCCATCGGTAGTGAGACTATCTTTAAAGGCGTTGGTCGGATTTTTGGTTAGACTCCAGCATACTCCGCGCAATGTCACAGGTGAACCACCTTCATCAACGACTTCTCCTCCCGTAACGAGCGAACCGGCTGAAATTTTGGAGACGACCGCAGTAGTCACCGAAGGAGTGCTATCATTCCCCGGGGACTTACAGCCCGCCAGACAACAAAGTAACATCACAATCCATCCTATATTGAAATAACCCGACTTAGCCAATTTTATCATTATTGTTTATCCAATTGACAATTGAAAGTTGACACCAAAAAATGAACTGCCGACAACAAACAACTGACAATGATAGGAATTATTTATGGTAAAAATCAAATCATGGATTCCATAGGATGACCATTCATCCAATGTCAAAAATTGATATATATACTTCTTCTTTACTTATTATCAGGCAAAAACCAGATACAAGTTTAAAAATATCTGGGTGTAAACCTGCAATACCTTCTTTTTTTGTATGGAAAATCATAGCTGACCATAAATTCGTGTGTACCGGCATTGTACTGCATTGGTTGGAAGGTGGTCAGATCATATGCATATCCAATCTTTAAACTCTTGTTAACAAAAGCCTGGAAAAGAAGTCCGTACGAATTTTGAAACCGATAAGTCGCGCCCACCCAAACCCTGTCAAAAAACAACAGATTGGCCGATAAGTCGACCACAGTGGGGGTCTCCTGACTCCATCTGGCCAGAACGGTAGGTTTAAATTTGACATTATCCGCTACATCCAGTACAACCCCTCCCATTCCGTAAAAATTACGGACCTCCATATATAACTCTGCTCCACTCTCAGAGTTGATTTTATTGGTAAAGATCTTGGGGCATGAAATTCCAACGAAAAAATTATCTGCATGCCACATCACACCGACTCCGAAGTTGGGAAGGTATTTCTTGTTGATATCGAAAGCAGATACCGGATCATTGGGGTCATGAACACCCAACTCGGTTAGTAGCGCTTCATACCTGTTGAATCCGCCCTTGATCCCGAACGAAACGTATTGATCGTTATCGATCAGGATGCGGAAGGAATAGTCGGCATAGACACCTACCTGTTTGACAGGACCTGCCTTGTCGTTGATCAATGAAAAGCCTACCCCGATATTGTACTTTCGCATGGGCCCGTTCACCGTAATCGTGCTGGTGACAGGTGCTCCGTCAAAGCCAACCCACTGAATCCTCGAGAGTGCCGTAGCATTGACATAACCTGACATCCCCGCATAAGCAGGCTGAATCGTAAGCAAGTTATTCATGTACTGGCTGAATACAGGATCCTGCTGGGCATGCAAATCCGGGCAGGCGAAAACCAACATCAACATGAAGCCTGGCAGCAACCGGGATAACCCTCTGAATATTTTTTCTTTTTGTTTCAAAACCGGATATTTTTAAGCACTAAAAGATGCCGATTAATAATAGACATAAACAAATCCTTTCATCAGTTGTCCACTGTTCCCTCCCAGTTTTAGGAGATAGTAATAGACTCCGGGTGCGACGAGTTTATTCTTGGAGAAATTAGACTCCGAGTATCGTCCGTTCCAGGCATTTTCTGGTAAGTTATAATCTTTATTCTGATAGACTAGTTGTCCGGATCGTGTAAATACCGATAACTGTGTACCCGGGAACTGATCCAGCCCATCAATCACAAATGTATCATTTACCCCGTCACCATTTGGCGAAATCAATTGTGGTATGGTAGGAATCTCCTTGATCATGACGTACTGTCTGCAAGTGTCAGTAAGACCCATCTGGTCGGTTACCGTCCAGACAACTTCAGTTAATCCGGTCCGGAACTTGACAGGAGCATCGTTGGCAATTGTATCCACTGCACAATTATCCGTTGCGAATGGTTTGCCAAGATCCACCACATACTTGTTAGGTGTTCCGTCTGTTGATTTTATGAACTGAACCGTCATATCGATGTTTTTCGGACAGATAATACTTGGAGGTATCGTGTCCTGCACCTCAATGTATACACTATCTCTGTGAATACATCCCATTTCGTTGGTCAAAGACACCCGATGCCACAAAGCAGTCAGCCTCACAGCTTCGCGCGTTGTCTGAACCGGGATCGTAGACCATAAATACTTGAATGAGTTCAGGATTTTTATGTCGCCACTACCGTTGATACTGTCCACTCTGGCGCTTCCGTTGGCATCACTCATGCACTGGATATTCTTGGAAGCGAAGTATAGTTTCAGCGGAGCAGGCTCTTTCACCTCGGCAGAAACTGCAGAAGAGCAGCCCACGGCATCTGTGATAACAACAGTGTATACACCCGCACGGAGGTTGATAGCCGTTTGTGTGGTCTGCACCGGCCTGGTACTCCAGAGATAAGTGAACGGCGCAGTACCAAGGGTTACCTTTGCTGTAATTGTTCCTGTTGAATCGCCGGCGCATTTCAATGTGGCAGAAACCGTCATGTCAGCGTGCAATAAATCGGGCTGAACAACGGATACAGGCTGAATATCCCAGCATTTTCCGCTGGCCGTGGCACCTTTGATGTAATAAATTCCTGCCCCGACCGCATTTGGAGTCGGAACCGCCGTTGTTGCCTTGGCATCCGTCCAGTAGGTGAATTTCAGACCTGCTGTCGAACCAGCGGTAACGGCAGGCAGGGTTATGTCGCCATTGGTGGCCGTACACGAAGTCAATGCCACTGTATTGGTGACAACCAACGGATTGGTAACAACCTCGATATCAAATGAACTGTTTATGTTACAACCCACCCCTGTATAACTGTAGAATATCGGATGTATTCCAATTTTGGCCACAGCCGGATCGAAGTAATATACCCCAGTGGTACCCTGACTTATCCCGTTTCCTGTAAATACCACACCGGCAGGACTGGCAGAAAGCGCCACTTTTGAGTCATTTTCACAGAATGGACCATAAGAACCGCTCATGGTAACACCGGTTACCTGGATATTTGCCTGGGCAGTCGTTGAACAGGTCGATAAAACATCTGTTACCACCAATTGATACATACCGGCATTGATGGTTTTGATTCCTGTAATTACCGGCGGATCCTTTAAAGTTGAAGTAAATCCGTTTGGTCCGGTCCACAGATAGGTGTATTGTCCGGGATTCCCGGTAGGTTCACCTGTAAGCGTCAGATTGGTTCCTTCGCACAACGGAGAAGAGGCCGGATTGGCGGTGATGACAGCAGCCGGAATACTCAAGGTCACATTCACGGAAACCGGCAATGAGGCGCAATTATTGTTGTCATAGACCTTCAGGGTATAAGTTCCCAGAAGCTGATCAGGAGTACTCTTATCAATGGTAGGAGATTGCATATTGGAGGTAAAGCCATTCGGCCCAGTCCATTCATATTTGCTCATTCCATTGGGTTCCCCTATCAGACGAAGTTTGGAACCTGAGCAGATTGGCACGAAAGATGGCTTCGCCACGAGAAGGGCTACCGACACAGTTACATTGGCAGCACATCCATTGATATCAGTCACCGTTAGCGTATAGTCAGATTGAGTGGCCGGTGCATTGATATTCAGATTCTGCAGACTACTTTGCGCGGAGGTAATACCTGGTCCCGACCATAAATAGGAGACCATCAGATCTGGTCCGGCATTCAATTGCAAAGTACCATTCGGGCAAACCGGTGAGTTGGTCAAGGCAAATACATCCGGTAGAGGATTGATTTTCACGTCAACCACACTCGGAGGGGTAGAAATACCGCTTGGATCAGTTGTTACCAGGGTATAAGTTCCGGCATTTGCAGCAGTAACATTGTCGATGAATGGATTTTGAAGCAACGAAGTGAAACCGTTTGGTCCGGTCCAGGAATAGGTTTTCATCCCGGAAGGCTGTCCAATCAGATTCAGTGTTCCACCCATACAAACCGGTTGGTATCCGGCATTACCCGTATTCACGATGACGGTTACTGATGTAGATGAAGTGCAACCTGTTGATTTCGAGGTTACTGTCAGCTTATAAGTTCCACCGTCGAGTGAGGTGATATTCTTGATGGATACACTCGAAGTCGTATAGGTAACACCGGCAGGAGAAGTCCACAGATAGCTGTAATCCGTTGGAGTGATCAGATCGTTCGTCTTGCCACTCAGGAACAAGGTACCTCCCAGCGAAACCGGACTGTTCGACATGGCAGAAGCGGTAAAGCTTGGACTAATTGTTAGCTTCACTTCAGTTCGGCCGATACTCGCGCAGCTGCCTGAAATTGCCTCGGCCCAATAGGACTTTGTTCCTATTTGGTTCCATGTGAGCGGATTGGTAGTGACGTTTATTGGTATAGTTGCGGTTTCCGTTGCATACCACAATGTTGTCACACCGGCAGGTGGTGTACTTACTGTTGCTGTAAGAACCGGTGGCTGTGCACCGCTAACACAAGCAGTAGCGTTGATTCCAACCGGTTTGGCAGGTGCCTGCGTAATGGTTAAAATCACAGGTGTTCTGACCGAACTACGACAATCGGAAATTTTATCAACGGTCTCAGCATAATAGGTAACAGATCCGTAAGTACTCAATACCGGAGGATAAGCTGTGACATCCAGCGCAACTCCACCTACGGCGGTATTGTACCATGCCAGATCGTAGCTGCTATTCTGAGTCGCAATATAATCCCTTGCATCCAAAATTTGATTCAGTTTCTCACACTCCGTGGAGATTTTATTGTTCAGGACAGGTGCAGCGGGAGCAGGACTGATGGCCAAAGTAATCGGAGTCCGGTTCACACTTTTACAAGTCCCAATGGTTGCCTCTGCCCAGTAAGTCTTAGGCGAATTCGCAATAGATGTCAAAGTTGGCCTTATAACAGGAGTAGTACTGGTTTGAGTATCATACCAACTAATGATCGCACCTGCAGAAGAGGTGGCCACTGCCGTTAATATGGGTACAATCGCCGTGCTGCAATCTGTGATATTATTACCTACCGGATTGGTTGGAGTTTCGTGAATGGTCAGTATGACAGGTGTGCGTTTCAAACTCCTGCATCCACTGGCATATACAGATTCAGCGTAATAGGTGAACGAACCTACCTGATTCAATACCGGAGGAGTACTTATGGGTGCTCCACCCGCTGCATCGAGGTACCAGTCGATCACTGCATTTGCCGGAACAGTAATCATATCCCTTGCATCCAGATAGATAAGTGGCGATTCTGCACATTTGACAGATAAAACACTGTTTCTGGCCGGAGCAAGTGGAAGTGCGCTCAGCGTCAGGGTGACAGGTGTTCTGTTAGCGCTCTTGCAGGTCCCGTTGATCGCCTCCGCATAATAAGTTTTGGGAGACTGGGCAGGTGTATTCAAAATAGGCAAACCACTTATCGGATTACCACCGGTTAATGTAGAATACCAAACGATCGTTGCTCCGGCACTGGTAGTAGCTTTGGCAGTCAATGTTTGAACCGGAGATGTTGCACATTCTGAAATATCCCCTCCGCTCACCGGATCAGCAGGTGCTGCAGTAATTGTCAGCACTACCGGAACAGATCTTGCAGGACTGATACAATAACCCACATTGCTGTTGACGAATGCGGATACTCCCTCTGCATAGTAGGTAACTGTCCCGGGAGCACTTAACTCAGGACTGCTCACAGGCGAACCACCGGCTTGAGAGGTATACCAATTAATCGTTGCACTCGCCGCTGAAGTAGCTGTGGCCAATAATGGAATTTCAGTAGAACCCTCACAAACAGTTTTGCTCGTAAAACCAACTACAGGTATTCCGGGTGCCGGAACGATCCACAAACTTACTTTCGTTCTGTGGGCACTCAAGCAAGTTCCATTTGATGCTTCAGCATAATAATCAATAGCAGCAGGAGTTGCAACACTTACAGATGGTTGTCCTGAGATTGCACTGCCGCCTGTCGATGTTTTGTACCATTTAATGGTTGCACCATCAGGTGATGTAGCAGTTGCCGTCAAAGTCTGTCCGGATCCTGTTGCGCAAACATAATCTTCAGATTTAGAAGTAACCGGATCTGCAGGAGAGGCATTAATCGTTACTAAAACGGGAATGCGCGTTAAACTTTGACATCCGGCAGAATTGATACTTCCGGCATAGTAGGTAGTGGTTCCTACTGGCAAACCACTGAATTTCGGAACTGCACCTGCCGGTAACGGAGTAACATCACCTGAATTACTAAACCATTCTACCTGACTGACACTTGTCACTCTGCTGCTGAAATCACCGGTAGAAACCTCTGGAGCACTGGAACACAGCACCAATGGAGGTGTAACCAGTTTTGGAGCAGCAGGAGCGGCATTGATCATTAAGGAGGCAGAAGGTCTTGGACCTGGACTTACGCAGGTACCTTTGACAGCCTCTGCATAGTAGATTACAGGCGTGGTTGTAGTTTTGCTTAATGTTGGTGTAACGGCTGAACCACCCGTTAATGAGGTATACCAATTGATTGTTGCACCGGCTGTTGTTGTTGTTGCGGTGGCAGTAAGTGGCGTGATCGGGCTTGTTTCACATCCTTCCATTATAGCATTGTCAATGATAGGTTTTTCCGGGGTCTCATTGATAGTCAGTTTCACTTCTGTCCTTGTCAGGCTATAACATCCGGAAGCAGATTTTGATGCAGCAAAATAGGATACAGTACCTACCTTATCCAATGTAGGATTACTGATCGCCGAACCTCCTGTTGCAGATGTATACCATTCTATCGTTGGAGAGGAGGATGTTACTTTAGTTCTCGCATCGATAGGTGTGATGGTTGTTGCCTCTGCACATTTTTCGATATTTCCGGAACTCACCGGTGCCGGAGGAGCAGGACTGATTGTCAGAATTACTGCTGTTCGGTCCACACTTCTGCAGTTTCCGTTGAAGGATTCGGCATAATAGGTAGCTGTACCAGGTGCGTTCAATGTTGGACTCGGGATGGCAACTCCGCCTGTAGCAGACAGGTACCAAACGATTGTCGAACCTGTTGGAGCCGTAACTGTAGCTGTAAGGGTTTGCATTGGAGATTTCTCGCATTCGATCACATCACCTGTAGAAACAGGCTTAACCGGAGTGGCATTGATGGTCAATACGACAGGAGCAGACCGTGTCAGGCTGGCACAGGAGCCAAGTCGGGATTCAGCATAGAAGGTAGCGGTCCCAACAGTGTTCAAGGTTGGGGTGACAGAAGTTCCTCCCGTAGGAGTAGTGTACCACAAAGATCCGGCAGGCGAAGCCAGCGCAGTCAAAGTCTGAATCGGACTCGTAGCGCACTCAGTAATATTCCCTAAACTTACCGGTGGTGCAGGAGCAGGATTGATGGTCAGGGTAACAGGACCCGATCTGGTCAAACTTGTACAAAAACCATTGTCAGTTTCAGCATAATAAGTTGCAGTACCAACGGCGTTAAGGGTTGGAGATACAGGTAATCCTCCTGATGCAGCAACATACCATTTGATCGTAGAACCGGTAGGTACAGTTGCCGTGGCGGTCAAAGTCTGAAGCGGGCTCTTTTCACATTCAACAATATTGGGATTAACCACCGGAGGAGCCGGGTGAATGACGATACTCAAGGTGACAGGTGTTCTGCTCAGACTTGCACAGGTTGTCAGCGCGATAAACGATTCCGCATAATATGTTTTGGTTCCAAGTGCGCTCAAGGTTGGTAAAGCAGGTAGAACTACCTGATTACCTCCGGAAGGAGCGTCCCACCATCTTACGGTTGCTCCCGCAGGAGCCGTTGCAGTCGCGGTAAGGGTTTGTATGGGCGAATTGATACATTGCGTGATATCTCCACCACTTACAGGTGCTACAGGTGCTGGATTGATGGTCAGCGTGACCGGTGTGCGCGGAGCATTGCTGGTACAAACTCCATTATCGGCCTCTGCATAGAACGTTTTGCTGCCAATCGAACTTATGGTTGGACTTACAGGCAGTCCTCCTGTCGCATTCAGATACCATTTGTAAACAACACCGGCAGGAGGCGCTATCAACGTCGAAGCTGAAAGTGCGGTAATCGGATTCGTTTCACAAATTTCAAGGTCTGCGGAAACATCCACACCCTTAACTGGCGCATTTGGATAAGTTGCAAGCGTCACGGTAACGGCAGTTCTTGTCAAACTTGGACATAAGGTTGTATTGTCCTGACTTTCACAATAATAAGTCACACTGCCAACAGTGCTGAGTTCAGGTAGGGCTACTATATTCCCTCCTGTTGGAGCATCGTACCAAACTTTATGAGCAGTTCCGGCAACAGTCGTCACACTGTTCGCATTGAGAGCCGGTACCCGTGGGGCAGTAACGATACAATCACTAAGATATCCAACACTTACAGGTGGTGCCGGTGCAGGCTGAATGGTTACAGTTACAGTATTGGAAGCGTCACTTGAACATCCTGTTGCAGGATCAGTAATTACTACATGATAAGCGCCCGAAACTGTTACCTGGTTAATCTGCGTTGTTGAACCGCCCGGGGTCCACAAATAATTGTATCCGACAGGTGCCCCAATCAAAGGAACAGTAATTCCTTCACAAACAGTATTTACACCTCCTGCAGCACTAATTGATGGCGTGGCAGGTTTTGCATTCAGAACAACTGCCTTGGTGGCAACTGGTCCGGTTCCGCATGCATTTGAAGCGGATACTGTGACATTCCCGCTTGAAGCGTTGGATGCAAAGGTTACCGTTACACTATTTGAATAAGGTGGGGCTGATGTAATGGTCGCTCCGGTAGGAAGTGTCCACGAATAGGAAGTAGCTCCCGCAACAGGTGCAACGGTAAAGACAACACCGGTTGAGCCCTGGCAAATTTGCGCCGGCCCTGCGATACTTCCGGGATTGGCGGGTATGTCGTTGATTGTCAACGCAAGATTGGAAACAGGGCCGTTTCCACAACTGTTAGTTCCAAAAACGGATATGTTTGCCGGAACCGCTGCCCCGTTGAATATGACCTGAATATTGTTGCTATTGCTTCCGGAAACAATCGTTGTTCCTGAAGGGAGAGTCCATGTATAGGTAGTTGCGTTAGGGATAGCAACGACAGAATAGGTAGCAGGCACACCTTTGCATATCGTAGCCGGTCCTGAAATTACCCCCGGATTTCCCGGAAGTGCATCTACCTGAATCGTTTTTGTGCTTGTTACTGTGCCGGTACATGGGGCAATTGCACTCACTGTCAGTGTCAATGTAACTGAGTACACACCAATGGCTGCTGCCGGCTGATAGGTTGGAGTCAACGTATTGGCATTGAACAAGGCTCCTGCACCTGCCAAAGTCCAGACAGGATTATGGCCATTGGGCATAGTTGCTCCGGTTACCAAAACGGAGGCAGGGAAACATACAGTCTGATTTGGACCTGCATTGGCCGCCGGAGCAGCCTGAATGGTCAGCTTCATTACATCCTGAACACTACCCAGGCATGGGGCCAGATTGGATGCGTTTAAAGTAAGATTAACTGTACCATTGGTTTTATCCAGCGCACTAGGCGTATATTTGGTTGTGAGGGTATGAGGATTATCAAAAGTTCCCGTACCCGAAGTTGTCCAGATATAATCGAAATTGTTGCTGACGCTGGCTCCGGAAATCGTATAATCATCTCCTTCACAAATGGTGGCGTCAACACCTGCATTAGCTGAAGCAATGGTAGTTATAACCGTTGTGACAGATCCAGGCAGACTTTGGCATCCAATGGCATCTCTGACGACAACAGAGTAGGTCCCTGCAGCGGATACTGAGATAGATTGTGTAATTGCCCCGGTAGACCACAAATATGTATAACCTGCAGGTGCTGATAGGGTCGCACTGCCTCCGGAACAAATTGAAACAGGACCGGCTGGAGTAATTACAGGTGTCACTGGAATTGGATTAACAGTGACCGTAATGGTATAGGGGTCTCCTATACAAGTTCCTGAAATTGAGGTTGGAGTAATAATGTAGGCTACAGTTCCGGGATTGGCACTGCTGAGATTGGTCAAAACCTGATTGATCGTGCCGCCGGATCCGCCTGTGGCTCCGGTAATGGCACCGGTAATGGCACCGATAGTCCATGTATACGTACTTGGCAACGATGCTGCAAGGATAATATTTGGACTGGCTCCGCTGCATATATTTACTGTTGATGAGTTAATAACAAGCGGTTTCGGTGTAACTGTCACCCTGATGGGATACGGTGCACCAGCACAGAATCCTGCTGTTGCCGTAGGAGTTACAATATAATCCACAGAGCCGGAAGCTGAATTGCTTGGATTGGATAATACCTGGTTAATGGTTGATCCTGAACCCGGAAGGGCACCGGTTATACCTCCAAGAATTGTTCCAACGGTCCAACTATAGGTACTTGAGAATGAAGAGACAAGAGTGATGTTGGGGCTCGATCCGCTGCAAATAACCGCAGTTGCCGATGTTGTTACAACCGGAGCTGGGTTAACTGTTACCGTAATGGTATATGGAGTACCCACACAAGAACCGCTTACTGTCGTTGGCGTAACGATATAGGCTACAGATCCTGCTGTCAGGTTGCTTGGATTGATAAGATTTTGATTGATTGTTGATCCTGAACCAGCAGAAGCCCCGGTAATTGAACCAGTTATAGTTCCAACCGTCCATGTATAATTACTTGGAATAGAAGCAACCAAACTAATATTTGAACTTGTTCCACTGCAAATGGATGCAGCATTGGGTGTTGTAATAATCGATGATGGATTGACTGTTACTGTAATTGGATAAGTGGCACCAATGCAGGAACCTGCAATAGAGGTTGGGGTCACGATATAGATTACAGAACCGGAAATCGTATTGCTTGGATTAGTAAGCACCTGGTTGATAGCTGCACCCGATGCAGCACTGGCACCGGTAACGCCACCGGTAATTGTACCGATCGTCCAGGAATAAGTACTTGGAATACTTGAAGTGAGTGCAATATTTGGACTGCTTCCACTACAGGCATTTGCTGTTGAAGAATTGGTAACAATCGGTGCAGATGTAACAGTAACAGTAATTGTGAAAGGAGCTCCTCCACAGGAACCTGTGGTTGCTGTTGGGGTTACGATGTATTGAACTGTTCCGGCTGTTGTATTGCTTGGATTGGTCAGAGTCTGACTGATGATCGCACCTGATCCTGGACTTGCACCACTTACACCTCCTGTGATAGTTCCAATGATCCAGGTAAAACTACTCGGAACACTCGCAGTCAGATTGATATTGGGGCTGGTTCCACTACAGGTAGACGTTGTTGCTGAATTGGTAATTGTTGGAGCCGGATTGACTGTAACAGTAATTGTAAAGGATGCGCCTGCACAAGTGCCTGTTATTGAGACAGGAGTAACAATGTATTCGACTGATCCAGGAGTACTTGCACTTGGATTGTTCAGAATCTGGTTGATGACAGAACCTGATCCTGCACTCGCTCCGGTAATGCCACCCGCTACTGTTCCAATGGTCCAGTTAAAGCTGCTCGAAACACTTGAGGTCAAAGTTATATTTGGACTCACTCCACTGCAGGCAGTAACTGTTCCAGGGTTTGTGACTATTGGCGCAGGATATACAGTAACAGTTATTGTTAACGGTATGCCTACACATGAGCTTGCATTCGATGTTGGAGTAACTGTATAGGCTACAGTTCCTGAAACAGTATTGCTAGGATTTGTAAGTACTTGGGCAATTGAAGAACCTGATCCGGCACTGGCACCGGTTATGCCTCCGGTAACTGCCCCTATCGTCCAGGTAAACGTACTCGGAATACTCGATGTCAGTATTATGCTAGGATTTCCTCCGCTACAGGTAGTTGCTGTAGTAGAATTGGTAATTATTGGTTTCGGCACAACCGTCACCCTAATGGTATAAGGCACACCCGCACAGAATCCTGTTGTTGCAGTAGGTGTTACAATGTAGTCGACAGAGCCGGAAACTGAATTACTCGGATTGGATAAAACCTGATTGATGGTTGTACCTGAACCCGGAAGTGAGCCTGTAATTCCTCCAATAATTGTACCTATTGTCCAGTTAAAGGTACTTGGGAAGGAAGAAGTGAGATTGATGTTTGGACTTGTTCCGCTACAAATGACTGCGGTAGCAGGTGTTGTTACAATAGGTGCCGGGTTGACCGTAACCGTGATTGTATATGGTGCACCAGGGCAAGATCCTGCTACAGTCGTTGGAGTAACGATATAGGCAACAGATCCCGCGGTCAGGTTGCTTGGATTGGTGAGATTTTGATTGATCGTTGATCCTGAACCTGCAGAAGCACCGGTAATTCCGCCTGTCACAGTCCCTATTGTCCATGTGTAATTACTAGGCAATGAAGACGTTAAGCTAATATTCGGGCTTGATCCGCTACAAATAGACGCAGTATTGGATGTTGTTACGACAGCAGACGGATTGACTGTTACCGTAATTGTATGAGGAATACCACTGCAAGACCCGGCAACGGATATTGGAGTCAACAAATATTCGACTGTTCCGGATGATACAAGGCTTGGGTTCGTAAGCACCTGGCTGATAGTTGCACCTGATCCCGCACTTGATCCCGTAATGCCTCCTGTAATAGCACCAATGGTCCATGTAAATGTACTTGGAATACTGGATGTTAATGCAATATTCACACTGCTTCCACTACAGGCATTTGCCGTTGTTGAGTTGGTAATTATCGGAACAGGAATAACTGTAACTGTAATTGTAAAAGGAGATCCGGCACAGGAACCGGTTGTTGCTGTCGGAGTTACAATGTATTGAACTGTTCCGGTTGTTGTATTGCTTGGATTTGTCAAAGACTGATTGATGATCGCACCAGATCCCGCACTTGCACCGGTAATTCCTCCGGTAATAGTTCCTACAATCCAGGTAAAATTACTGGTAATACTCGCTGTCAGATTAATATTTGGACTCGTTCCGCTACAAGTTGAGGCTGTTGCCGAATTGGTAACTGCCGGAGCGGAATTAACTGTTACAGTAATCGTGAATGGAGTGCCCACACAGGATCCTGTTGTAGATGTAGGAGTAACGAGGTATTGAACTGTTCCCGGAACACTTGTACTTGGATTGGTCAGAATCTGATTGATGACTGAACCTGATCCCGCACTGGAACCAGTAATGCCTCCTGTAATTGTTCCTATGGTCCAGGTATAGGTACTGGGCGAAGATGCAGTTAAAGCAATATTTGGACCCGTTCCGCTGCAGATCGTTGAAGTGGCAGAATTAGTCACTGCAGGTGAAGGATTAACCGACACAGTAATGATATATGGAACTCCCGGACATGTACCTGAAGTTGAAGTTGGTGCTACAAGATATTGCACTGTCCCAAAAGTTGAACTGCTAGGATTGGTTAGCACCTGGCTGATAGTTGATCCTGATCCGGCACTTGCTCCCGTAATACCACCAGTGACTGTTCCAATTGTCCAGCTAAATGTACCCGGAACAGAGGAGGTTAAATTGATATTTGGATTTGATCCACTGCAAATGATGGCAGTATTGGGCGAAGTCACTATTGAAACCGGGTAAACTGTAACAGTGATGGTGAAAGGTGTTCCCGGACAAGTTCCGGTAGTCGCTGTCGGTGTAACAATGTACTGGACAGTACCTGATAAGGTATTGCTCGGATTGGTCAGTAACTGATTGATAATAGCTCCAGTACCAGCACTCGCTCCGGTGATGCCTCCGGTAATTGTTCCTATTGTCCAACTGTAACTACTTGTAGCTGAAGCAGTCAAATTTATATTTGGACTTGTCCCACTACAAATACTTGAGGTTGCCGAATTGGTGACAGTGGGCGACGGATTGACCGTCAAGGTAATCGTAAATGGAGATCCCACACATGCACCAGTTGTAGAAATTGGAGAAACGAGATATTCGACAGATCCAGGAACCGATGAACTCGGATTGGTCAAAATCTGATTGATTACAGCACCAGATCCTGTGCTGGCTCCGGTAATTCCACCGGTAGTTGTTCCTATGGTCCAGGTAAAGGTACTTGGAACGCTGGCCGTCAAACTAATATTAGGACCCGTTCCACTGCAGGTACTGGCAGTTGCAGCGTTGGTCACAGTGGGCGTAGGATAGACGGTTACGGTAATCGTGAAAGGTAAACCGGCACATGAGCCTGCAGTTGAGGTAGGAATAACAAGATAGGCTACTGTACCTGCTATACTATTGCTTGGATTAGTCAGAACCTGATTGATGGTTGATCCTGAACCAAGACTGGCACCCGTAATGCCACCGGTAATAGTACCAACTGTCCAGGCATAAGTACTTGGCAAACTTGATGTCAGCAAAATATTTGGACTGCTTCCGCTACAGGTTGTAGTTGTTGGTGAACTGGTAACTATCGGGGCTGGTAAAACTGTTACTGTTATAGTGTATGGAGTTCCTGCACATGATCCGGCGGAGGATATTGGGGTAACCAAATACTGGACAGTACCTGCCGTAGTATTGCTCGGATTGGTCAATAATTGATTGATGATCGTACCTGATCCTGCACTTGCGCCCGTAATACCGCCGGTTATAGTCCCGATTGTCCAGTTAAAAGTGCTTGCAACTGTTGCAGTCAGATTAATGTTTGGACTTGTTCTGCTACAGGTAGTGGCTGTTGCCGGACTGGTGACAGACGGACTCGGAAATACAGTGACGGTAATGGTAAATGGAGTTCCAGCACATGATCCTACAACTGACGTTGGGGTAACAATATACTCAACAAAACCTGAAACGGTTGAACTTGGATTAACAAGAGACTGACTGATAATATTACCGGATCCGGCAATAGGTCCGGTAATACCTCCCGAAATGGTCCCGATGGTCCAGGTAAATGTACTTGCAACACTGGCCGTCAAATTGATGACAGGACCCGTCCCGCTGCAGTTGCTGGCCGTAGCCGCACTGGTTACCAGCGGTGTAGGATATACTGTGACAGTTAAAGTGGAAGGCATACCTGCACATGAACCAGACACAGAGGTGGGAGTGACAATGTAGGCGACCGTACCGGGAACAGTATTACTTGGATTAGTCAGTACCTGATTGATGTTTGCACCCGATCCGGCACTGGCACCGCTAATTCCTCCGGTAATTGCACCTACAGCCCAGCTGAAAGTACTCGGATAACTGGCTGTTAAAGCAATATTTGCACCTGACCCGCTACAGGTACTGGTAGACGGAGTGTTGGTAACTATTGGCTTTGGATTTACCGTTACAGTTATTGTCAATGGAACTCCAGGACAAGTACCTGTAGTTGCAGTCGGCGTTACGATATATTCGACAGTTCCTGGTGTAGTATTGCTTGGGTTAACCAATGACTGATTGATGATTGTACCTGAACCGGCACTAGCACCAGTTATACCACCTGTTACGGTTCCCAGAGTCCAGGCAAAAGTGCTCGGAACACTTGAAGTTAGGTTAATATTAGGGCTTGCACCACTGCAGATCGTTGCACTGGCAGGATTGGTAACAGTTGGCGATGGGGTAATTGTCAATGTAATTGTAAATGGCGTACCTATACAAGTTCCCGCAATTGAAGTCGGGGTAACAATGTACTCAATGGTTCCAGGGACGGATGGACTCGGATTATTTAAAACCTGGCTGATAGTAGATCCGGAACCTGCAATTGCTCCAGTGATACCTCCGTTATTGGTACCTATTATCCAGGTAAAAGTGGAAGCAATAGAAGCTGTTAGTGAAAGATTGGTACTTGCTCCACTGCAAATACTCGCAGCTGCTGAATTGGTGATTACAGGTGCGGGACTTACTGTCACTGTGATCGTGAAAGGTGATCCGGTACAAGAACCAGCTATTGAGGTTGGGACTACAATGAATTCGACTGTCCCTGGAATCGTATTGCTTGGATTGGTAAGTACCTGACTGATAGCAGAACCAGATCCGGCACTCGTTCCCGTAATACCTCCGGTAATAACTCCAATGGTCCAGGTAAAGGTGCTTGGCAGACTTGCCGCCAAGGTAATATTTGGATCTGTTCCGCTACATATGATTACTGTCGGAGAATTGGTAACTAGAGGCTTAGGAACAACGGTTACTGTAATTGTCAGTGGAACACCGGGACAAGCACCTGTTGTAGCTGTTGGTGTGACAATATACTGAACTGTTCCCGCTGTTGTACTGCTTGGATTAGTCAATGCCTGATTGATGATTGCACCTGATCCTGGACTGGCACCGGTAATTCCTCCGGTAATGGTCCCAATGCTCCATGTAAAACTGCTAGCAATACTCGCTGTCAGATTAATATTAGGGCTCGTTCCGCTACAGGTAGTAGCTGTTGCCGAATTGGTAACCGCGGGAGCAGCATTTACCGTTACAGTAATCGTAAAGGGAGATCCCACACAGGTTCCTGCAATAGAGGTAGGTGTAACGAGGTATTGAACTGTTCCTGGTATACTTGTACTTGGATTGGTCAGAATCTGGTTGATGCTTGAGCCTGATCCGGCATTTGCACCTGTAATACCTCCTGTAATAACTCCTGTGGTCCAGCTATAGGTACTAGGCGAAGATGCCGATAAAGAAATATTCGGACTATTTCCACTGCAAATCGTTGAATTTGCAGAATTGGTCACCATAGGAGAAGGCATGACCAAAACTGTGATTATATATGGAACTCCTGCGCATGAACCTGAAGTTGAAGTTGGTGTTACGAGATACTGTACAGAACCGGTAAAAGAGCTGCTTGGGTTGGTAAGCATCTGGTTAATTGTTGAACCTGACCCGGCACTTGCTCCCGCAATACTTCCTGAAACTATCCCAATTGTCCAGGTAAATGAACTCGGGAAAGAAGAGGCTAAATTGATATTTGGATTCGATCCGCTGCATACGGTAGCGGTATTTGGCGAAGTAACAATTGGGACAGGGTAAACTGTAACCGTGATGGTGAAAGGTATTCCAGGACAAGATCCGGTAGTCGATACGGGTGTAACAATATATTGGACAGTACCTGATAACGTATTGCTCGGATTGGTCAAAAACTGATTAATGATTACTCCTGATCCGGCACTCGCTCCGGTGATACCTCCTGTAATTGTCCCTATTGTCCAGCTAAAGTCACTTGGTGTGGATGCCGTCAAATTAATATTTGGACTATCACCACTACAAATACTCGATGTTGCAGCATTGGTGACTGTGGGAGACGGGCGGACCGTCACTGTAATTGCAAAGGGAGATCCAACGCAAGATCCTGTAGCAGAAGTTGGAGTTACAAAGTATACTACTGATCCAGCTATCAATGCACTTGGATTGGTCAGTAGCTGATTAATTGTTGTACCTGATCCTGCAATTGCTCCGGTAATGCCACCGGTAATTGTACCTATGGTCCAGGTAAAGGAACTTGCAAATGAAGCTGACAATAAAATGTTCGGGCTTGTACCACTACAGATTGTTGACGTTGCAGAGTTAGTAACTATCGGTATTGGATTAACCGTTACTGTAATAATATAGGGTACTCCGGCACATGATCCGCCGCTGGAGGTAGGTGTCACAACATATTGAACTGTGCCAGGAGATGTTCCGCTTGGGTTAGTAAGCACCTGATTGATGGCTATTCCTGACCCATTGCTAGCACCGGTTATACCTCCGGTAATGGCTCCAATAGTCCAAGCATAGGAGCTTGGAATAGAAGAAGTTAAATTAATATTAGGACTTGTTCCGCTGCAGATTGAAACTGAGTTGGCAGTTGTGATTACTGGAACGGGATTTACTGTCACCGTAATTGTAAAAGGCGCACCGGTACAAGACCCTGATAATGCAGTAGGTGTAACAATATATTGAACAGTTCCGGTATTGATGTTACTTGGATTTGTCAAAGACTGATTGATGATCGAACCTAATCCTGAACTCGCGCCTGTGATACCACCTGTAACAGTCCCTAATGTCCAGGTAAAAGTACTTGGGGCGGAAGCTGTCAAATTTAGGTTGGGGCTGGTTCCGCTGCAGATTTCAGCAGTGGCAGAATTGGTTACGGCTGGAGATGGATCAACGGTCACCGTTATGGCATAAGGTGCTCCTACACAAGACCCTGTAATTGAGGTTGGCGTAATGATGTATTTAACGGAGCCAAAAAGTGAAGTGCTCGGATTGGTAAGTACCTGATTGATAAGAGTACCTGAGCCGGAACTTGCACCTGTAATACCTTCAGCAATGGTTCCGATTGTCCATGTAAATGTGCTCGAAGAACTGGCCGTAAGGGTTATATTTGGACTTGTACCACTACAGATAGTAGCTGTGGCAGGATTGGTTACAGAAGGTATGGAATTAACTGTTACTGTAATCGTAAAAGGAGATCCCACACAGGATCCGGCAACAGAAGTCGGCGTTACAATATACTGAACTGTACCTGCCGAGTGGTCGTCAGTATTAATAAGAACCTGATTGATGGAAGATCCGGAACCGGCGCTTGCACCTGTTATTCCTCCTGAAATGGCACCAAGAGTCCAGGCAAAATTGCTGGCGATACTTGATGTCAGGGAAATATTCGGACTTGATCCGCTGCAAATAGTGGCTGTATTGGATGTTGTAACAATGGGTTTTGGATCTACAGCAACCGTAATGGCAAAGGGAGCACCAACACAGGATCCGGTAGTTGCTGTCGGGGTAACGTTATACTGGACAGATCCAGGATTAATATTACTCGGATTGGTCAGTACCTGATTGATCACAGTGCCAGAACCAGTCGTGGCCCCTGTGACGACACCGATAATGGGTCCAACTGTCCAGGTATACGAACTCGGAATAGATGAAGTTAAATTAATACCCGGGCTTGATCCGCTGCAGATAGTTGCAAGGGATAGATTGGTCATTGCAGGAGCCGGATTCACAGTTACTGTAATTTTATACGGTACTCCGGAACAATTTCCTGAAACAGTGAGTGGTGTAACAATATATTCTATAGATCCAGGAGAAACAGCTCCCGGGTTCGTCAGAACTTGATTAATCGTCGATCCTGATCCCGAACTGGCTCCTGTAATGCTACCAATGTTGGCTCCGATTGTCCATGAAAATGTACTTGGGGAAGAAGCAACAAGCGAAATATTAGGACTTACTCCACTACATATGGTTAATGTTGAAGAATTGGTTACTGTAGGTACAGGATTAACAGTAACAATAATTGTAAAGGGTGTTCCTGTACAAGTCCCTGACATTGAAATAGGCGTTACGATGTAGGCTACGGTGCCTGCAGAAATATCTCCCGGATTGGTCAATACCTGATTTATGACCGGACCATTCCCGGCACTGGCACCTGTTATACCGCCGACAATAGATCCTACGGTCCATGAGAAGTTACTTGGAACAGAAGATGTCAGACTAATATTAGGACTTACTCCGCTGCATATTGTTGCAGTATTGGCAGATGTTACAATTGGATTCGGAGTTACTGTGACTGTAATAGTAAATGGTAAACCAACGCATAGTCCGCCAATAGATGTGGGGGTAACAACATATTGCACAGTTCCTGATGTAGTATTGGTTGGATTGTTCAATACCTGACTTATCGTTGAACCCGATCCGGCAGATGCGCCTGTAATTCCTCCTGTTATACCACTAACTGTCCATGCAAATGTGCTTGGGATAGTCGCTGTTAAAGAAATATTGGTGTTGTCTCCACTGCACCTAGATGCTGTGTTAACATTTGTTACAGCGGGGGCAGGATTGACCGTGATAGTAATCGTATAGGGCGCACCTGCGCAGGTTCCGGTAGTCGCGGTTGGTGTAACCAGATAGGCTACAGTTCCCGGATTAATTTGACTCGGATTGGTCAATATTTGATTGATCGCAGCACCTGACGCTGCACTGGCACCTGTGATGCCACCGGTAATAGTCCCGATAGTCCATGCAAAATTACTTGGAGAGGAAGCCGTCAAAGTTATATTGGGACTCGTTCCGCTGCATGTTATTGCTGAGTTAGCGGTAATTACTACCGGAACTGAATGAACAGTAACAAGGATTGTGAATGGGTTTCCGGCGCAGGAACCAATGGCGGATGTGGGCGTAACAATATATTCAACGGTCCCTGAGGAAGCATTGTTAGGATTGATTAAGACCTGATTGATGGTTGGTCCTAACCCTGCACTTGCACCTGTAATACCGCCGGTAATTGTCCCAATAGTCCAGGCATAGGTACTGGGAACGCTGGCAGTCAATGCAATATTCGGACCGGTTCCACTACACGTAGTTGCTATCGGAGAATTGGTAACAATGGGTTTCGGATATACTGTGACCGTAATTGTATAAGTATTACCTG
The DNA here is from genome assembly GCA_037129695.1 of Prolixibacteraceae bacterium. Lineage (GTDB taxonomy): Bacteria > Bacteroidota > Bacteroidia > Bacteroidales > Prolixibacteraceae > CAINVV01. Next base: position 46,418 of record JBAXUL010000015.1, read on the forward strand.
AGCACAAACCAGTTGTAGCAATGGGTGTAACAATGTACTGAACAGTTCCGGCAAGATTATTACTTGGGTTGGTCAGTACCTGGTTAATCGTTGATCCTGATCCTGCTGTAGCTCCGGTGACACCCCCTGTAATTGCACCGACTACCCAGGCGAAGGTGCCCGGAGTTGAAGAGGCCAGTAAAATATTTGGACTACTTCCACTGCAGGTTGCAGCCACATTGGACGTAGTTACTAATGGCGATGGATATACTGTTACCGTAATCGGATAGGGTGTACCCGCACAACTTCCCGATAGGGCGGTTGGAGTGACAATGAATACTACTGAACCGGAATTAATGGGACTTGGATTTGTCAATACCTGACTGATATTTGGACCGGATCCTACAGTTGCACCCGTAATGCTCCCGGTAATTGTTCCGATAGTCCAGGCATAATTACTAGGCGTGGTTGCCGTCAGAGGAATATTGGTGCTTATTCCGCTACAGGCAGCTGCCGTATTGAGTGTCGTAACATTTGGTTTCGGATCAACTGTAACAGTGATGTTAAAAGGATCACCTGTACATAAATCATTGATTGAAAGTGGTGTTACAATATACACCACACTACCTGCTGATGCATTTCCGGTATTGGTAAGGATTTGATTGATCGTTGTTCCTGAGGAAGCACTTGCTCCGGTTACATTTGTAACTGTTCCTAGCGTCCAGCTATAGTTACTAGGAACACTGGATGTCAATACCAGGTTCGGACTTGTTCCGCTGCATATGGATAGTGTAGGGGAATTGGTAACCAAAGGCTTTGGATTTACTATTACCGTAATGGTAAAAGTTCCGCATGAATTACCTGTCGCAATTTCTGTAGGTGTTACCAAATATTGTACAGTGCCCGGGATGATGTTGCTTGGATTGGTGAGAACCTGATTGATAGTAGAACCTGACGCCGCTCCGGCACCAGTAACTCCCCCTGTAACTGCTCCAACTGTCCAGGCGAAAGAACTTCCTGCAATGGAAGCAGACAAAGAAATATTTGGACTCGTTCCGCTACAAATGGTGGCTGTATTGGGTGTTATTAAAATTGGTGAAGGATCAACGGTAACTAATATGGTGAAAGGTGCACCAACACAAGATCCCAATACAGAAGTTGGTGTTACTACATAGCTGACAGTTCCCGATGCTATCGAACTAGGATTGGTCAGTACCTGGTTAAGAGATGCGCCGGATGCCGATGATGCACCGGTAATTCCACCTGTAATTGGCCCAATCGTCCATGCAAATGTACTCGGCGTTGATGCAGTTAAGGCGTAATTAGGTCCTAATCCATTACAACAACTTACCGGACCAACAGAGGTCAAAACCGGAATCGGGTTGACTGTGACAGTAATCGTCGACGTTATACCCGGGCATGAGCCTGAAGTGGCTGTTGGTGTGACAATATATTGAACCGTTCCCGCCGAAACATTGCCTGGATTGGTTAATGGCTGATTAATCGTCGCCCCTGTTCCAGCACTCGCACCTGTAATACCGCCTGTTATTGCGCCGACAGTCCAACTAATACTGCTTGGTGCAGATGTTGTAACTGTAATATTGGGACCAGTACCACTACAAGTAGCATAAGCCAATGGACTCGTCACGGTTGGTGTTGGATTAACTGTAACAGTGATCACATAAGGAGTACCCGTACAGGAACTGGCTATTGAGGTGGGGGTTACTATATATTGTACCGTACCAAATGTCGGATTTGCTAAATTGGCCAGTACCTGATTGATCGTATTGCCTGAACCCGAACTTGCTCCAGTTATTCCACCCGTAATTGCTCCTACTGTCCAGGTAAATGTACTTGGGATAGAGGCATTTAATGATATATTTGGACCAAAACCACTACAAATTGTAGCAGTATTGGCAGTTGTAACAACAGGTGCCGGATGGACAAAAACCGTAATTGTGAATGGTGTTCCAACACAGGAACCGGTTACGGAAGTTGGGGTAATCAAGTAGTCTACTGAACCGGCAACTGAAGTACTTGGATTGATAAGAACCTGATTGATTGAAGATCCGGATCCAGGTATAGCACCTGTGACACTTCCGGTTATGGTCCCAATTGTCCAGGCAAAGTTGCTGGGGAAACTTGCAGTTAAGGCAATATTCGTACTTATTCCGCTGCAGGAATTTACCAATGCTGCATTCGTAACTATGGGTTTTGGATCCACTGATACAACGATTGAGTAAGGGGTACCGATACAAGATCCGGTTGCAGCAATAGGAGTAACTAGGTATTGAACTGTCCCAACTGTTGAATTGGATGGATTGGTCAGACCCTGAATAATGTTCGGTCCGGAACCGGAACCCGATCCTGTAACACCTCCGGTAACTGTACCGACTGTCCAGGTAAATGAACTTGGGACACTTGATGTCAATGCAATACTTGTACTATTTCCACTGCATATTGCTGCTGTATTAGGGGTTGTTATTGCCGGAGATGGGTTGACTGTAACAGTGATCGCATAAGGCGTTCCTGAACAGGAACCAACAGTTGGAGTAACCAGATATTGAACCGATCCTGAGTTTGTCGAACTCGGATTTATGAGAACCTGACTAATCGTGCTTCCTGAACCTGAATTTGCTCCTGTTATTCCTCCAACAATTGGGCCAACTGCCCAGGTATAGGTACTGGGAGTGGTGGCAGTTAACGCAATATTCGTAGTTGTCCCGCTGCATATAGTTGCTGCATTGGCAGTCGTAACCATTGGGGCCGGATTCACTGTTACCGTGATGGTATAGGGTGACCCGACACATAAGCCGGTTGTAGAGGTCGGGGTGACAATATATTGGACTGAACCTGCTGATGAATTGCTTGGATTCGTCAATACCTG
>JBAXUL010000150.1:0-8276 GCA_037129695.1 Prolixibacteraceae bacterium
CTTCGCAAACAGGCAGAAGAAATATATCGTTCGAAATCATCAGAGGCCGGCTTACAACCTGTCATTGAAGACACACAACGGCTGATTTATGATTTGGAAGTTCACCAGATCGAATTGGAACTGCAAAATGAAGAACTCAGGAAGGCCAAGGAGAATGCCACCATTGCCTCTGAGAAATACCTTGGCTTGTATGATTTTGCGCCAATCGGATATTTCACCATTTTAAATAACAGTAAGATTGTTGATCTGAACCTGGCAGGGTCACAAATGCTCGGTAGTGAGCGCCTGCGCTTGAAAAATAAATATTTCGTCCAGATGGTTTCCATTGAGTCAAGGCCATTGTTTGATCATTTTCTGGCCAGGGTTTTTGACATCAAGGATATACAAAGCTGCGAAGTGACTATCTATGTGAAGAGTGGAGTACAATTGTGGGTTCACCTGACAGGTAGTGTTGCTGTGAATGGTTCAGATTGTTTGTTGACAATGGTGGATATCACAGCAAGAAAAAAGGCAGAAATTGAAGTTGAAAGACAATTGCTGAATTTTCATTCCATTTTCGAAGCCTCGCCTGTTGCCATGCTCGTCCTCGACCATTCAAGCAATATTGCGTTGTGCAACATTGCTGCAACTAATCTGTGTTCCAAAAGTAAAACTGAGCTGTTGCACAAGAGTCTTTGTGCTGCTTTGAATTGTGGAGACAACCTGGAAGAGAGCAATGGATGCGGTTTGGCTGCAGGAACCAAACATTGTCAGATTCGAGATGGCATCGATAAATTAATTCGGAATGGTGGTAGCATGCAATGGACTGATCTGGAATTTAGAATGCATCGCCAGGGAAAATTATGCCAGGTTTGGTTGAATGTGAGTGTCGAACCAATCATTCTGGATGGTCGTCCGCATTGGTGCGTCGCATTGAATGACGCTACAGACCGCAAGCATGCCGAAGAATCATTGAAAATGAGCGAAAAGAGGATGGAAGACATCATATTGAGTCAGGGTGATTGGGTATGGGAAATCGATGAGCATGGAATTTATACCTATAGCTCTCAAAACGGGAAACCGATGCTTGGCTTTACCAGCGAGGAGATACTGGGCAAAACACCTATTGATTTTATGACAGAGGAAGAGGCCAAAAGGGTAGGACCGATTTTCGGTGAAATAGCTTCCAAAAAGATGAATATTACGGACCTGGTGAATTGGAATGTCACCAAAGATGGTAAGGGTATCTGCTTGATTACCAATGCTGTTCCAATGATAGACAGTGAGGGGAATTTAAGAGGTTATCGAGGTGTTGACAAGGATATTACCGAACGGAAACGTTCTGAAGCTGAAATGATGGAAAAAGAAGTACAGTTTCAAAATCTTGCCAACTCCGGATTATCGTTGATCTGGACTTCGGGTACGGATCAACAATTTCAGTATTTTAATGATCCCTGGTTGCGGTTTACCGGACGTAAGTTGGAACAGGAAATAGGTTCCGGATGGGTGGAAGGAATTCATCCTGATGATTTGAACCGCTTCTGGAGTACCTACCTCGGCTCATTCATCAATCATAAGCCTTTTGAAATAGAGCACCGGCTCCTGCATGCCGGCGGTGAGTACAAATGGATTGTTAACATGGGGAGTCCGAATTTCAACGGGCAAGGCGATTTTATAGGTTATATAGGCAACTGTTTCGATATAACCACCCGAAAGAATGCTGAAAAAGAACTGATTATCGCCAAGGATCATGCGGAAGAAAGTGACCGGTTAAAATCGGCCTTTCTTGCCAACATGAGTCACGAAATCCGTACCCCAATGAACGGAATACTTGGATTTACCGAACTGCTCAAGGAACCGGGCCTTGACAACCAACAACATCTGCAATACCTTGAAGTAATTCAAAAAAGTGGCGCCAGATTGCTGAATATCATCAATGACATCATCAATATTTCGAAAATTGAATCTGGTTTGATGCAGGTTTTATTGTCTGAAACGAACATTAATGAGCAGATTGAATACATCACTACCTTTTTCAGGCCTGAAGTGGAAAGAAAAGGTATGCAGATTGATTTTGAGAATGCCCTTCCGACCGTGAAGGCATTCATTCATTCGGACCATGAAAAAATTTATGCCATCCTGACCAATCTGGTTAAAAATGCGATTAAATTTTCAAACCATGGATCAATCAAATTAGGGTATGAAGTGATTCAGTCGGAAAATAATGAATCTCAATTGAAGTTTTTCGTGAAGGATACCGGTATTGGTATCGATAAAGAGAAACAGGATGTCATTTTTAAACGATTCATCCAGGTTGACATTTTTGATAAAATGGCGAGGCAGGGAGCCGGATTGGGTTTGTCCATTTCAAAGGCCTATGTTGAACTTCTTGGCGGAAAGATATGGGTGGAAAGCGAAAAAGAAAAGGGTTCTACCTTCTATTTTACGATACCTTGCCATTTTACGACCAAGGAGGGAATGAAGAAGCAGTTGGATTTGCCGGTTTTTCAGGATGAAGGTATCCGAAAAAATCTGACGATACTGATTGCTGAAGATGATGAAGAATCGGAAATGTTAATGGTAATGACGGTTAAAAAGTTTGGCAGAGAAATATTAATTGCAAGAAATGGCTTTGAAGCGGTTGAAGTCTGCCGCAAAAATCCTAATATTGATTTGATTTTAATGGATGTTCAGATGCCGGGAATGAGCGGATTTGAAGCTGCCCAACAAATCAGGTTGTTTAATCAAAATGTGGTCATCATTGCTCAGACAGCACTGGCCCTGGATGGCGACAAGGCCAAGGCCATCCATTCCGGATGCAATGATTACATCTCAAAACCGATTTCAAGAAATACATTGATCGATTTATTGTTAAAATATTTTTTAAAAAATTAAGATTGACAGGAGATTAATATTAGAACCCAGGTTAAATTCAATCCATGAACATTCCATGTGCCGGCGACCACATTCCGGATGTTCATCGTTTATTTGAATGAATTTTGGACCTTATATACCGTATACATTAAATCTTCTCGTCACTATGCCATCTGTATGAAAAATCTTCCAAACCTGCTGATTGTAGATGATGCAGAGATCAACCTTTTCCTGCTCGAATCAATCCTTGAACCAATTGAAATCAACCTTATACAGGCACTTTCAGGTGCCGAAGCACTTGAAAAAACGAAAGGGATTGAACTGGCCCTGGCCATCATTGATGTGCGGATGCCCGGAATGGACGGATATGAGTTGGCAGTTCGAATCAATGAGAACAGAATAGAAGACAAGGTCCCGGTCATTTTTCTCACTGCGATTAATAACGATGAATACGAAATATTCAAGGGGTATGATTCTGGCGCTGTTGATTATTTATTCAAACCTATCAGAAACCAGATTCTTTTGGGTAAGGTAAATGTGTTTCTGAATCTATTCAACCATAAACAGACGATCAAAAGAGAGGCTCTGGTACTCGAGCAGACCAGGGATGAATTATTAAGGGTCAATGCATCATTGAATGCCAGTGAGGCAAAATACCGCAGCTACATTGAAAATGCTCCTGATGGTGTTTTTGTAGTAGATGAAAAGGGTCGTTTTCTTGAGGTCAATGATGCAGCATGTAAAATGACAGGTTATTTTAGAGAAGAGTTGTTGAGCATGTCAGTTACTGATTTACTTCTGGAGGAATTCAGAGAGGAAGGAGTAGGTCATTTACATCTGTTGGTGGAAACAGGATTTATGAGAATAGATTTGCCCTACCTGGATAAAAGCGGTAAAAAGCAATGGTTTGCCGTTGAGGCAGTCAAGGTTTCTGAAACCAAATATCTTGGTTTCGCCAATGACATCATCCACCGGATTGAACTTGAAGAAACCTTGCGTTCGCACAAGGTGGAGCTGGAATTGCAGAATCTTGAACTTGAAAAGCAGAATGAAAATATTCATCAGGCCAAAAAACTTGCTGAAGAAATTTCGGCGAAATATACTACGCTTTACGATTTTGCACCAACCGGATATTTCACGCTTTCGTTGGAAAAGAAAATACTTGAATTGAATCACAGCGGGGCAATCATGCTTGGCATAGATCGGCCACAAGCTATTGGATGTTCTTTTGACCAGTTTGTTGAAAATGAGTGCCGTTCAGTATTCGTTGTCTTTCTTCAGGAGGTTTTCGAGAGTAAATCAAAAAAAACGTGTGAGGTTGTTCTGGAAACAATAGATCGTCAGTTGCTGAACGTGCATATTGAAGGCGTTGTTGATGAACATGGCGATCAATTGCTTTTGAATATTATTGATATCACAATTCGAAAAAAAATAGAGGCAGAACTAAATCAAACCTCTACCCGTCTCGCATTGGCCACCCGGGCGAGCGGAGTAGGTGTTTGGGATTTTGATATTCAGAAAAACAGTTTCATCTGGGACGATCAGATGTTTCTACTTTACGGGTTGGAAAAACAGGATTTGCCCTATAATTATGAATTTTGGATGTCATGGATTCATCCGGATGACAAGGAAAGAATTGACAGAGAAATACAACTTACAATCCTGGATAAGAATGAATTCGAAACCGAATTCATGGTTTGCCGGCCGGATGGTTCTGTTCACGACATGAGCGTGATGGCCATGATATTACGTGACCATTCCGGAATACCCTTGAAAATGGTGGGTACTAACAGGGATATTACCGACCGCAAGAAAATTGAAAATGTGCTAAAGAAGAGTGAATCAAACCTGGCAGAAGCTCAGAGAATCTCTAAGATAGGTAGCTGGGAATGGGATATGGAGGCAAATTCAATTAAGTTGTCGAGAGAGATGTTTAGAATTTTGGATCTGGAATATTCAGAGTTTGATTTGAATCCGGAATCTCTCATTCAGATCATTCATCCGGAAGACAGAGAGATGTTTATGAACAGTCTGGTTGGTAACATGTTCAGTGGCGAATCTCCATTGCTTGAATACCGTATCCTTCATAAGGATGGTTCGATTCGTAATTTGTTTGCCCAGGGTAAGATGGAGCTGAATGATTCTGGTTTGCCGGTCAGGGGTATAGGTACGGTACAGGACATCACTGAAAGTAAACGCTTGGGGCAGGAATTAACAAACAATCTCAATGCGCTCAATGAAACAGGCAAGATCGCGAAAGTTGGAGGATGGCAAATTGATGTGACAACAGGAATTCAAAAGTGGACCGACGAAGTATTTAATATGTTTGAGATAGAGGTGACTGATGAGATCCCGGCCATCCATGACATGCTGAAATTCTGCGTCCCGGCTTCCCGGCTTAACTTTGAACAGGCACTGAAAAGTGACATTCAATCGAATGATCAATGGGATTTCGAATCAGAAATTATTACTGCAAAAGGAAATAGACGGTGGGTGCACCTGATTGGAAAAGCAACCAGAGAGAATGATGTCTCCAGGGCTCTGTCCGGTGTAATACAGGATGTTACGGAAAGAAAACAGGCCGAATTGATCCTTCAGATAAGCGAAGAAAAATACAAGACTATCTTGAATTCCTCCCCGGATGGTATTTTGCTGATCGATATGAAAGGTGTGATCACCGAGGTTTCTGAAATCGGCATTGAATTGTTTGGTGCGGATTCAAGGGATGATTTACTGGGAAAAGATTTTTACCAGTTTGTCCCCGTGGATGAAAAAGGAGTTTTGAGGAGCATCATAGAAAAAACGCTGACGGAAGGACTTGCGCAAAATCTGGAATTGAAATTTTGTAAGAAAAATCAGTCTATATTTGCGGGAGAAATTAGTTCAACCTTAATTCAGGATCATGAAGGAATTCCCTTTTCCTTTATGTTCGTCGTACGTGATATTTCGCACCGAAAAAAAATGGAGACCAAACAAATGCATGCCGACCGCATGGCTAACCTGGGTGAGATGGCCGCCGGCATCGCACATGAGATCAACCAGCCACTCAACATCATTTCGATGGTCATGGATAAAATTCTGTTTGAAACGGCAAAGGAGGACATTATTGACGTTGAATTCCTGACCAATAAATCAAACAAGATTTTCGAAAACATTATACGCATCAGAAATATCATCGACCATATCAGGGCATTCTCAAGGAGTCATGATAATTTTGTCCTGACAGCCTTCGATATCAATCTCAGTATTCAGAATGCAGTTTCCCTGATATCTGAGCAGTTCAAGCATCTTGGAATTGCCATGAAGCTCCAACTCGACGAAAATATACCACAGATTGTGGGTAACACCTATCAGTTTGAGCAGGTCATTATCAATTTGCTGACCAATGCCAAGGATGCGGTACTGGAGATGAAGAGTCACCAGGAGGAACAATTTGATATGTGCGTTGTCATTCATTCTTACCAGGAAAACGAATTTTTGATTGTTGAAGTCGTTGACAATGGCATAGGGATCAATAAAGAGGAAATACATAATATTCTGCTCCCTTTTTATACCACCAAAGAGGAAGGAAAAGGGACCGGACTTGGATTATCCATTTGTTATCAGATCATTCGGGAAATGGGTGGGAATATTGAAATATCAAGTGAAAATTTGCAGGGATCAAAAATCAGGATTGTATTAAAAATTGAAAACAGAAAAGAAGTATGGAAATAAAGGATAAGATAAAAATTCTGATTCTTGATGATGAGAAACAATTCACGGAAGAGTTGAGTGGGTTTTTTAATGATTCCGAATTTGAGTCATTTGAAGCCAATACTGCGGCTGCCGGGAAAAAAATTCTGGAAGAGGTTAAAATTGATTTAATGATCCTTGATGTCAGGTTGCCCGGCGTCAATGGACTGGATATATTAAAGGAGGTTAAAATCAGGTATCCCTACATGGAAGTCATCATTATCTCGGCACACGGAGATATGGATACAGTCATTAAAGCCATGCGACTCGGGGCATTCGATTATTTGCGCAAACCCTTCCGTTTCATTGATATTCAGATTGCCATCGAACGCACCCAGAAATACCTTCAGATGCAACGTAAGCTGAAGCAAATGGAGGAAAAGAATTCACTGATCTCGAGTTCGCTTGAGAAGAAGATTGACCGTCAGTTTATTGGCGTGAGTCCGCAGATTCTGGAGGTATTCGAACAAGCGATGACTGCTGCGAAATATCCCGATGCCAATGTTTTGATTACCGGTGAAAGTGGAACAGGTAAAGAGAATATTGCCAGGATCATCCATTATTCGAGCGACAGAAAAGATAAGATATTTTCAGCGGTGAATAGCAGTGCGATCACAGAATCATTGCTGGAGAGCGAATTTTTCGGGCACAAAAAAGGCTCCTTTACCGGTGCCATAGCCGATAAAATGGGCTATTTTGAAGTATGTAACCATGGGACTTTATTCTTGGATGAAATTGCCGACATGCCCTTCAACCTTCAGGCTAAAATTCTGCGTGCCACAGAAGAAAAAGTTGTGACCCGTGTTGGAGATACAAGCCTGATTCATACCGATTTTCGCATTATTTCAGCCACCAATCACGACCTCGAAAAACGTGTTGAGAAGAAAAAATTCAGACTGGACCTGCTTCATCGGCTCAATACCCTTCATATCCATATTCCTGCACTTCGCGAAAGGCCCGAAGATATCAAACCACTGGTCATCCATTTTGTTGAATCGCTTGCCCTCAGAATGAATAAACCGGCTTTCAGCATTTCAACCGAAGTATTTGGCGAACTGATCAAATATGATTTTCCCGGTAATGTGAGGGAGTTGAGAAACATGACGGAAAGAGCCATCATGCTTTGCAAAGGCAACGTCCTTGGAATAGATGATTTCCGGGTTAAGCCGCAGCCCACAAAAATAGTGGTACCTAAGGATGATTTCGTCGATCTGAAAAATCTTGAGATACTCAACATCAGACGAGCACTCAAGAGTTGTAGCTATAATCAGCAGGCTGCCGCCGATGCACTAGGAATTCATAGGGATGCGCTGAGCCGAAAAATGAAAAAATACAATATCAGCATCAACAGAAATGAGGCTTAACCTGATATAAGTATTGATCAAATGCTTGTTTGGTACTTTTTTCTTTGCGCTACTTCGCGTGCTTTGCGCGACCCTGCTTATTGGCTGATATTTCTGCCACTAATATCCTGCCAGTTGAACAAATAATATATTTCTCTTTGCGACCCTTTGCGTGCTTTGCGCGACCTATTCACGGGTTGTTATTTCTGCCACTAAGATCATGCCTGTTGAACAAATAATATATTTCTCTTTGCGACCCTTCGCGAGCTTTGCGCGACCTAGTTATTGGCTGATATTTCTACCACTAATATCCTGCCTGTTGAACAAATAATATATTTCTCTTTGCGA
>JBAXUL010000151.1:0-8183 GCA_037129695.1 Prolixibacteraceae bacterium
CGGAGGAGTTGGAATGAGCGAATGCAGTCAACTCTGTAGGAGTTTCCCGTTGCAGGTTTTGGGAACAGGTCTCACTTGCTTATAATCCAGGTCTCACTCAAGGCAGAAAACCCTGTGCAGGAGATCCTGTATTGCTGGTAATGACCGGACGGGCCAGGATCACCTGGGTGGCTGCGTCATTGGTAAAACCATCCGGCAGACCATCCGCATAATGGACATCCTCCTCCCCATCATTCGTAACTCCATTGATTGCCAGTGTGACAGGAGTGTCGGCAGTACCCTCGAAAGCGTTGTTTTTGATCGTAACCCGGATGTAAGTGGTAACTCCGCTTTCCGTCTGATCGTTGGCAGGAGCTGGAATATTTCCGGTTGATGTCCATTCGTCCCCGGTCTTCGACATGGCATTGGTTCCTGTAAAAGTGGTTGTTTCCGACCATTCAACTGAACCAATGGTCTGTCCCCCTGCAAGACCGGATATTTTGACAGATGGTTTCCAACCTACCGTGAAGTTGGCAGCCACTACCTTGAAGATTAGTTCATTGGTCCCGTAATCATAAACCATTTTCGTGCCGTCAAAACTGGCGGAGGCGATATCTCCGGCACACAGGTTGGAAGAAACTGCCGTATTCAAACCGTCGAGCCCGAGGTCAGTTGTCCCTTTTACATTGGTTAGGTCGAGGGTAAAGGCACTGAATGGGATCACCTTGTAAGCCTTCAGGTTCATGGCGTCGCAGAAGGTACCATTGGTTCCGTTGTAACTGATCACGAGAAAATAAGGTTTAATTTTCGCCGCTGCCACTGCTTTTCCTGTCCATTTTATGGTGATGGAGGAAGTACCGGCCACCGGATTGTGATACCCCGCACCTGCATCAATGTATTCCTTGTTGTTGGTCAGGATTCCTGTGGTAACAGGAATGGAATCCTTAACGAACGCCGGATTGTCCGTTACATACCAGTCGAAACTCTGGGGACTGGTGTAAGGAGCGGGTATGGTTACAGCATAGGTATAGACTTTTCCGGCCATCGGATGCAAAGGCGTATTGCCACCACCTGCAGGCCGGGGAATAGTTTGCCCCCAGGCAATCGCGCTCCATCCGAAACAGAGGAGGTTTCCCAAAAGCAATTTTGCGGTGAATCTTTCAAGAAATCTCAGCAAAAAATGAATTGTTGTCTTCATGGTCATAATTTTAAGGTTCAATAATCTGATTCATTGGTTTTTATATTGAAGAATATCGGGTATCGTTTCATCCACCATCAGAACTTACTGACGATAAGCGGTCTTTGGGAAATACTTATTTCAATCCGGTAGCGTTGCGCTTCCTCCGTCAGGTTGCCTGCAAGGTCTTCAAGCCAGAAGACGATCATGTAGGTACTGCAGCTCTCCTCACTGCCATTTAGGTCAATATCTTCGGGATGGAGCGAGATTTGTCCCTTTCGATCATCAAGAAGGTTTCCCGCTACATCGGCGACAGGATCAAACGGCGCTTTACCTGATCTGATTCCCCAATGAAGAATCAGTTCGGATGGGGGTGTGACATTGTCATGAAAAATGGAGTCGGGCAAATCAAACAGATCATTGTTTTTGTGCAATGTGCAGAAACTGGTTGGGGCTGGCTGGATAGCTGCAAGCGGTTCATCCCAGGCTGCCTGCAGGATATCTTCGGGGCAAAGGGTCATAAGCTTGTTGACCGGGCTGATGAAGTTGGGCGCGATGGTATCTGCGACTTGTTTGACATGGATGGTTCTGGTAATTGAAGAGGTCTCGGCACACTGGTTTCCATTCGCAGTAGGGAAGGAGACCCTCACTTTGTAGATCCCCGAATCGGCAACAGATAGGCTGGTTAGCCTGAGTTGTGCTTCCTGACTTCCCAGAATTGACTGGTTATCAACCAGGTTCCGCCAGTCGTTGGTCCCGAATTTTTTGATCCATTGGTACAACAGCGGTGCATTCCCCGAAGTGAGCACGCTGAATGCCAGGGAGGTCCCTTCATCCACTGTATAAACAGCCACTCCGGCCGGGGCAATGGCGGTGATCTCGTTGACAGTCAGGAGGGCGGATTCCGAAATAAGCATGCCGGTTTGATCACTCACGATGACCTGGTACAAGGTTCCTTGTGGCGCTTCCTTTCCCACCCCGATGTTGTACACCGGCAGTTTGACGGAATCTGCGGCTCCAAATTCAGAAAATGTTGAATCCGTCGGTCGTTTTCTTTTCCAGAGATAATGGATTTTGCCGGTACCCCCCTCTGTCCCGGTCGAAAAAGTAACTTTATTTCCCTTGCAGTCTGTCGTTCCTGAAGGTTGGAGAACAATTTTCAGGGTACTGGTACAGGCTGCTTTATATTCATCCCGGTAGGAATAGCGACTCAGTCCCAATCCTGAAATTGGTTTTACCATCAGGAAAAGGAGAAGGCACAGTAAGATCATTCTACAGATGTCATCGTCATTTTTGGACATAACATTTTCCGCTGCCGGATTGTGGATTGTCCGGCACTTTAAGTGGAGAGAAGGATTGAAAGGAGATACCCGTATCAGGTCCGGGCGCTTTCCGTCATCGAAATGATGAGATCTATCGGATAGGAAGGTAATTCTGTCGTTGGTGTCCTGTGGAAAACAACTGCCGGAAATTTCTGAATATTTACAACAAGTTAACGCATTTAGGGGAGAAAAAGAAAAAATGGGACAGAAAATTCAACAAAATATCGTGAAATCAGCAATCACTGCAAGCCAGCACGCTATTTTGGGTCCAACCTATTTTCTTCTTGCTTCGAAGAAACGCTTCAGCAATGTCTCACTCTCTTTTGCGAGCACACCGCCTGCAACCTGAGTTTTAGGATGCATCGCCTCGGGTGCAAATTTCAGGAAACCTCTTTTAATGTCTGGCGCGCCCCACACAATCCGGTCGAGCTGGGCCCAAGCCAACGCGCCGGCGCACATGACGCAAGGCTCAAGTGTCACATAAAGGGTGCAGCCGGTGAGATATTTCCCTCCAAGACGGCCTGTTGCGGAGGTGATGGCCAGCATCTCCGCATGCGCAGTCACATCCGAAAGGGTTTCTGTCTGGTTGTAAGCACGGGCGATGATTTGGTTCTGGCAAACGACAACGGCTCCTACCGGGATTTCACCTTCGCCGAAAGCCTGTTCAGCCTCTGTCAGTGCTCTTTTCATGAAATATTCGTCGTCGAAAGGATGAATCATCTTTTTTGTTTTGTAATTTAGCGACCTTAAAAATAAATCGCTCACAAATGTACAGAAATCATACTTGCGGCGAAATACGCATGGAAAATAGCGGCAGTGAAGTACTCCTTGCCGGATGGGTTCAACGCGTCAGGAATCTGGGTGGCATGACCTTTATCGATTTACGTGACCGTTACGGTTTGACGCAGTTGGTGGTAGATGATCAATCGTCAGACGAGGTCAGCCAGGTTGCGTCTACACTTGGACGCGAGTTTGTGGTTCAGGCACGCGGAATGGTCAGGGAACGCTCCAGCAAAAATGCAAAAATGGCTACCGGCGATGTTGAAGTACATATTTCCGAACTGAAGGTGCTGAACGCGGCAGCTACTCCACCGTTTACGATCCAGGATGATACAGATGGCGGCGACGAACTCAGGATGAAATACCGTTACCTCGACCTCCGTCGCGAAACTGTGCGGAAAAATCTTGAACTTCGTGCAAAAATGGCGCATGTGGTTCGGATGTATCTGGCCGCGCAGGACTTCATTGAGACGGAAACCCCGGTGCTGATCAAATCCACTCCGGAAGGTGCCCGCGACTTTGTGGTTCCCTCCAGAATGAATCCCAACCAATTTTATGCATTGCCCCAATCACCTCAGCTTTTCAAGCAACTGCTGATGGTAGCCGGTTTCGACCGCTACTACCAGATCGTTAAATGTTTCAGGGATGAGGATTTAAGGGCCGACCGTCAGCCGGAATTTACCCAGATCGATTGTGAAATGTCCTATGTTCACCAGGAAGATGTGTTGAACATGTTCGAAGGACTGACCAAAAATATTTTCAAGGAACTCAAGGGAATCGATATCGTCGATTTCCCAAGGATGACATATGCCGATGCCTTCGAAAAATACGGCAACGACAAGCCGGATCTCCGCTTTGGCATGATGATCCACGAACTCACCGACCTGGTGAAAGGAAAAGAGTTCAAACTCTTTGACGATGCAGAATATGTAGGTGGTATCTGTGCCACAGGTTGCGGAGAATATACCCGCAAACAACTCGACGGACTGACCGAATTCATCAAAAAACCACAGATTGGCGGGACAGGCTTGGTCTATGCCAAAGTGAACAGCGATGGGACCGTAAAATCGTCTGTCGACAAATATTACGCTGCAGAAGATTTGCAGAAATGGGCCGAAAGACTGGACGCACAGCCCGGCGACCTGCTGCTGATCATGTGCGGGATGAAGGGAAAAACCCTGCCGGTGATCTCCTCCCTGCGTCTCGAAATGGGACGTCAGTGTGGCCTCCTCGACAAGGAAATCTTCAGGCCTCTCTGGGTGGTTGACTTCCCGTTGCTCGAATGGAACGAAGAGACCCAACGGTTCTTCGCCATGCACCATCCCTTTACTTCTCCCAAACCCGAAGACATCGACTTGCTGGATACCAACCCAGGAAAAGTAAGGGCAAATGCCTACGATTTGGTAATCAATGGAGTAGAGATCGGCGGAGGTTCAGTCCGGATTTTTGACAGCGCCCTGCAAGCCAAGATGTTCAAAATACTCGGTTTCACCAAAGAGGCTGCCGAAGATCAGTTTGGATTCCTGATGAACGCTTTCAAATTCGGGGCGCCTCCTCATGCGGGTATCGCCTTTGGTTTCGACCGACTGGTTTCGATGTTTGCAGGTCTTGACTCGATACGTGATGTCATCGCCTTCCCCAAAAATAACTCAGGCAGAGATGTGATGAACGACTCTCCTTCACCGATTGCACAGGCGCAACTGGATGAGTTGTATCTGAAGCTGGTAAAAACGGAATAGGATACATTTTATTATTACACATAGGAACACCTGGAGAAGCACAGAGTTCCACAGAGTTCAAAAGGAAATTTTCCAACCTCTGTGGAACTCTTTGATTTCTCCGTGTAACTCCGTGTTTTTTTTTGGCAGCAACACCAAATTCTGGCTAAATACTGTTTTTTCAGTTGAAAAGAAAGGTTTGTTCTACAGATGACTTTCAGACTTCAATCTCCCCTTTCAGGTTATTTCTTAGATAATATTTGGTTTCCTCAGGAGTAAGATTTTGCCCCAGCAGGAACATCAGTTTGGTCACGGCAGCCTCGACCGTACTGTCTCCTCCGCTGATCACGCCGGCTTTCTGAAGTTCCAGGCTGGTCTCATAATGACCCATCACCACTTTGCCTCCCGGGCACTGCGAGACATTCATCAGAATGATTCCCTTTTTAGCCGCCTTTTTGATGGCATTGATCAGCCATCCCGAAGTTGGCATGTTACCGGAACCGTAGGATTCGAGTACGATCCCCTTTAAATCTGGCAATTGCAGGATGGATTCGAAATAATTTCGGTTGAGGCCAGGGAATATCCTGATGATCATTACCCGGTCGTCGATGGCGGTATTGATCTTAAGTACTCCCTTGTTTTTGGGGTAATTGATCTTGTCGTAATTGAAAACGATGTCAACGCCCGCTCTTGCCAGTGCCGGATAGTTATGCGACGCGAAGGCGCTGAACTGTGCCGAATCTTTTTTGGTGGTGCGGTTACCACGAAAGAGCTGCGAATCAAAATAGACGCAGACTTCCGGGACGATTGAATTGCCATCCTTTTTGGCGGCGGCGATCTGAACCGAAGTGATCAGATTCTCCTTGCCATCGGTACGCAAAACGCCGATCGGCAGCTGTGACCCGGTCATAATCACTGCTTTGTCGAGGTTCTCAAACATGTAACTGAGCGCCGATGCGGTGTAGGACATGGTATCGGTGCCATGCAGGATCACAAATCCGTCGTATTTCGTGTAATTTTTCTGGATTGTACGAGCCAGCTGTGCCCAGATGGCCGGTGTCATGTTGGAAGAGTCGATGGGCGGATTAAAGGTGATGGAGGAGATGTCATATCCAAGTTTATTCAGCTCGGGGATTTCGTCCATAAGCATTCCAAACTTCATGGGAGCCAGTGTTTTGGTCACAGGGTCTTCCCGCATACCGATTGTTCCGCCGGTATAGATGATCAGAATGGCTGACTTTTCGCTCATGGTAATCAGGATTTATCTTGGTGAGATTGCTTCTAACAAAGGTAGCGAAAAGTGTGATTATGCAAAGGATGAGAAATAAGTTATGAGGGATAAGTTATGAGTGATTTGATTCTTGGAAGATGGGAATTTATGGTAACTTATAATGGGTGTTGATCTAATTCTTATACGAAATGATGGAATCAAAAATGAAGGACAAGAGTTTTTCTTTTGCTGTTGAGATGGTCTTGTTATTTGATAGACTTAGAGATAACAGGAAAGAATACGCTTTAAGTAAACAGCTGCTTAGAAGTGGCACCTCAATTGGGGCATTGATACGTGAGGCTCAAATGCTGAAAGCAAAGCCGATTTTGAACACAAACTGGGAATTGCACAAAAAGAATGTGATGAAACGCTTTACTGGCTTGAACTACTTGACAAAACAGATTATCTATCAGAATGTGAATTTTCAAAACTACATTCAGTTGCCAATGAGTTACTTAAAATGATACGGAGTGCTATTATCACTTCCAGGTCAAAACCCTATCCCCCGAACAAACTCATAACTCATAACACATAACTTTCTCTAGAATCCAAACAACTCTTTGGCATTCTCCGATGTAATGGTCGCGATGTTTTCAATGGTGGTATGGTGAAGATCTGCAATCCGGGTGGCGACGGTCACAATGTAGGCGCATTCGTTGCGTTTGCCCCGGTGGGGAACAGGAGCAAGCCATGGCGAGTCTGTTTCAATCAGCAGATGCCTGGGTTCAATTTGCTGGATCGTTTTGCCCAGATCTGAATTCTTAAAGGTGATGATGCCGTTGATGCCGATTTTGAAACCCAGTTCGATGATTTGTTCGGCCTGTTCCAGGTTGCCAGTGAAACTGTGAAACACCCCGCGCAATTCGGGTGTGTACACTTTTCGGAGTTGCTCCATCACTTCATCGAAGGAATCTCTCACATGGATGACGATGGGAAAATTCCTGCTTTTGGCCCAGCCTACCTGCGTGGTGAAAGCTTCTATCTGCTCCTCCAGAAAAGATTTGTCCCAGAAGAGATCGATACCGATTTCGCCGATACCGTAAAATTTTCTTTTGCCCAGCCAATATTCGAGAATCAGTAATTCTTTGCGGAAATCCTCCTTGACAGAGGTCGGATGCAAACCTAGCAGCGGGAAAAATAAACCCGGCAGGGTATCTGTCAGATCAAGCATTGGCTTGACAGATGAACTGTCAATATTTGGCAGTACGATACGCTCGACACCTGCTTCCAGGGCTCGTGTAATCACTTCGTCCCGGTCAAGGCTAAAATCGGATGAATAAATATGCGAATGACTGTCAATAAACATTTTCTCAAATTTTGACCAAAGGTAAGCAAGCTGATAGTCAGTTAGGTTAAGCGAATGTTATATCTGAGTTATAAGATAGGAGATAGGAGTTATAAGTTATGAGTTAGCAGACAGAAGATTTTCTGTGCCAATATTGAACTTTATAGGGGTTGAGACACAGTTTTTTGCTTTTTTTGAATTAAGTAATGCACAGATAATAATGTGTTATTATTTTCTTTGCGGGCTTTGCGCGACACAACTGGCAGAATCCTCAAAACATGGGAATCAGCATCTACGACAATTAAATGTTCTTTTAACTTAGATCAGGAATTATTCCCCGATTTCCGTTTATTTCAGCGGTAAAGTGAATGTGTGCAGGCAATAGATGTTGTGGTCTGTGAACTGATTTTTAGGGAATTCAATGTTGTTTTCCGGTCAACAAGGAAATTTGATAATTATTGTTTTGAAATTGATGCGTTTCCAGCCCGACTGGGCTTTTAACCTCTTTCATTGCCGTTGGCTGAAGCCAACGGATGACTGGCATGAAAATTCCGGGCTTTAGCCAAACAGATGATCCCTTTTGGCAAAAACCGGATTCTGTTGGCTCCATCTAGGCTTGGCAAAAGCCAAAGGCTATAAAGGAAGATTCTTG
>JBAXUL010000152.1:0-8036 GCA_037129695.1 Prolixibacteraceae bacterium
TCTTTAGTGGGTTTGGCACGACTATTGTCTGCATACACCCCATGTCGGCTGATATAATGATTCCGACAATTTGTCATAATATAGTTTACAATGGATAATACAAAGAATAGGAACAGGAGTACTTTTATTTTTTCAGGCATGGATGAGAACGATCAGGATTTTTATCCGATTATTTCGGACGGGGATGATGATGAGCTTTTCTCTGCCAATGTGCCCGATGTTCTGCCAATTTTGCCTTTGCGCAATGCCGTTCTTTTTCCCGGCGTTGTAATGCCTATCAGTGTAGGCAGATCGAAGTCGCTGAGTCTGGTACGCGAGGCTTACGGCGAATCTAAAATGATTGGAGCAGTCGCCCAGCGTAATGGGCAGATTGAAGATCCTAATCTGGTCGACTTATACCCGGTTGGAACCATGGCCGAGATATTAAAGATTCTCGAGATGCCTGACGGATCAACTACCGTGATTCTTCAGGGTAAAAAGCGCATTCTGATTGAAAGCCCTGTCGACCATCCTGCTTATTTGAAGGCAACTGTTCATCCGATGCCTGAAGTTGTTTCAGACACCAAATCGCACGAATTTTTTGCCATCATTGAATCGTTGAAAGATTTCTCGCTCAAGATTGTAAAATCGTCAGTTAACATTCCTCAGGAAGCGCAATTTGCTGTCAAAAATATCGAGAACGTTACATTCCTTGTTAATTTTATCAGTAACAATACGGAACTGAATACTTCTGACAAGCAGGATTTACTGGAGCGGAACGATATCAAGGACCGCGCCACGAAATTGCTTTCCTATTTGATGCGGGAGGTCCAGATGCTTGAATTAAAAAGGGATATTCAGCAGAAAGTAAAGGTTGACATGGATCAGCAGCAACGTGAGTACCTCCTTCATCAGCAGATAAAAACCATCCAGGATGAATTGGGCGGTAGTCCGGTACAACAGGAGCTTGAAGAATTGAAAAAGAAAGCACTGAGCAAGAAGTGGGGCAGTGAAATACAAAAGTTGTTTGAGAAGGAACTTGGGAAATTGTCCCGCATGAACCCAGCAGCAGGCGAATATTCTGTTCAGATAGGATATGTGGATACCTTGCTGGATATTCCCTGGAATGAATACACGGAAGACAATTTTGATCTGGCACATGCCGAGAAGGTACTTAACGAAGATCATTTTGGGTTGGATATCGTTAAGGAAAGAATTTTGGAGCATCTGGCGGTCCTGAAGTTGAAAGGAGACATGAAATCTCCGATTATTTGTTTGTACGGCCCTCCGGGAGTAGGAAAAACCTCTTTGGGAAAATCTGTCGCAAGCGCCTTGGGCCGTAAATATATCAGGATGAGTCTGGGCGGATTACACGATGAATCTGAGATAAGGGGACATCGAAAAACATACATTGGCGCCATGCCCGGCCGCATCATCCAGAACCTGATCAAAGCCGGATCAGCCAACCCGGTTTTTATTCTGGATGAGATTGACAAGGTCTCCAAGGATTTTCACGGAGACCCTGCCTCCGCATTACTGGAAGTATTGGATCCGGAACAAAATATTGAGTTTCACGACAACTACCTTGATGTGGATTTTGACCTGTCGAGGGTATTGTTCATTGCTACTGCGAATACGGTTTCGACCATTCATCCTGCCCTGCGGGATCGAATGGAACTGATTGATATCAGCGGTTACCTGATGGAAGAAAAACGGGAGATTGCCAAAAGGCATCTGGTGAAGCGTCAGCTCGAAAATCATGGAATGGATAAGAAAAGCATTGCATTTCCAAAGGAGATTCTGGAGCGCATTATTGAAAACTACACCCGTGAATCAGGTGTCAGGGAACTGGATAAAATGCTTGCCAAAGTAGTCAGGCGAGTGGCCAGGAAAGTGGTCTCAGGGAAAGAATTCAACCAGAAAATAACGGAAGCGGATTTGCATGAATATCTTGGAGTTCAGAGGTTTACCAAAGATAACTACGAAGGGAATGACTATGCGGGTGTTGTCACCGGACTGGCATGGACATCTTCAGGGGGAGAAATCCTTTATGTTGAAACCAGCCTGAGTGCAGGGAAAGGGAAATTCAACATCACCGGAAATCTGGGAGATGTCATGAAGGAGTCGGCGACCATCGCCTTGGAATACCTGAAATCACATGCTTCAGAAATCGGACTGAAATCGGATGTTTTTGAAAGGTGGGATGTTCATATCCATGTGCCTGAAGGCGCCATCCCCAAGGATGGACCGTCTGCAGGTATTACCATGGCTACGGCACTGGCATCTGCTTTTACCCAGCGAAAAGTGAAGAAACATCTTGCCATGACCGGGGAGATTACGCTTCGTGGGAAGGTTCTTCCGGTAGGTGGGATTAAAGAGAAAATACTGGCAGCAAAAAGAGCCGGAATTAAAGAGATCATTATTTCTGAACAGAACAGAAAAAATCTGGAAGAGATCAACGAAATCTACCTGAAAGGACTTAATTTTCATTTCGTTAAGAATGTTGGAGACGTTTTTGCCATAGCACTCCTTAAGGAAAAAGTGGAAATACCGCTGGCGATCAGTTGAAAATTTCTGTTTAAAATTGGTGTATCGGAACTCTCAACAGGATTGTTTTGTGTTAATTGGATTGTCGAACCGTCTATTTATTTTAAACTATTTTCATCAATGGAGAGCAAATACGCATCCTCCCAAAGATTGCCAATTGAAGAGATCATGATGAGCAAGGATTCATTGGATCGCTCGCCTTATATTTATGAAATATTTTGTTCGCTTTCCTATATTTTCTGCATTCTCAATGAACACAGGCAGATTGTATTTGTCAATGATGTGATGATGAAGAACCTTGGCATCGAGAAAATTGATGAGGTGCTGGGTAAAAGATTTGGCGAAGCGTTTGAATGTGTTCATGCCAAGGACGAAAAAGGCGGTTGCGGAACCTCTGAACATTGCCGCTATTGCGGAGCTGTCAATGCCATGCTGCAGAGCAAGGTGGATGAGCAAAAAACGATGAAAGAATGCAGAATCCGCCGGCAGGTGATGGGAAAAGAATTCTCCCTCGAACTTGAAGTAACAGCCACTCCATTTACCCATGAAAATAGTAGTTACACCATTTTTTCGCTGATTGATATCACAGACAAGAAAAGAAAAGCGATGATTGAACGCATTTTTTTCCACGATATTCTCAATACTGCAGGTGCATTGAGCAATATTTTCGAAATTCTGGATGTCGTAGATGAGCAAGAAAAGGTGGAGTTAATGGCGATCGCTTCCTCGCTGAGTCAGCAAATTCTGGATGAGATAACCACGCAAAGGTTGCTGATGCAGGCCGAGACAGCCTCCCTTATCGTTAAGGATCAACGAATCAATACCTTCGAATTTCTTGAAATTTTGGATAAGGATCTGAAGTACCATGAAGTAGCCAGAGGGAAAGTGATTTTGCCCGACCAATCTTCTGATCATCTTTTTTTTGTCAGTGATCCCGTTATTCTTCGGAAAATTCTGAATAACATGATAAAAAATGCATTGGAAGCCAGTCACCACGGAGACACGGTGGTTGTAAAAGCAAAAAAAACAGAAGATAAGTTACGGTTTTCAGTGCATAACAAGGCATTTATGTCGGCTGAAGTTGAGATGCAGGTTTTCATGCGCTCTTTCTCTACCAAAGGAATGCAAAGGGGATTGGGTACCTATAGTATGAAAGTACTTGGCGAACAATATTTGGGAGGGAAAGTCAGTTTTACTACTGATACAGTGCAAGGAACGACTTTCTTCATCGATCTTGACCATAGTGAGACTGATTAAAGCCATTAAGTATGCCACTCTTGTCACGATATTATCCCGGAAATTATTCGGAAGAGCAGTACCAGACTGAAAAACGCATTGGGTGGCATTCACTGTTTATCTCCGTTTTTTTGATCATTGTTTTGTGGCTCATCAAATTGGTGGAATTTGAATATGAACTCGACCTCTCAGGTTGGGGACTAATTCCAAGGGATCTTGGTGGTTTGCGGGGAATCCTATTCTCACCATTGATTCACAGTAATTTCGATCATCTTTCCGCCAATACTGTTCCCTTGTTTGTGCTTACTTTTTCGCTGTTCTTTTTCTACCGGAAATCCTCCTATTCCATTTTTCTATTGATTTATCTTTTTTCGGGCATTTTTGTATGGCTGGGCGGACGTGAAGCGATTCATATCGGAGCCTCCGGCATGATATATGGTTTGGCCGGATTTCTTTTTCTGAGCGGTGTATTAAGCCGCAATGCCAGTCTTCTCACCATTTCACTGATGGTGGCTCTTCTTTACGGAGGATTGTTTTGGGGAGTCTTTCCCATTAAACCGGAAATATCGTGGGAATCTCACTTGTGGGGGGCCATTTCCGGGTTCAGTCTGGCCTGGTTGTACCGACATTCGATCCCTCAGGTTCCGCTACCTGAAGAGGTTGAAGAGGACGATCAGGATAATCTTGAATGGCAGGAATACAGCCCGGAAGAGGAGGAGACCATGGAGCAGGGGGAAGATGTGAAGATGAGAGACTGAGTGACTAAGAGACTTGGGGACTGAGACGGAGTGTCTGGTCCTGAAATAGGGTAAAAAGTAAGCAAAAATCAGAATGAGTCCCGGCAGAGATTTAATGGTGTTAATAGTGCAAACTGCGCTTGAACCTGATGTC
This sequence comes from Prolixibacteraceae bacterium, assembly GCA_037129695.1. Taxonomy (GTDB): domain Bacteria; phylum Bacteroidota; class Bacteroidia; order Bacteroidales; family Prolixibacteraceae; genus CAINVV01. The sequence continues at coordinate 4,654 of JBAXUL010000152.1, forward strand.
AGGCATGTTTGGCCACAGAGAATCCCTTTCTTGTCATTTTACCCCATGCTTTCTTCTTCCTGACAAAATAGTCCCAGTTACCACAAAGTGCCCAGTAATTGACCATAGGGTGATAAAAGAACGGCTCAATCCAGCTCGTTACCAGCAATTTAAAGAGCATCGACTTCGTCCTGTAACGATGGAATGTAAGATGGTCGAACAAAATGGCATACGTAGAAAATGAGACAGAAAAGAAATAGACAAAAAAGAGTGTCACACTGAAAAATGACCAGTTCGGGTATCCAAACAATGCAATCAGGATAAAATAAAGGATTCCTGCTGCTTCAATAATGGGAGCCAGCCATTCGAAAAGGACCCAATAGGGATAGGCAATCATTCCCATTCTGCCATATTTTGGATTGAGAAAAAGGTCGCTGTGCAGAAATAACGTGTCTATTGTGCCTCTGGTCCAGCGGTTGCGCTGCCTGCCAAGTATTTTCACGCTTGAAGGGGCTTCAGTCCAGCAAAGGGGGTCGGGAATATAAACTACCTTGTATTTTTCTTTTCGGTCGGCCATATATTTTCGCATCCTGACCACGATTTCCATGTCCTCACCAACTGTTTGGGACAGATATCCACCGCAGGCGATTGCGGTTTCCTTATCGAAAAGACCAAGAGCACCGGAGATGAGCAACAATCCGTCAATATGGCTCCATCCAAGTCTTCCCAGCAGGAATGCCCTGTTATATTCGATTACCTGACAGCGAGGAAGGAACTCATTGGGAACATTGATTTCAACAAGTTGCCCATCCTTGATTTTGCATGAATTGGCGATACGTATCACTCCACCTGTAGCAATGACCTTTTTCTCTGTGACAGACATGAAAGGAAGCACAAGTTTTTGAAGTGCATAAGGATCTATGATGGAATCAACGTCGATGGAGATGAAATACTGACCCTTGGCAATATTGAGGCCGGCATTGAGTGCGTCGGCTTTCCCTCCGTTCTTCTTATGGATGATTGTGAGGTTGTTAAGCGCTTTTTTCTCCGACTTGTAAATGTTTAGAATTTCATTGCATTCAAGCTGGTAATCAACTACGAATGGAACTTTCTCAAGCTGATAGGCAGTTTTGATTCTGTCCAGCGAATCATCAGTGCTTCCATCGTCAACAATAATGATTTCGAAATTTGGGTAATAAAGGGACAATAGGGCTCGGATATTATCCACGATCGTCAGCGATTCATTGTATGCAGGAGCAATGATGGTGATGGTTGGAGCGAAAGGAGAAGAAAGAATGGCATCGTAATTTGTAATTTTTTCGGTCTGAAAGTATCTTCGAAGTTCCCTGCCCGAAAGGATGGACAGAATCAGATAGACCAGAAAAATGGACATGGCATAAAGCAGGATGAAAGTCTCAAAAAACAGGTTGAATAAATGAAATATCATAGGGTTAGTTTCTTGGATCTTGGATATGGACGATGTAGGGTGAAAGGGCGGATTTCATTGTAAGGTTCAAACTGTCCAGCCAGTTTCTTGATGATTCATTGATATTGTAGACTGATCTGCAGGCTTCCAGACGTAACGCTGTCACTTCACTTCGGACTATATTTTCCAGAAATGGCAAATCCGATTCTTCTCCAATATTTTTGAATATTTTAGCGATTTCAAGTTGATTTTTGAATGTCTCTCGTTGAAAGGAATTCTTCAACACCTGTTTGCTCTCAATGATGACTAATTCTCCGCATGCCTTGATGGCTTCGTATCGAATCGATTCATCGGGATGATCCAGCAGATGAATAATCTCCTCTGAATTTTCATGCTGCTGGTAAAGAGCAATCATCCGGGTACAGAAGTTGACAACATTGGGATGGTCAGATCTAAGCCATTTGGCAAACGAAGGAACCGGAATTTCATGAATTCTGATGAAATAGCATATGTTAAGCTGGGCCCACCTTGAGAAAGGTTTTTCCAGAATGCTCAGGAATTCAAAAGGCGATTCCTTGTTGACGTAAGCGTAACAGATCTGGGCTTCAGCCCTGACAATCTCGTGAGGATCATTCAGACGCTCTGAGATCATGGGTACAACCTGGGCAGGCTGCATGTTGGCCAATTCGCGAAGTCCGATTACCTGCTGGTTGAAGGATACAGCGAAGGTCTTGTTGTAAGATACTCTTCCAAGATCCATCTCTTCATACAATTCAGTAAGCTGCCGGTCCGAGTCACCCCTGAAACTTCTCTGGAAATCCATCAGTACCTCTATCAGGAGATTGTTGTTTCTCCTTAGTTTGAGTTTTCGATCATTCAATTTAAGGATGGCCTGTTTCGTGTCAATGACCTGTAACATCAGATCCGTCAGGATTTTTTCATATTGATCCCTGGTGTTTTTTCGCCTCAGGGTAAGTTGGTTCATGTACAGGTTCGTAATGAATAGCACAATAATTACCAGAATAACATTGATGATTAATCCAGAAATCATCGCCAGGAAGAAAATGACGATCGGGAACCTGAAGGATTTTTCAATAATAAGGGAATAGGTACTTCTGACAGGTGGAGCAAAATTTTTCTCTCCGTAATCCAGCAAAATTCTTCTGAGGTCTTTGTCCTTGTAACCTGTAAAAAAATGACGGGTGAAAAAATTGTCGTAGCTTCTTTCTTCCTTGATGTCGATAAAATAAATCGACTCGTCTCCGGTGGTTGTTCTTTTTAGCTTTGGTTTTACCTGCTCCGGTTGTACAACCGTTTTTAGGGTGTCTTTTTTTGCGCTTTTGACACGTTTGTGCTTAACCCGGTTTGCTCCGTTCAATGATCCTCCTGAAAACAGAAGAAGAATTGCCATTACGGTAACAATTGTTTTAAGATTCAATATCATCAGCCTATGTAATTGGATCAGAATACTTTCAAATTGCTAAATTATCATTATTTTCTCAATGCAATTAGTTTTTTTACTCTGATGGAAAGCTCACTCAGGCTGAATGGTTTGATCATGTAATCATCAGCGCCCAGTTTGAATGCCTTCAAAACGGTCTCCTCTGCCCCTGCAGCGGATAGAACCATGATCGGTAAATCACTTTTCATTTCATTTCTGATGGAGGCTATAATCTCATGCCCGCTCACAAATGGCATAAAAAGGTCAGTGATGAGCAGATCAAATTTTTCCAGCGCCAAAATTTCCATGCAGGCTTTCCCATCTACAGCTTTAACAACTTCATAGCCATCCTTCTGTAGCTTAAAGGCTAAAGTATCCTGGATGAGTTTGTTGTCCTCTGCAACCAGGATTCGTTTCATTGTCATTGGTCTTGCTTTATTGTTGTTTAGTTTTCTAAAAGTAGGCATAAAAATGTTAGGTTATTACAGAACGTCCTCTTTTTACTGACATTGGCTAAAAAATGATGCGCTGTTTTGG
>JBAXUL010000153.1:0-7857 GCA_037129695.1 Prolixibacteraceae bacterium
CTATTTTTGTTAAATTATTAAATATCTGCAAGTACTCATGGAACTCGCATCCGCCAACCGGCGGATACATCGCCTTTTATGGGTTTAGCCCATGCTCGTTTCACTCGTAACTATTTTTGTTAAATTATTAAATATCTGCAAGTACTCATGGAACTCGCATCCGCCTACCGGCGGATACATCGCCTTTTGTGGGTTTAGCCCATGCTCGTTTCAAAAGAAAAAGGGAGACCATTTTCATTTCCTTTCGTATACCCTATTTTGGGATTTTGTTACCTGTTGGCATTCGAATTTTGACATGGTCATTTTCAGTTGTCCCCAATATGCCGGGATAGGTATTTCAAGCAATTTAAGCAAAAATTACAACTTCTGAAAGCAAAAATAATTCAGTAACTTTATCTGGCATTAGGTTCTATTCCATTATCAACCATTCAATCTACAAATATGACTTTCTCAAAAATGATGATCAGCTATGTGCTGACAACCCTGGTATTTTTCATGATAGATATCCTTTGGCTTGGATTGATCGCGAAAAATATTTACCGGAAATACCTGGGCGCTTTAATGAGTGAAACAGTCAACTGGGCTGCAGCTTTCATCTTTTATCTGCTCTTTATCGCCGGTATTTTTATTTTCGTCATCGTTCCTTCCCTCGAAAAACAATCGCCGGGAAGAGCGATAGTATTGGGCGCGCTTTTCGGACTAATCACTTATGCAACCTATGACCTTACGAATTATGCGACATTAAAGGGCTTTCCGATCAATGTGGTCGTCATTGACCTGATCTGGGGAACTTTTCTCACAACGGTAGTCAGTATTTCAGGTTACTTCATCACAAAATATTTTGTTGCTTAGAGAGGATGGGATTCCCGAAATTGGCTGGAAAAGGCAAAGCATTATCACCAATCACGGTTAAAGCGATCATAATCATGGCATTTTCGGATTGTCATTTCTATGGGATCTATGCCTCAACCACAGAACGAATACCAAAATCCTGTATTTCAATTATTTAATAGATTAAGGACACCGCTACTGCCATAATATTCATAGTACTTTCTGCTTATTAATTTTGGGAAAGAGGGAGGATAAAATCAAAAACCTTTATTTAATTTTTTCCTGGTCCTGATCCTACAAAATTTATTAAATTAGTCAACTGTACAAACAACGGTCATTTAGCACAACAAACATCATTAATTACTATGAATCCAACCAGAAGAGACTTTATCAGAACAGCATCGGTAGTAGGAGCGGGTGCGGTTTTTATTCCAAACCTAATCAGTTGCTCCCCCTCCGGACGCATGAATATTGCTGTAATCGGGGTAGGAGGACAGGGTAAAAGCAATTGGAGCAAATGCATCAACCAGAAAGACCCCAAATGGAATGAAAACATTGTAGCGCTGTGCGATGTTGACGATAACCGCGCAGCTGAAGCCTATAAGACGATGCCAAATGCCAAACGGTTCAAGGACTACAGGGTTATGTTCGACCAAATGCACAAGGAAATTGATGCAGTGATGGTTTGCACTCCGGATCATTCTCATTTCCCGGCAGCCATGGCAGCCATGCAGTTGGGTAAACATGTCATCGTGGAAAAACCACTTGCGCACAACATCTGGCAGTTACGTACCCTGAAAAAAGCGGCCCATCATTACAACGTCGTTACGCAGATGGCCAACCAGGGACATGCCACCAATGGGATACGACTTGTTAAGGAATGGTATGAAGCAGGATTATTGGGCAATGTAACCGAAGTGATCGCCTGGTTTGACGGTCCCGATTTTGGCCCAAACAAATATTTCAATAAACCCGAGAGTTTCCCACCTGCAGAACAACCGATTCCTGCCAACCTTGATTGGGATTTATGGCTGGGACCTGCAGCTTACAGACCGTATAACAGCGTTTATACACCAAAAACCTGGCGTAGCTGGTTTGACTTTGGCAATGGCGAAATGGGCGACTGGTGCTGCCATACCCTGGATGCTCCTTTCTGGTCACTGGATTTAGGAATGCCGGATGTGGTGGAAGCAGAATTCAAAACCCCTGTTCAGGATACCGGTTTTATTGCCGACCAATCGGTTATCCGGTGGGATTTCCCTGCACGTGGGAACAAGGTTCCGGTAAAAATGCGCTGGTACGAAGGTGGACTCAAACCTGAAATTCGCCCGGAATGGAAGATCGAAAAACTGGCAGGAAGCGGCATGATTATGGTTGGAGACAAAATGAGCCTGGTTACAGGCGGAAGACCCAACGAGCCAAGACTACTGATGCCAATGCCCGAATGGGAGGCCTACAAAAGCCAATTGCCCGAAAAAACAATTCCAAGAACTTTCGAGGAAAATCCGCAGCGCGAATGGATTGATGCCATTAAAAACGGCAAGACACCGGGATCAAATTTTGATTACGCCACCCAATTGGTCGAGATGGCCCTCACTGGTGTTCTGGCGCAAAGATTCAATACCCGCATCGAATATGATGCCAAAAACATGAAAGTCACCAACCATCCCGAGCTGGATGCATTCATCAGAGAGCCAGCACGCAAAGGATTTTCGTATGGTGAAAACCTGTAATTCATGGATTGATAACTACTGAACATTGCCCATTTATCCGTTTCTGCTTCAGGAAGCGCATTTGACAAATGATCAGGCCGTTTATCGACCATTGAATTTAAATTATCTGCGCCACTGGGGACCAAGCTTCCCTTGTGGCGCAGATTTTTTTTGCCGGATTTCTGCACATCCGCAACCATCCCTTTTCCGCGGTACACCGACATCATCAGCAGGTCAGGGGATGTTATGAAACAGATAAAAATTACACAGTTAACCATTAAACCTTTGTGATTGACAATTGTCAAACTTCAAATTTAAATGTCAAACTTCAAATTTAAAATTCATTCTATGAAAAGATTAGTCATGTTGGTTTTAGTCGCAGTTATGGCTGTTGGTTCTTGTCTTGCACAACCAGGAGGAAATCCTGAAGAAAGGCTGAAAAGAGAAGTTGAAGGTCTAACAACCGCGCTGAGTTTAACCAAGGATCAGGTTACAAAAGTTACCACGATTGTCACAGATGCCCAGAAAAAACAAATGGATATGTTCCAGAAAATGCGCGACAGCGGCAACATGGATCGTGATCAAATGCGTTCCGAAATGACCAAAATGCGTGCTGAAACAGACAAACAATTGAAAGCAGCTCTAACTGCTGAACAAGCACCTAAACTGGATGCATTCCGCAAACAGCAAGATGAAGAAAGAGCAAAAAGGATGCAGCAGAATTAATAATCCAATGCACAACTGACTATTTCAGATAGTCAACTAAATATAAACAGGTACCGAAGGATCGTTTCTTTCGGTACCTGTTTTTTTATCCCAGAATCAGAATAAATCCCTGAAAATAGATTTCTCTTTCTTTGCGAATTCCCCAATTTTAGGTAAATTCACAATCGGGTAAATTGACCCAAAAACAAATGGCAGTAAAAGGTCCGCGTGAATTATACTACGATGGACAAAAGAAATAACAATCCCTTAGTTATCATCCTTTAAACTAAACAGCTATGAAAATCGGAATTATCCTTCAGACCAAAGAATTGGAGAAAGCCTGGAATGCCTTTCGTTTTGGACTGACAGCGCTTAAGCATGAACATGAAGTAAAAATATTCCTAATGGGAGAGGCTGTTGAATGCGAAGGACTTACCCACGAAAAATATGATGTGGGCGACAAACTCAAAGACTTCGTTCATTTTGGTGGTGAAATCTTCGCCTGTGGCACCTGCCTGAAATCGAGAAATCTTCCTGAGACTGAAGCATGTTCCTTTTCATCCATGCATGATTGCTTGAATCTCGTTCTCTGGTCAGACAAGACTGTTACATTTTAAGCCACTCACGCGCACTAAGATCGTTATTCAGACTCTCCTGACTCCTCCGTTTTTGAATGTTTCCTTTGCAGGTAAAGGTAAACCGGAATGCCGGCAAGGATCAGCGTCATCCCGATTGCCGCTTCACGCGGCCGGGTTACTATGGTATTGATAAATAATCCGATACAAAATAGGATAAAAACGGCAGGAACGATTGGATACCCCCAGACTTTGTAGGGCCGATGGGCATCTGGCATTTTTCGGCGCAGAATAAATACGCCGAGTGAAGTTGCACCATAAAATATGAAGACCGCAAATATGATCATGTCTGTCAACTGGTCGAAAGTGCCCGACAATACCAGTACCGATGACCAGATTCCCTGCCATAGCAGCGAATTCGACGGCACATTGGCTTGATTAAGTTTCCCGATGCCTGAAAAGAAAAGCCGATCCTTCGCCATGGCATAATAGGGACGAGCACCGGTGAGTATACTTGCATTGGTGCAGCCAAGTGTTGTGAGTAGTATCAGGAGCGAAATAAAGAGCACTCCACCGGCACCCCAGAAACTTCTGACAGCCTCAACTGCGGCAATCTGGTTGCCCGCCGCATATATTTGTTCCAATTGAGGGATCGACAGCAGGGTAAGATAGGTGACATTTACCAGTAAGTAAATGAATATCACCACAAAAACCCCTAATACGATGCCTCTGGGAATGTTGTTTTTTGGATTCTTGACCTCGCCGCCGATAAAGCCTACAGAAACCCAACCCTGGTAAGCCCAGAAGGCGGCCAGCATGGCTGTGTAGAAGGAGGAAAGCGTTACAGCCCCGCTCGTTACATTACTCATTTCCATGAAGTTGGCAGGCCTCGCATGTCCGCTTCCCAATCCAAAGATGACGATGATACCAAGTCCGGTGAAAACAAGCATCATGATGGCCCTGCTGACTCCTGCTCCGGTTTTCAGACCGGAAATATTGACCGATGTTAAAAACAGAATCAGCAAAATGGCTGTAAGCTTGACACCAAAATCCTGAAAAGGATAAAAAACGCCACCGATCGTAAAGTGTTGCAAGGAAGGAAATACCTCAGGAATCGGGATGATACTGTTGAGCGACTGAGCGAAAACATAAGCAAGTGAGGAGATGGTTGCAGTCTGGATTACCGTAAAAAGCGACCATCCATATAAAAAAGCGAAAAATCGGTTGTAGATTTTCTTAAAATACACAAATTCACCGCCGGTATCTGCCAGTAATCCGGCAACTTCGGCATTACTGAGCGCGCCAAAAAGGGTGATGATTCCTCCGACAATCCAGGCAATCAGGATCCATACAGAAGAATGGAGTTCTGCAGCCATGGGTGCAATTTTTTTATAAACACCTGATCCAATGATGTTTGCTACTACAAAAATGACAACATAGCCCAATCCAAGCGTTCTTACCAGATTCCTTTGATTACCCATAGTTAGTTGGAAGATGTTAAATGAAGTTCATAAAAATAGTAAAATGAAGCACATATCACCAAAACCTGACAACTATCCTTGCCGGGAAAAAGGCTAAAGGCTAAAGGCTAAAGGCTAAAGTTCAGGGACCAGACCTTTAGTTATTTTCTATCCATGACAAATCCTCCAGTTAAAAACGGCAGAAAAATTTGCATAAACCCAATTTTAAAGATAAATTTGATGAAATGCTGATTCAAACATAATTCCTCTGTATGAAGAATCATCTAACTTCCCTGTTCGAACCATCAAACCGTTTACTGACCTTTCGGTATTTTACCATTGCAGTCGTACTGATTGTGGCATCCCAAATCATGGGTATTACCCACAACCTGATCGGAATCGCCGCACGGATCTCAGGAGTTTGTTTTCTTTTCTACACCCTTTTGCATACCTGGAAGCGAGGAAGAAGTTTCGCGGTGATGGCCTGGATTTTTGCATCAATCATTGCGGTTACTTTTGCAGTCATCTACATTCTGTCTGCACTGGGCTACGAACAATATCTGAAAGAGGGAGTTATCATGTTTGTCTTGTTCCTCATCTGCCTGCCGGGAATTATTGTCGGCATCCTTGGCGCGATCTTCAATGATTGAAAGTCACCAATCTGCCAATATTCTTTCTTGAATTGATTGGATCATTCATCACAACTAACTGGAAAATAAAGCTCTCAGTTATCTAATCATTAAAAGAGAAAAGGCACAAACATTTTGGTTCGCTTCATGTAGGTCTGGTATTTCTCACCAAAATACTGAATGCATTCTTGCTCGTCAACCCTGGCTGTCAGATAAAGAAACAGCGTAGAAACTACCGCGACCAAAAGCAGGGAACCTGTGATATTCTTGAGGAAGATTCCCCAGGTTAGCCATATCAATGATCCATAAAGCGGATGGCGGATGTATTTAAAAATTCCGAAATCAATTAATTCAGTGGTCTTTTCAAACCCGAAGAGCGCTTCGCTTTGTTTGCCCTGCATGGCTTTGCCATATTTCTTCATTAAGATACTTCCGGAAACTACATACCAGATGGAGGCAAAAAGTAAAATCCATGAGATGACTTGTCCCGGGCTGAAAGGATCATCCAACCAGAATTTGTAATTTGAAACCAGCAACCAAAGGATGCACTCCCAACTGAAAAACCGGTAAAAACCGTGATTTTTGTAACTGGAGAGGCTTTTCAGAGACAAAAAAAAGACAGGAATGCTTAACAAGCAAAAGACGACGAGCTTATCCATTGAAATAACTTGTTTGATACGCTTAATCAACCATATTACTCTTGTGCCACAGAAGGAAATTCAGAATCATGGCTCAGGAGGTTCTACCCCGGAACAATGAACCACTGTAGACATAAAGGTAATATTTGACATTCACAAAATACTCAAACTCGGTTAAAATGTTTGTGCGATTTGAATATCACAGAGTCTATTTCTGTTGGATGCATCATCTTCAATTCACTCTGATAAATAGGACAATTATATCACACTTGTCATCCAAAGTGAAACAAAGTCTGCAAAAAACAGTAAATGATTATGAACAGTTTAAGATGAAAAGATCTCCTGGAACGAACTTTAGGCCCGGTAAAATTTCCAGATATTACAACACTTCTTCCGAATACTGTAACCATTGATTTTAAAATACAGTGCACCTTTGCCCTGTTATCCTCAGAAAATATTAATAGAACATATGACTACCACAGTTTTACATCAGGCAAAATCCCGGGGGCATGCCAACCACGGTTGGCTGGACAGTCATCACACCTTCAGTTTTGCCGGATATTATGATCCTCAAAGAATCCAATTCGGAGCCTTAAGGGTACTCAATGACGATCAGGTATCGCCCGGAATGGGTTTCGGGACTCACCCCCACGACAACATGGAAATCATCAGCATACCACTGGAAGGAGATCTTGAGCACAAGGATAGCATGGGAAATGTGGCAGTGATCAGACATGGTGACATTCAGGTCATGAGTGCAGGTACCGGCATCCGTCACAGTGAATACAACAAAAACAAGGATAGCATCGTCAAATTCTTGCAAATCTGGGTATTTCCGAATCAACAAAATGTGACACCACGGTACGATCAGATCACCCTGAATCTTGCAGACAGACACAACCAATTACAGCAAATCCTCTCCCCTGATCCAAACGATGCAGGTGTCTGGATTCATCAGGATGCCTGGTTTCATCTGGGAAAATTCGACAGTCAATTTACGACCGATTACGCTATCAGGAAAAAAGGCAACGGTATATATGCCTTTGTTCTTCGTGGTAATATCACGGTCAACGGTCAGCAGTTGAATGAAAAAGACGGGTTGGGAATCACCGGTCTGGAAAGAATGACGATCACAGCCAATTCGCAGGATGCTGAATTGCTCTTGATGGATGTTCCGATGATCAACACCTAATGGAATCGAAAATTAATGATTATAAATAGCTCAAAATCAATAAAAAAATTCGATATTTAATACTCAAAAAGGAAAAATCTGATCGGAAATTTTCGCATCAGAATAGAAATAAAAC
>JBAXUL010000154.1:0-7815 GCA_037129695.1 Prolixibacteraceae bacterium
AACTGTCTTTCTTTGCGATACCTTGCGAACCTTGCGTGACCTACACTTCTCTTTGCGAAACTTTGCGAGCCGTGCGCGACCTACATTTCTCTTTGAGATACTTTGCGGGCTTTGCGCGACCTATTTTCTCTTTGCGATACTTTGCGAGCCTTGCGCGACCTACATTTCTCTTTGAGATACTTTGCGAGCTTTGCGCGACCTATTATTCTATCTCCACTAATTCTATTTTCCCCAATTATCTGTTCTGAACGAGGGAACCGGCAACCCTGCAGTATTGTACAAATAACCACCAGTGATGGGATAATTGCAGAAGGCATATCGCACGGCAACGGGTGTCTTGACTTTCGGCGACCACACATTGGCCTGTTTCGTCTTGATGACCACCCTGGCTGGGTAAAACACACTGTCTGCACCTGCAATTTCGAAGCAATTTACCTCCTTGCCGTATGTGCTCAGTCCCAGAGCTACATTGTCGAACGAAATAACCGCAAGGGTATCCTTCACAACCATGCTACTGTAAGCAGGAGATTTGTACTGGATTCCTTTCATGCCATAAGTCTCTGAAAAAGCCCAATAGGCCAGTCGTTTGGCTACCGTGAATTTTTCTGCAGGATGAATGTTCTTTTCTTCACCGATATCAATGGTACAAGCCATTCCGCTGTTCGGAACCAGTGAAATTGCCTTCAACTGTTCATCGCGCTGCAATGCGGAGTTGATGGCTTTGCTGTTGTTGTACCAATAGGGTGCGATCTGCACAAAATAGAAGGGAAACTCTCCCACTCCGAAATCCTTGCGCCAGTTGGCGACCATGCCAGCTTGCAGCGCAGCATATTCTTTGTAATTGCCAATATTTGATTCTCCCTGATACCAGATGGCGCCTTTGATGGCATAATTACGAATGGGAGAAATCATTCCATTGTAAAGATTGGAAGCACGCTGATGAATGGCAGATTTTTCCTGGGTGGTGCGGGCATAAGCCTCCGTAAAGGGAAGGATTGTTTCGTGGCTCATCCATGCTTCGATGGCGGAACCACCCCAACTGGAACAAATAACACCTACCGGTACTTTCAGTTTCTGTTGAAGAAGTCTGGCATACAAATAACCGACCGCACTGAACCCCAAAGCGGTTTCTGCTGATGCAGTACTCCACTTTCCTGTACAAGTATCAACAGGCAAAGCACTTACCGCCCTTGCAACTTTGTACAGGCGGATGTGGTCGTTGTCGGCATCCAAAAGAAAATCGTTGGAGCCATTGATCGGAGAATCTCCAAACCCGGCCATCGGCATTTCCATATTCGACTGACCGGAACAAAGCCAAACTTCCCCGAGCAAAATATTCTTGAGTACTACACTTTCCTTCTGTGAGGAGATCGTGAGGTTGTAAGGCCCGCCAGCTTCTTTTGTCTTTAATTTCGCCAGCCAGTTGCCTTTCGCATCGGAAGTGGCCATCACCTGTCCGGCATTCCAGTCGGCTTTGACCGTCAGTTTTTCGCCCGGTTTTGCCGTGCCCCAGATTTTCACCTCTCCATTGCGTTGAAGAACCATATTGTCTCCCAAAACGGAAGCTACTTTAATCTGACCTTGCCCGATCAGGCAGGAAAACATAAAAACGGAAAGAATAATAAATTTTGTTTGCATAAGTTTGGTTGTTATAAATTGATACTGTTTTTCCTATTCAAAGAGAAAATAAAATGCCGGATGTTCTTACAAAGAAAATACAAAGAATGACGAAAACGAAATGAAATTGACACCCTTTTTACTTTTTATCCAAATGTATGACGCTGACCTTTTTCTTCCGGACGATGATTTTCATTTTCTCCTGATTGCGAATGACCCGGAAAATACATTTCCCTGATTTTTTCTTTTGAGACGAAGCAAACTCCATCAGTTTTTTTATCGAAGTAATCCGGATACCATTGATCTCCTGAATGAGATCCCCGCTTCTGAAACCCATGCGAAAAGCTTCAGAATTTGCAGGAACTACAGACAAAGCCACACCACCCGAATCAAAGTTGACTCCATACGCGGACCATTCATCTCCTGCCGGTTCCTTCAGCAAAATAGACATCCACGAATAGGTTGTATGCACTACCGGTTGCTTCACCGTACCGATATCTATGGTAATCATAGGTATCTCAGGCGTTTTGGCCAGTGCGCGCAAAGTTGGTTTGGTCACCCCGAACTGATCCATCGGGAAATTGACAAAGCCGGTTTCCAGTGCTGGAGAGTTCTCCAGTACCCTGAAATCGCCATGAATGGGATCAATAAAACGCGGATCGCCGTTGAGCGAATTTCCGTCACATCCATTCATTGAAAACCGGTTCATCACCGCCTTGGAGGCCACATAAAAATTATGATCCAGTTCCAATCCCCATTTTCCGTTGCGGCCAATGGCCCTGTCCATTACGGCAGGCTGATAGGACTTGAAAACCAGATTACTCTTGAATGTATCTCCACTGCCTGAATACCAGGCATGAGGATGCAATCCGTTGTTGATGATGACGTTGTTTGTCGCAGTGCGGTGGTAGCCTTCCCTCATTTTCAATCCGCCATTAAGCAGCAGATTGTTGTAAATCAAATAATTGGTCGACCCATCATCCAGGTCGATGTCCCAACCATGATCGCAGCGCCAGCGGTTGTTGCGCAAAATGTTAGGGTCTGTCATATCCAGGAATGGCAATCCGGGGTCTTTGGCTACTTCAGCAACTGTTTCATTGATATCGGGAGTCCAGTAGCGGTCGCGGCCCCATGAGTTAAAACTACCGTGATCGCCGGTCTCCAGAACGGTATTGAAAATATCGCAGTTTTCGATGATATGGCCGCCAAAAGTTCCTTCATTGATGTTGATGCCGGCTCTGGGTACATCGTAAATGGAACAATGGTTCACCCTGATTTTCTGTGACATGGAGATATGAACCGGCGCTGTCTGCTTCTCATCACGGCCGGTCATGGTAATGAGGCAATCCTCAACCAGGCAATCTTCAGGATAGTTGTCCCCTTTTGGTCCCGGAATTCTGTCAATGACTGAAAAATCCTGTTTCCCATACCTGAACATGGGACTACGCACAGTTGCAGTATCACCCACAAAGGCAATACCATTGGCTCCGCTGTGGTGGATATAGCATCCACGGATGGTGATCTTCCGGTTGTAATTATTGACGAAAATGGTGTTTCCTCCCACCTGGTCGAACTCACAATCGGAGATGCTGCAATCCTCTGCCCCGTTGAAAATCACTGCTCCTCCGCGGTAAACTGTCCAGTCGGAGCGCAGCAGCGGTTCCTTGTTGTCCATGAAAGTACGGGCAGCATGCCGAAAAACGAATCCTTTCAGATGGACTGACCTGACAAGGTTTTCTTTGTTGCCGGAGAATTCTATTAAATGTCTCAACCTGACTATTTCGACCCTGGCTTTTTGAAGGTCAGTCCCTGCTTCGGGCATGTAATAAAGTTTCTTCTCTTCGCGATTGTAAAACCATTCACCCGGAGCATCCAGTTCTTCAAAAATATTTTCCACCATCCTGTAAACAGGGTGCATTTTGGAAGGCCTGTTGTTTTGCCATCCGCCCTCGTCATTCAGGGTACCATCGGAGTTCTTCCCTTTGATGATCCAGTGCATATCGCCCCAAAGTGCTGAATGCATAGCATGGATATAACCCCCTTGAGGATTTTTCCAGCGTGCAATCCGTTCGGGTGTAAGGGGATCATTGGTTGGATCGGCTTTGGGCTGGTGGCTCAAATCCCAGGTGTCAAATACATTCTTTCCCTCCACGGCATTGGGAAACCGTGCCATCCGCTGACGTATCCCGTCTATGTACAACTGGTCGATCTCAGGCTTCCCGGATACCTCCGCGACAAAAATGCCGTCATGAAATGGCTGCCAGGTAAGTTGGAGCAGACTTCCTCCGCTGAGGATGGCTTTTCCCTCTTCTTCTGCCCGATAAGTCACTGAATTTTGATTGTCAGCAGAAGTGAAATTGATGGTTTGGGGAAGGTAATAGATCCCCTTGGCAAAGATCACATCAACATGGTTTGACCGTTCAGTCATTCTTGCCAGGGATTGTGCCGCAGAAAAGGTTGCAACAGGTTTTTCCCTGGTGCCCGGGTTCTTGTCATTCCCTCTGGGGGAAACATAGATTCTTTGACTCCAAAGCGAACCTGCATGAAGAAAAAGAAGTGAAAGGAAAATTGTTGGTAATCTCACCGGTAATATTTTAATTCAACATGATAATTCAAAACTTTCAACTTAATAGGAGTGAAACGAGCATGAGCTAAGTCTGAAAAATACAATGGATCCTTCAGTTGGCAGATTCGATTTCCATGCGTAAAATTTGATGTTCAGGAATTTAACAACGATATTCAGGGATGAATTCAGCGGATTATTGCGTGAAAATCTTTCTGATAGTAAAGGAATATGCGGTTGGGTAATATTGTCACTCCTTATGATCAGCATTGGAATAATCTTCTTCTGATGGTTTGTATTTCATCTTCTCCAATGACTCCTTGATTAAAAGCTGATCATTTTCTGTGTATCCCATCCATTGAAGGCAACTGTCGATTTTCTCAAAATCTCCTACATCCATTTTAAGCAAACTGGCGATGGGCTTGTAAATGGACAACAGGAACTTTTGATTGGGAGTACTGTACATGATGCCCACCTGGATTCTATTTTTCAAACTGATGGATTTCTTAAAAAACTCAATGTAATCCATCAAATCCAATTTAAATCCAAAAGCGATAGAATCTCTAAAATCCATAATCAAGTCATAGGATGCATCGTATTCCTTGTCATTAATGAATTTCAGGGTCATTTGCATTACATCACTGATTTGAATTGTTCCCTGGAAATTCGTCAAAATCAATCTCAGTGCAGGATGGATGTTATAGGAGGTATAACTTGTCACGATTGCCAATGTGTGTTAAGAAGTCCATAAATTTAATTCAATTTTCAGGACAAAACCTAATCGCCTGCTTAATTTCTGACCATATAAATCAATTTATGGACAGGTAGGAACATTACTCTTTTCCTTTACTTAAATAAGCGTATACCAAAGATTAACCTGCAATCAAAGGCTTTCCAGACGAAGCAGGGATAAACTACTGACTCCCACTGCATATTTTTCGGGAATAGAGGGACGATGCCGAAGAGAGGCTCCCCTGCCCTGTAACCGAAAGATGTGCTTCCCCTTTTCAAGTGCAAAGACACCCAAATCGAAACCTTTCCAGTCACCGCCCTTGCTGATCATGTCAAGTACCGGACCAGCAGTTTGTTGATCGATAAATGGCTGGTATTGGCTGCCAAACAGATTGTCGACGAGCACAGCCCAAATCTTGAATTTTCCTGAATCCTTGACCTCAAACTCGAATTCAATCTCTCCGTCAGGCTTCCCGGGTACGAAATCGATTCCTGTTTTTTCTTTGGCGGTTTTGTCAGGATTGGCCCTGAACTTCAGATCCGATGCAAGCAGAATCTGGTAAGGAGGAATTCTTTCCGAAGCAGGTGGCAGCGCGGTTTCCGAAAAGGTGATCGGTGTCTGGTACCAGAAAGCTACTGAACTCACCCAATCAGCCCGTTCATCTGATCTTGACAACTCCTTGCCGTCGTCATCGACATAGCTTCCCCTGTGTTCGATGGAAAATCTCAACGACTTACTGAACCTGATAGGATCCATGATGTGCCATCGGAAGGCAGAAACGCGATCTCCGGCCATTGGTCCTTCGTACAGAGGTACTCCGTTGAAGGAACCTGCAAACTCCCTGAAACCCCAGGCATCTCCAAAATAATCTTCGGTGCCGGTACCCTGGATGGAAGGGTTCTTTTCCCCATCGATGAAAAACCGGTCATCTCCTTCACCAAACCAGCCATTAACAGTCTGAAGAACGGAGTAAACAGTTCCTACATAATTTCCACGACCGGAGGTATTCAGAATGAGGTGATCTCCGGGTTTTGCCTTGGACTGTTGGTGGTACCTGGCATGAAAATAAAGAACATCCCCGGGCAGGGCCTTGACTTTCTCCCAATCCACATAATAGTAGAAATAGGCAGGTCCAAAACCGGCCTGATCATTTGAGACAGTAATTTTCGCATGTTTTCTGAATGGCATGCTCCAGAAACAGTTTCGTGAACGGCCATGCGAGGAGGTATTTACCGGATAGGATTGAAAGTCGACATTTGCTCCCTGCCCCACCCCAAAAAAATCACCCAGAGGGACTTCCACACTCGGTTTTTCGGCATTGTCCCAATAGATCCTGATAACCAAAGCCCTTGCAGAATAAGGATTCAGCGAGGCGGAGGTATTCCAGAGGTGCCGGATGATACCCGGTCCCTCGAGGTCGGCGAGTACGAGTGTTTCTCCGGGCGAAATCAACCTAGAATCACCATTGCCATTGAAGTTGGGATCTGTGCTGGAAGATCTCTTCGACTGACCGCCGGAAGATACAATCAACTGATCCAGCAAGGAGTGACCAAGGGATGAATTTTCCTGCGCAATGCACAAATCGATTTTCATCAAAAAGTAAAACAATACCAAAATACCCAACTTTATTTTCTTCATATTCAATAATCTATCAAATGGTTAACCACAGGGAAACCATACACTCGAAAATGTTTAAAATTAATTTATTTCCGGCTGGAATATTCAAATTTACATCAGTTTCCAGGCAATTAGCCTGAAAACAGGATTCGTTCAGAGTTAGAATCAGTATATTGGCCCAAATTTTAATGGTATCCCTTATGACCAAAAATAGTTTTCTCCTTCTAAACCGGATTTTTCTGGTCCTTGCCATTTTCGTTCTTTGCTACAGTTGCCAAAAAGATACTGTGACATCACCTCCTACGGCGACTTCCGTTCAATTTCTTGGGCACAAAGGTAGTGGAAACAGTTCCTTGAATCCTGCATTTGTAGAGAATACCCTGACCGGCATCCAAAAAGGGCTGACAACACTATCCGGTGTAGAGGTTGATCTCCAGATGAGCCTGGATGGCACCATCTGGTTGTACCACAACATGGACCTTTCCAACTCATCCTGCAAGGCTATTTCAGGAAAGACCATTATACTGTCCAGGGATAACGAAATCTCTGCGCTAAATATTTGTACTTCGCGAACTCAGGACAGGATCTACAAATTAACTGAGCTCCTAACCATTTGGAACCAGTCTTCCAATCCGTATTATATTTCCTTGCATATCAAACTTGATTATCCGGTGGACAGCCTGAACAAACCTGTTATTGGAGGGGAAGCAATGTATCTTGCAAAATTTGCAGATAACCTCGCCAAAGTCCTGCCGTCTGTTAAATCCCCCGGAAAAATCATCGTAGAGGTATATGATGCCACTTTTTGCAAACGGGTTCACCAACTGATACCGGGGATTAAGGTTTGTATGCAAAAGGAGGTTTCTTTCCCGAAGCAGATTGATGATGCACTGGCATTGGGTTATGATGGAGTTAGTTGTATATTCAATGAGACTACACTCACAGAGGCCGAAGTGACTCGCGCACAGAAAAACGGTTTAATTGTAGAACTCTGGACTCCCAACTCCAAAGAGGAGCTGACCAAATCCATTCAACTGCATCCGAATACAATCCAAACCGACAACCTTAATGCACTGTCAGACCTGAATGTGACAGTTAAGTAAAGATTTAATCTGCATCGAACTGCAGGAGTTTTTATTCCTTGAAGAATGGATGGTGATTTCGATCCGGACACATAATCATAAAGCCGCAGTAAATAATTGATTTACTGCGGCTTTATGATTATGTGTGGTCGGGGTGACAGGATTTGAACCTGCGGCCTCGTCGTCCCGAACGACGCGCGCTA
>JBAXUL010000155.1:0-7538 GCA_037129695.1 Prolixibacteraceae bacterium
GACGCAAGGAGGGAAAAGCATTCTCTTTGCGTCACTTTGCGAGCTTTGCGTGACCCATTTTAATACATAATAACTGAAAATGAACTTATTGAAGAAAATTTTATTGGCCATTTGCGTGCTACTGACTATTGCCGTCATTTTTATAGGTGCGGTTTACAGCTATTTTTCCTATCGCAACAACCAACCATTCGGTACGATGCAAACTGCGTTTCAACCCGGCAAGCTTGGGCAAAATGTTCAGCCGTTTATAGGAACCGGAGGATATTTTTGGGTTTGTGCCAATAATTTCCCTGGTGCATCCAGACCATTTGGTGTGGCAAGGTTAAGTCCGGATACGGAATCCTCCTTTTTCCGCAGAAAAGCATACAATACTTCAGGGTACTATTTTATTGACAATCAAATTATTGGATTTAGTCATACCCGACTGAGCGGCACGGGGGCCACAGATGGTGGTCACTTCAGAGTCATTCCTTCAACATCCGAAAATGGATGGAAAGAGTACATCAGTGAAAAATATTACGATTACCGCCATGAAGATGAACGTGCTTTTCCTGGATATTATGCAGTTCGTCTGAAAAATCCCGCTGTTCTGGTTGAACTTACCTCATCCATGCGGACAGGCATTCACAGGTATACTTTTGCCGTTGGAAAACAGCCCCACCTATTGATCGATGTTTGCAGTATTCTGGGCGACAAGAGGGTAGAGGGAGGCGGCCTGACCATTCGCCCCGACAAAAGCGAACTTGAGGGCGAGGTCAAAACGTTCGGGACGTTTTCCGGAAGGTACGGAGGGATCAAAGTCTATTTCTTTGCACGTTTTGACAGGCCAATTTCGAAATCGCAGATTTGGGACGGTACCACTGCCCTGACCGGACAATTGAAGGGAACAGGAACGAGCCTGGGGGTGGATATTTCTTTTGAAAATTCAAGTCAGCCTGTTGAACTGAGGCTTGGGATTTCCCACGTCAGCATTGCCAATGCCCGCGAAAACCTCGAGATGGAAACAGGAGGAAAATCTTTTGAGTCACTTGTTCAGGAAGCCGGTAACCAATGGGAAGAAAAGCTTTCGCTGATCGAGCCTGAATTTGACAATAACAATCAGAAAACGATCTTTTACACTGCGCTTTATCGATCTTTCCAGATGCCAACGTTGTTTCAGGATGTCAATGGTGAATATACAGGATTCGACAAAAAGGTACATCAAGCCAAAGAATTCAACTATTATACAGACCTTTCGCTGTGGGATACGTTCAGGACACTTCACCCTTTGTACAATTTGATAGCACCGAAGGAACAGCGGGACATGCTGGTTTCCCTGGTCAGGATGAAGGAAGAGGGCGGCTGGCTTCCCAGATGGCCTTCCGGCACAGGATACACCGGTTCCATGCTGGGTTCACCTGCAGATATGGTCATTTCAGAGTCGTACCAGAAAGGAATCCGTGATTTTGATGTCAAAAGTGCGTATGAAGGAATGAAATTTCTGGCCTTGAATCCTACGCCGAAGGGAACCCGTTTTGGCGGAAGGAGCGGAATCAGCGAATACAACCAATATGGTTATTGCCCTACTGATTTGATGGACAAGGCTGTCTCCCGGACGCTTGAGTATGCGTGGGCCGATCATTCCATTGCTGTCCTGGCAGATTCACTTGGTTACAAAGAGGATGCGAAATTATTTTATGCGCATTCAGGGTACTACAGGAACATGTGGAACCCTGCAACCAGATTTTTTCAGTCACGTGATTCAAAAGGCAATTTTTCTGCTCAGTTTAATCCGCTTAAGTTATCTTATTTCGATTCCAACGGAAAGTATACGAAGGATTATGTGGAGGGAAGTGGCATGCAATGGAGGTTTGCGGTACCTTATGACCCGAAAGGCTTGATTTCGCTGTTTGGCGGCAACGATTCCTTTGTGAGAGAGCTGAATGATTTTTTCGAGAAATCAGATCCAGCCATGTGCAGCTGGAACCCCGGTTCTTACTATTGGCATGGCAATGAGCCTGATATTCATTCGGCCTATCTGTTCAATGAAGCCGGTCGTCCCGACCTGACCCAGAAATGGTCGGGCTGGATTCTGGACCACAAATACGATGTCAATGCCGAAGGATTAGATGGAAATGATGACGGGGCAACACTCTCCTCGTGGTATCTCTTTGCCTCGCTAGGGTTTTATCCTATTGCCGGATCTGACTATTACGAACTCGGTGCGCCGCTTTTCAAGGAAGCCAGTATTCATTTGGGGGATAAAGTATTGCACATCACAACAGAAAATTATTCAAATGATAACAGGTATGTCTCGAATATCTGGCTTAATGGAAAACTTATCAATGGTACAAGGCTCAGGCACAGTGAAATAGCCAATGGAGGAATATTGAAATTCGGTATGAGCTCGATGCCTGTCAGAATGGTTAAATGAGGTTAATTTGAGATTTTATCAAAGGCCTTGAAGCTGAAATTCATTTTTTTGATTTGAAGTATTCAAGGTTTCAATAGAGAGAATGCGGCAAAAATTGACCCTAATTGAAACTATTATGCTTGATTATAACGGAATATTAACCATAGTAATTGATTAACTCAGAAATATATAAATAATTCAATTTTTCATTTCAAAAAATCATTAGTTAAGGTTTTTTAACTATTATTGTAAAGTTTTAGTCCAAAATGTCAACTTTCATTTCAAAGTTCTAAATTAAGACTACTTGTTCAACCTGATGATAAAATGGTCAACTAACATTTTAATAATCAATTATTAACGTTCTTTCCTTCAACTGACAAATTTTGCAAACCAATGAGATTGTTTTGATTTCAGGCTATCCAACCCGATTCCAAAACAATTTTGGATATACTATTACATGATAGTTTGCAACTGCCAGGAGATATCTAAGTGATGGATTTTAAAAATTTCCTCATTAGTTATTTTTATCCTATCCGTTTGAATTGAGCGGTTTAGTGATTTTTGGCAAAATAGTGAGTTGAAGTCTACATTTTCCTTGATTATAAATTGTGTAATGAATACTATTTAACTTTAAATGTAATTTCTATGAAAAAAATCAAATTAGCCGGTTTCGTTTTTTTAGGGTTGATATTGTTTGTCACCTGTAAAAAAGAAACACCTGCACCAACAGCCTCTTTTACTGCTGCAGTTAATGATGGTATAGTCACATTTACTGCTGTAGTAACCAATGAAAGTAAATATGAATGGGATTTTGGCGACGGAAGTTACATCAATACCTTTCCTTCCCCTGTTCATACCTATACTCAGGCTGCAACACCTACCAACATAACGGTAAGTCTGACTATCAAAGGCGCAGGAGGAGAGGTTACCACCTCCAATAAAATTGTCATACCAGCGAAGACCCAGATGCAATACCTGACGGGCGGAACTCCTGCTGCTGCTAAATCAAGAAAGTGGAAAATTAACAGCGGTGCGGCATTCTTTGACGTGACCTTTGCAAATGCAACCTTTACCTCGCAGATTCCAGATGCCTATAAATTTGGTGGGGTTTTGAATTCTGTTGGATTAGGTGCTGCCTACCTGGATGAATTTGTCTTTAAAAGCGATGGTACCATGACGATCAATTCAAAAGGTGGTGGAATATTTTCAAGTTTAGCCTATTGTATGGGTAATGGTGTTGCAATGGCAACCTATTATGCAGATCTCGGACTGGCATATGCAAAAGCATTCACTCCTCCTACTGCTGCCACCTTTACCATCAATGAAGGTAAGGACTTGACAATTTCTACTCCTCTTGGTAATGTAACCTATCCAAAAGTAATGACCCTTAGTTTCAATGGTGGGGGATTTCTTGGTGTTAAGGATTTTACTTCAGAATGTATCATTAAAAAATTGACTGATACAGAAATGAATGCAATTGTTTTTTATGCTCATCCTTCATATGGTGCCAAACCAATGTTGGCTTTGAACCTGACCTTTCAGGTAGTCAATTAATTGAACGCATCAAGTGGTTTTTACTTAATTGTCAGGAAAATGCCACATCAAGTTATTAATAAAAAAATATCAAATTTCAGCAAATATTACAACTAACAAAAATTATTTATGATGAAGAGAAAAATGCTTAAAGCAATGTTTCTGTGCATTTTAATGGTTGTATCCAGCGGCCTTTTTGCTCAAAATATTGTCACAGGTAGTGTCAAGGATGATACCGGGCAAACTTTACCGGGTGTCAGTGTGGTAGTGAAAGGATCTTCAACCGGAACAGTTACCGATTTTGACGGAAAATTTTCACTGCAGGCTCCGGCGAATGGTACACTGGTTTTTTCTTTCGTTGGAATGCAATCGAAAGAGGTTGTGATCTCAGGTCAGAAAAAAATAGATATTTCTCTGGTTTCCAGTTCAATTGGAGTTGACGAGGTGGTTGTTACCGCACTCGGAATTTCAAGGGAGAAGAAATCTCTGGCATATTCAGTTTCGGAGGTGAAATCCAATGATCTGGCAAGGGGTGGAAATGCCAACCTGGTCAAATCGCTTGATGGCCGCGTCAGCGGGGTTAACTTTACCTCTACGAGTACGGATCCTGCAGGATCTGTCTTTGTGACCATCCGTGGTGCAACGAGTTTGAATGTGCAGTCTTCAACTGCATCCAGCCAGCCATTGTTCGTTATTGATGGTATCCCAATGGGAACAACAAGTATTGACAACCGAAACGGAGCTGACTTTGGAAACCTTTTGTCGCAGCTGAATCCTGATGACATTGAAAGCATCTCAGTTCTGAAAGGTGCCAGTGCAGGTGCCCTATATGGATCTTCTGCAGGAAACGGTGTCATTATGATCACCACAAAAACCGGAAAAGGCGGCAAGAAGGGAATCGGAGTCTCTGTTAACACTTCCGTTTTCTGGGACAAGCCATTCAATTTTTTCAGAACCCAAACAGAGTATGGTATTGGCGTTCGAGCTTCCAGTGTTATACCGGGACAAGGTTATGACTGGGGTGCAAAATTTTCTGATTTTGTCAATTACCCGATCGACCAATACAATACACTTACACAGCGGATTGAAACGAGGCCATTTGCTGCTGCCAACGAGATCCGTCTGAAAGAATTCATGCAAACGGGTGCTACTCAGAATTTCAATGCCAGTGTAGCAGGCAATTACAAGGATGGATCCTTCCGTTTTGGTATCGGAAAGATGGTGAATATTGGTGTTATGCCCAATAACCGTACTGACCGTATCAATGCCAACTTCAACGCGGAGTACAACATCTCCAAAAAAATGAAAATCTCTGTTAATGGCAATTATATGGGTCAATACAGTCCCAATAAGACATCAGCCAACAGTGAGGTTGTCAAACTTTTGACTTACAGTTTCCTGTCGCATTTGCAACCGATCAAAGAAATGCAGACTGTCTGGAAAACCGGTTTCGAAGGGGTTAAGCAGAACGCTCCCTATTATAAACCAGATGGAACTCCTTATGCAGATAACCCTTATATGTATGTCTATTCGGAAATTAATACCTACCGCAAAGACAACTTTTTTGGCAAGGCCCAATTGGATATCGAGCTGATGAAGGAGTTGAAAATGATGGTCCGCACCGGTATCGATTACAATGGAGACAATTACGAATACAAACGTGGCAAAGACTTTTCCGATTCGAATATGCGGGATGGTAAATATGCCATTCAGGCGAGCAATGGATTAAATGTCCAGAACGATTTGATGTTGATCTGGGACAAGGATTTTGGCAAATTTTCAACCAGTGCCACACTGGGTTACAATTATGCATTTGGTAACAGTTACAACTATTCGGCCAATGCTGAAAAACTGGTAAGGGCCAATGACTACTCACTGAGCAATGCGGTTGCAGGAACCTTAACAGCTTCAAATAGCTGGGGTATCGGTAAATCGCAGAGTGTTTACGGAACAGGACAGTTGGGATATTCCCATCAATTGTTCCTTGACGTATCCGGAAGAAATGACTGGAGCGGAATTCTTGAAGAGGATAAGAATCAGCATTTTTATCCATCCGTTTCTTTGAGTTGGTTACCTTCTACTACATTTAAATTACCCGAGGTAATCAATTTGTTAAAACTGAGAGCAGGTATTGCACAGGTCGGACACGGAATTGGGAAGCCCAGAAGCAATAATACCTTTAGTTTTAGTGGATTGGACTATGGAAGCACTAAAATTGTCAACATTGGGGGAAACCTGGTAGATCCGAATATTGAGGCGGAGGTAACGACTTCCTATGAAGGGGGTTTTGATATTGCCATGCTCGATCGCAGGATATCCGCTGAATTTACTGTTTACAAGAAAATTCACGACAACCAGCAGGGATTTATCCCGACTTCCCCAGGAGTAGGTTACGGCGGTATGTTAACCAACGTAGGAACAGTGGAGGCTAAGGGCTTTGAGTTTTCAGTTAACCTGAATCCTGTTCGTACCAAAGACTGGAACTGGGATATTGGTATTAATTACAGTAAGGTCGATTCAAAGATTACCAAACTCTCAAAGGAATATGTTCCTAACGGATATACTTTCTATGGCAACGGACCCAACCTCAGCATCAGATTGGCTGAAGGTGAGCGTATTGGTACCATGTGGGCATCCAGAACCTTCCAGAGAATGCCTTCAACCAGTAAATATGCAGGTATGTTGGTTATCGCTGACAGCGGTACCGACTGGAAATATTCTACCAATGAAGCCGACAGAAAATCGATCGGTAACTACAATCCTGATTTTATTCTGGGTATGAATACCTCAGTTAAATGGAAAAACCTAAGATTGGGATTGGTCGGAAGCCTTAGAATGGGTGGTCAGTATGTTTCTGATCTGGAGCGCGGAACCGTCACCAATGGTCACTCCTTGTTTACCATGGGAGACAAGGTCAATGGTCCGAATGACTATGAATCAGGAGGTCGCGATGCCGCTTCAGGCGGTTATCCATGGCCGGCTGCTTCAGCCATGAAATACCCGATTATGGCTAACCTTGTACAAACTTACTCCTTGTATGGTACCAATGTTAGGACGGATGATGCCTGTTACATGAAAGGCGTTTGGCTGAAACCTGGTGGTGATCCTAAAAATGACAACGATTACATCGTGAATGGTGCAGATCCTTTGGCTACTTTCTGGGGATTACCCGGTCTGCTATTGGGTCAGGAATTGTATGCATTCCCGCAAACTTTGCTGCGCGATGCAACTAATTTTAAACTTAAGGAGGTAACATTGGACTATACCCTTCCTTCCCGTTTTACCAAAAAATTGAGTATTGATAATGTTGTGATAGGTTTTGTCGGAAGGAACATCTTCCAGTGGAACAAAGATGATGCCCATTGTGATCCCGAATCAGCATTTGAGGGAATCGGTTCAGGTCAGGGTATTGTCAGTAAAGCACTACCTTCAATCGGATCATATGGATTCAAATTATCATTCGATTTTTAATCGTTAATCTATTGGAATTATGAAAAAACAGATATTATTTGCACTTATGGTTCTTTTCATCATCTCTGCGTGTTCAAAACAGACGTTGAGAGAGGATGAAATATTACAGAGACGCGATGTCCTCGAATCCGCTGAACCAAAT
>JBAXUL010000156.1:0-7360 GCA_037129695.1 Prolixibacteraceae bacterium
TGATCGAATCCATTGCGTCCCGGGTCGCTTACAATAAAAAAGCTTAACCCTTTCCCTTTTGGCCAAACGGAGCTTACCGCGTCTGCATACCGGCTGTCTTGTGCGAACAAGGAGAATCCATTAAATAGACTTAGCAGTAATGCAATAGTAAATATGTATTTATTCCTCATTTTATTCAAGGTGGATTATTTTACCAGTTTTATTTTGTCAAAAAGGGATGCATTGCCTTCATCAAAGACTTCGAAGGTTGAAACTGTAATGGTATCCCTGGTGACTGCGATGTTGCTGAAAGTAGGTCGTCCGGTCTGTCCGAATCTTCCCGAGAACAAACCAAAGTAATTTTTTATACCAAGCCTGGTTTCTGTTGAATCCATCTCGGCTTTGGTTTTGGGTTCATATTTTTTCTTGCCGGCGGAGTTATTCAGGAGATAAACCGTACCTTCCTTAACATTAAATACTCCGTTTAACCGGCCAGTAACATTTTCTCTCGGATTGACAGGCACCTGCATCTGGTTTTTTACAGCGTCAGGAACGAGATTTTTACCCTTAACAGGCCCTATCACTTCGTAAATATGGTCATGGCCCTGGAGGGCAAGATCTATTTTCAGACTGTCAAAAAGAGGAGCAAACCTGTCGCGGATCAGTTTACCATCCGAATCATCCTGATGGCTGTGTGATCCTGTATACAAAGTCTTGTGATAGTAGGCTATTCTCCATTTTAAACCAGCATGATCAGCTACCTGGTTCTTCATCCATTTGGCCAATGATTCCAAGTATCCCGGTTTATCGTAGTCCTCGAAACTCATGGCGAGAAAGAGTGCATTGCCGTATACAAACGAATAAACACTTCCCGGAGAAGTTGACATTGCGACATCGAAATCTGTGGATGAAGTATTGAAATGGGAAGTAAAGTTTTTGTTGGCCGATTTGTCGTGGTTCCCGAGAATGGGTGCAAATGGAATATGAAGGAAAAGATCCTGCTGGGTTGAAAAGAATTGTTCCCATTCCCATTCCGAATTATTGCTTTTGTCTGATTGCACAAGGTCACCGCAAGTCAACCAGAAATTGGCCCCCGGATACATACGTTGAGCGGTATGCGTAGTTTTTTGGGAAATATTGAACATTTCATCGTTATTGGCTTGCGGATCAGTGGTATATAAAAAGGAAAAATCAGTTTTTTTACCGGTTGCCGTCTTGAATGTCCCGATATCGCTCCAGTTCCCTTCACTTCCGACTCTGAAGGAATATTCGGTATTCGGTTTGAGGTTGGTTACGATGGCCTTGTTCACCGTATAGCTTCTTTTGGAATTGTCGGCAATTCCTGCCTGAGTAGAAAGTCCATTCGATTTGACAGAATAATTCAGGTCGTTGGCAGGAAAAGTTTTCGCATCTACCGTTAACATCGGTCTTGCAAATTTTGCCGGACTTGATACCATGCCTTTTATTATCTGAACTTTGCCTCCCTGTACCCCGGCATTGGTGAACCAATTGAATGCCATTTGGGAGGACGGGTCTCCGTTAATATTTACAACTACACAATAGGGGGTTTCTTTTGGCCGAAGATTTTTCAAGGCTTCCTCCAGTATCTTTATTATGCTTGCCT
The DNA here is from genome assembly GCA_037129695.1 of Prolixibacteraceae bacterium. Taxonomy (GTDB): domain Bacteria; phylum Bacteroidota; class Bacteroidia; order Bacteroidales; family Prolixibacteraceae; genus CAINVV01. Next base: position 1,604 of record JBAXUL010000156.1, read on the forward strand.
CCGAACCTGTTTTAGAACTTACAATGGCTTTTCTTAGCCTGGTAAAATCTGGTATTGCATAGTTTTCTTCTATTTTCGATGCAGCAATATTTTTTAGTGAATCGAGATGTTGATTTGATTCGAATGAGGCTTGTTTCGTGGTAACTCCAACCTGAGAAACGGAGTGTTCAGAAAATAGTACAACCACAATACCGGCTAAAAGGATAGACAATAAGGATGTTCTCATATACTTTGGTTTGGTTAACGTGAAGATTTAATCACTTATGCAAGGTCTTCCTTTTGATCAATCGATATAAACCCAGGAAGTGCCAAAATTTCTTTTTCCATCAACCTCCAACTTCTGTAATTATTCAAATTAGCACCTGTGATTGAAATGTAAATTTCAAATTCACAGGTGCTTATTATAAAGTTGATTCGCATGACAGATTCAGAAGCAGAGGATCAAAGTTGTGGTACAATATCGAGGACGACGAAAGTCCCCGGAAGCATTTTGGGCTTTTCCACACCAGGTGTTGCATCAAATTCAGCCGTTGGAACATAGATATGATGCGTCTTTTTGTTTACGGCAATGGTTTTGGCCCCTTTTAGTGTAGGAATGTTTTCCAAAACGGCAAACGTATCCTTGTTCTCCTCTTTCACAACAGTTATTGTGCCGGCGCCATTTGAACTATAGGCACATTTGAGGGTAGGATCGAATGCCGCGCCGTCGGTCTTTTCGCCGGTAGGCAATGTGGTGATTACTTTTCCTGTTTCGGCGTCGACGACTACCATCAGTTTATTGGCACAAACACTGAACAAACGGTGATTTTCGTTATCCAGGGCGAGGCCTGTTGGCTCTTCTCCCGGAGCAAGGGGCCACACATTTTCCACCTTGAAGGTAGTGGCATTGATGACCACAATACTGCTCTTGTTTTCAATATTGGCGTAAATTTTACCTTTACCGTCTGTGGCCGAAAACTCAGGGTTTCCAGGCAGGGCAATGGTAGCAACGATGGCATTGGTTTCTGCATTCAGTACGGTTACGTTGTCGGAATGTCCGTTGAAAACGAAAACCTTTTGGCTGAATTTATCAAAAAGTATCGCGTCGGGACTTTTTCCTGTAACTTCAAGTTTCTGAATTACCTTGTAGGTTTTGGTATCGAAAATAGTTACAGAATTATCGTTTTTGGTGCTTATGAACCCTTTGTTCAGAGCCGGAGCAATGGCGATGCCATGTACTCCGTTCAACCCCTCGATCTTTCCGACCATTTCGCCCTTAGCCTCGTCAACAACCTGTACCATGTTTCCATGAGAGACATAAAGGAGACCTGCAGCATCATCCGAGAAAAGATAATCCCATTTTTCATCACCCTGAAGGTGGATTTTGTTGACAATCTTGTACGCCGTCTTAGGTGCATTGCCCGCGAATGCTGAACCTACAAGGAGAATGCCAAAGACAAATATTGATAATTTCTTCATTTTTTCTTAAGTATCAGGATTATTGGATGGGTTGACTGGTTGGCATATGCTTGTTACCTGATCCATCAGTTGGATAGGCGCCCATATCCTTGTTTACAACGTCGGAAGTGCCTAATTTACCTGTAGCCGAAGGGGTTGTGAAGTAGGCAAACGGAGCAGTTGCAATTCCTTTGCCAATAGCCGGTGATCCTGTTTTCAGGCTTGGTACATTGCTGTCTGTTACGGTGTTGTCAGGAAGCGTTGTTACAGGTGGGATCCAGGTTGTAAAGACTGAATTACATAAATCCGTTGTAGCACCTGTAATGTCAGTTGCCTGCTTCTTACCGGCAGAACCTGCAGGGTAAATCCATGGGGCAGATGCTGCATTAATACCAAAGATAAGGTTGTATCCGTATTTTGTATTTGTTGTATCCGCTTTCGTAGTTATATTGATCCCTGTATTGTTCCCGACCATTACATTGTTGTAAATATTGGCTCTTGCCCATTTATCAATAAGGATTGAATTGGTGGCTTCCCCAACTTTTCTCCAACCGCCATCAATGATCGTATTGTTATAAATATTCAGACTGGACTGTGGAATCAATACCGTTTTACCTGTTTCAATTTTTATCGCGTTATTGGCGGCGCTCCAGATGTAGTTGTAGGAGATATCCCCTTTTACACCGGCCTTGATATTCATGGACTCACCATCAGGTCCTCCAAGGTGCTGTATGACGTTCCTTTTCATGCTGACCGTTATATTTCCGGCCAAATGGATTCCGTCATCAATCCCTCCAAACAACCAACAGTCTTCCATAACGATATGGGCGCCGCCATTGTATGTCTGACTGGCTGCTACATCAAATGTAGCCTGTGGGCTTCCACCTGAATCGGGTCCACCTGTATAATTTACGTGGGTGTATCTCATGTAAACATAAACTGCTGTCGAATCAAAAACGAAACCGCCCCATTGACCTTTGTTCAAAGCGACATCTGACAATTTAGTGGGTGCATTGGAGGTAAAGGTCACTTGTTTCGCCTCTGTTCCCAGGCATAACAGCGTACCTGAAATCTGGAACTGGTAATTTCCTTTTGCAATGATGGTAGCACCTTGCTGAACAGCCAGTGTATCACCTTTTTTGACAGCTACATTGCCGGTCAGATAATAGATTGAATCCTGTTTCAGGGTACCTTTCAGGATGCCAGTCAGGTTTTGGCTTTTGACATAGCTGGCAGGTGGCAGAGGATAATTTGCTGTTGCGTCGATCACATCGTCTCCGGCTTTTTTGCAGCCCGAAGCTCCGAGCATGAGCGCTGCAATCAAGAAAAATAAGCTTTTGTTTTTCATTTAACTGGTAATTTAAGTGATAATAAAATGATTTATAAATTGTATTTAATTCCTGCAAGAAAGCTCATGCTGGTGGAAACATCCCTGATATGAACACCACCTTTGGATTCATACTCAACTTTTGAATTCAGCAGGTTATTGATCTTGGCATAGATCAAAAAATTCTTGTATATCTTTTTCTCGATCGTGGCGCCCAGATCATGAAAGGCCATTTGGTAAACATCCTGGGCATAGTAGGAGCTGATCTGTTTCAGGTTTTTCCCCTGCATGGTATAAATGACCTGGCATTTAAAACCTTTTTCAATGTCCCTGTAAATGAGTGCGGCATTGATGATGTGGGGTGATTGACCTACCAGCGGGATGGTTTCAGTCTGTTTATTGACCGCATCCGGGGTAGGGTAGGAAATCTTACCCGGATACTTCATGGCTGAACTTGTAAATGTATAATTGCCGCTGAATCCGAAATTTCCGAAATATTTTAGTCCGACTAGTTCAAATCCATAATTCGTACATGGATCGGATAAATTCATCGGACTCGTTACGTTGTTGTTGGAAAGAAGGTCAACAATTGGTTTTTCAATCTTTTTGTAGAAGACACCACCTGTAAAAACCTCCTCTTTGTTGGGATATATCTCATAACGTGCATCAAAGCAAGTACCTGTCGAGTGGTTAAGATGCGCATTTCCGTTCGAACCACCATAGACGCTCTGGGCGTGAAAATCAACCAGTTCGGTATAATTCGGCCTGCTGATTCCCTGATAGAAAGAAACGCGAAGGTTGCGCTTATCATCGAACACATAATTTAAATGCAGACTGGGAAGAACATCGAAGTAATAAAACCTGTTCTGGGTGAATGGGACCAGTACATTCTGCGTTTCACTGTGGTAGTTGGTCTGGTAGGTAAATTCGGCCCTGACTCCCGTTAACACCTGCAATTTGCCAATATTTGTCTTGATCTGGGCATAGCCGGCCTGAATGTCCTCTGTTGCCTTGTAATTTCCAGGGTTGTTCACCGGATTACCGCTTCGTTGCTGGTCATTGCTGTTTTGGGTCACAATTACAGTACGAATGTCTGGATTTGGCGGGTTATTTAATGGCGCGTCAAAGGTATAATCGTTCGCATAATTGTTCCGGAATTTTTTTCGGGCCATTCCACCAACCTTTAGCTCAACCAAATGATTGAATAGGATTGGCTTGTACTTAACATTCAAGAAAGCAGTTTCATCCTCATCCAGGTTGTGCTGCCATCCCCTCGTGACGCAACTCTTGTAGTTTAAATAAACCGGCTGTACTACGGGATGAATAATCTGGACGTAATTGACTGTGACCAGGTCAGGGGATTGGGAGGTGGCAACTGAATAGATGATAGACCAGTCAATATCAAGATTACTTAGCACCTCATGATGTCCTTGCAGATTAGCGCTGGCCAGTGATGAAATATCAATGTTGGTAATATCCGTTGCACCAACCCGGCCCCAGTTGATTTCGGAGGTTGTATCGGCCTGGTGCCGTACACGGTCTTCGGTAAGGCGGAACAATGAACTGTGCAGGCTAATCCGGTTCTTATCGTTGAACCTGTAATCCATCTTCACGTTCGATCCCAGCCTCAAAGCCTGGGTGAAATATTTTGAGGTACTTTTCCCTGTCAGAATATAGGTGTTGCTTGTGGTATAATCGTAGCCGGAATAATTATTGATAATACCCTGGTTCGTGTTTGTTGCAGTTCCGGAAACAAGAATCCCAAATTTATTCTTCAGATAACGATGGCCGAACGAAAAACTTCCGTTTAGATCCGGGCTCGCATTTTTTTGTGTGATGATCATATTTTCCCTCGTGAAATCGGTTAGATTTGCGAGGTAATCATTCCCAAACCGCGCGGCGGGATCCTTTCTGTTTACAACCCCGTGGTCGAAGGTTGACATCTTATTGTTGAAAAAGAACTGGTTGTACCCTGAGGCCACATCGATGGAAAATAATGGCTTTTCCGGGGCATCCTTCATTTCAACGTTGACAGAACCACCCAATCCGTTGGCTTCCTGGTCGGATGTAAGGGCTTTTGTAACCTCAATTCTTCCCACAAGGTTGGACGGAATGATATCCAAAGGTACTGAACGCGTTGAACCACTGGTGCTTGGAGCCGTGGTGCCGTTTACCAAAACGCTATTGTACCGGGGAGGCATTCCACGGATAATTGCTTCAGTATTATTCCCGGCAAAATTTTTCACCATGGATACGCCCGATACGCGCTGCATCACATTCGCGACATTCAGATCAGGCAAAGATTCTATGGTCTTGGAACTGATAACATTGATAACCTGGTCGGCAAGTTTCTCTGTCAAACGAGCACTAACATCGGTTCCCCTGTTGGCATTTGTTGTGACGACTACCTCACCCAATTCAGTATCCTTGGGTATAAGTTTAAAATCGACTACCGCGTCTTCATTGTTCCTGAAGGTTATTTTTTTTTCTATCGTCTGGAAACTGATATAGCTGCATTGGATGGTGTATTCCCCGTTTGGAATATTTTTGATAAAAAATGAACCGCTTCCATCGGCCTGAACTCCTTTTTTCAACTCTACAAGATAGATTGTCGCACCGGGAAGTTCTTTTCCGGTATTTGATTCTTTCGCCTTGCCGCGCAGAGTTGCCGCATTCAGATTGAGATGTGAAGCTAAAAGAAGGAGAGAAATGCAAAACAATTTGTACATAAATAGGAATTAAAAGTGTTAAGCAATGTTAATGGGATTGAAAAAAGGGTACAATGGCTGTTTTGCAGGTAGTGGCATAGCTATTTTCACTATGCCCAATCGTGAGAATGTAAGTTATTGTTAGTCAATTGATATGTACTATAATTGCATCAATTTGTAACAGGAATGTCACATATATTTAATATTTATGTAATGGGGTCAATTCACTTAAATCGGATGAATTGAAATACCTTTAAGCATTTATTTATCATGCTTTGGGAAAAC
>JBAXUL010000157.1:0-7327 GCA_037129695.1 Prolixibacteraceae bacterium
CCTGGACATCTGCGATATCAGCCTGGATAAAACGTTCAAATATGGCTTCCTGTCTGCCTTCCGGAATGCCGATGCCGGTGTCTTTGACATAAAATTGCAGTACAGGCGCATTACCGTTCGTCTGTGTAATTTCATAGCCAAATACCACTGATCCTTTATCAGTGTATTTAATCGCATTTTTGACAAGGTTCGAAAGGATTCCATACAGCTTTTCTCCGTCTGTTTGAAAAAAGGCCTCATTCGTTGGCAGGCTATTTTTAATAAAAAAGTTGATTGCTTTATCAGCTGCATCAGGCTTTAACAGTTCGTAAACGAATTCTACCTGCTTGTTAATATTCACTTGCGTAATATTCACCTCCGTCAACCCGGATTCTATTTTCGAGATATCCATAATTTCAGAGAGTATGTTGAGCATACGAGCACCACTCTTTTGAATTATTTTAATGTACTCCTGTTGTTCTTCACTCCCAAGGCCTGGCTCACTCAAAAGGTCGGAAAATCCCAGTATCCCATTCATTGGAGTCCGAATTTCGTGACTCATGTTGGCAAGGAATGCTGATTTCAGCCGGTCGCTTTCTTCTGCATTTTCTTTGGCTTTGATTAATTCCTGTTCAATAAGTTTGTACTCGGTAATATTCTGGAATGAACCAAAAACCTTTTTAATTTCCCCATTTTCCTGAATGGCAACTCCAATTGAGTGTACCCAAAGATGATTTCCTTTATGGGTAATAAATTCCAATTCCAAATCGAAAGGTTCGCCAAACTCAATTGCCTTCCGAAGCGCTTTCTCAAGAATAATTTTGGACGACGGTGAATAGAAATTTGTTCCACTTTCAACATTTGGCTCAAATGAAAATTCAACTTCATGCAGAATGTAAACCTCCTCAGTCCATTTCAGTTTCATCGTTTTTACATCGAGTTCCCACCCGCCAACCTTCGCCGTATGTCCGGTAATGTTCAGTAATACATCTTTTTCCAATAGTGTTTCCTCCGCCAGCTTGCGTTCGGTGATGTCCGTATTAAAACCATACCACGTTACACTGCCATCAGGAAGCCTCTCGGGAGTTGATTTGGAGTAAATCCATTGGATTCCCTTGCCGGGTATTTGAACTCTAAACTCACAGGTAAAGTAATTCAAATGCTTCGCAGAGTATTCAATATCGCTGAGCACCCTTTCATTATCTTCGGGGAAAATCACCTTGCCAATCGGTGTAAAGTCGTTGAGTACATCTTCAGGCGAACAGCCAAATATATTTTGTATTCCTTCGGAGGCAATCGGCACAAAATAGGTCCCATCCGGTTTCCTTGTAAATTGAAAAATTAGATCGGGTACATTAGCTGAAAGCTTTCTAAACTCCATGTCTTTTTCGCGAATCTTCTCCTCCGCCTGTTTTCGCCGTAAAGAAACAGATGCCAGCGAAATGAAGTTCTTCAGTATTTGCATCTGAGGATCAGGTTTATCTTTGGGCATCCCCAACAGAGAAGTACCATACAATTCCCCCTTTACTAGATAAGCTATTCCGATGAACCTGTCCACCTTAAGCAATGCCTGAATGGCCGTTGCCACCGGACGTGGAATGGCTCCAAAACTCACATCGAATAAGGTTTTCCGTACTTCTGCTACTTCTCTGGTTATGTATTTGAACATCTCATCGTTGACTTCTGAATGGATTTGCCTTCCGTTTCTACTGACCATTCCAACAAATTTTCCGATAAGGCCGGGTTCCATCTCGATATGTTCGGTAGTTAAGGTACGGCCTACGGGGTCGTAATCGGAGAACATGGCAAAAGTGGCACCGGAAAACTCTTTGATTAGCCGGATGATTAAGGCCTTAAGGTCTTCTTCGGGCGATAGCATTGATAATTCAACAGCAAACTGATTAAGCTTTAAGATGTCGTCATTTAATTGTGCAGATGCTTCCTCTACCTGCTTGCACGAGGTGAGGCTTTTATTGAGTGATTCCTTTAATGAATTATTTTCTTGCAGCAATGCTTGCATTTCAATTAGGAGGTCGTCCTTGGTTTTGTCATTCATATTTATTTCATTTTAACTCCAAATGTTGATTTTTAAGGTCTTTTTTCAGCATTGGAAACGGTTTGTGTCCAGGGTCAGGAGCGGAACGGGAAGGGAGAAAGGGTTTTCCGGTACTTTTTCGTACAGGTGAAATATCGCTATTTATATTCATTATACGCAATTGATCAGTAATGGTTGCGTGTGCGTTGAATGGTGAAGATATTTAATTTCCCTAAATATAAGAGAGTCTCTGGAATTTTGTGGATGAAGCTTTCAAACTGTCCTTAGGTTCCCGATTTTAATTGACCGTCTTTACTTTCTAACGATCACCCAGGTGATTTAATTAAAATTTTCCTGCAGATTGAATTCATTGCGTTAGTTTTTTCCACTACCGTGGACAGTTATCCGTATTTAAGTTTTTACCTCTATTCAACAAATTCTCGGTAGAAAAGTTGAAGAAAAATGTGATTTATTGGAGGATAACGGAATCAAAAAATGATTATCTTGCAAATCCTTGCCTGAAAAAGCCATGAATAAATCAGAGGCTGCAAAGCCACAAAAAACAACAAAAGATGAGGTTTTGCTGAAACGTGAGATTTCAGCATCGCGAGATTTTCCAATTGTAGGTATCGGTGCTTCTGCCGGAGGACTAGAGGCTCTGGAACAGTTTTTCAGCCATATGCCCAGGGAAAGCGGAATGGCATTTGTTGTGATCCAGCATCTGGACCCAACCCACAAGGGAATTATGCCTGAGTTATTACAAAGGACAACTGAGATGCCGGTATTTCAGGCAACCGACAATCTTAAAGTGAGACCTGACTGTGTGTATGTGATCCCTCCCAACAAGAGCCTGTCTTTGCTTAATGGGAGCTTGTTCCTGTTCGAGCCGCTTGAAACCAGAGGTTTGCGTTTGCCGGTTGATTTTTTCTTTCGATCACTGGCTAATGACAGAAAAGAGAAAAGTATTGGGATTATTCTTACGGGAATGGGTTCTGATGGCAGCCAGGGATTAAAGGCTATCAAAGAAAAAAATGGCATCGTGCTGGTGCAGACTCCGGCCACAGCCAAATTCGACAGCATGCCCCGGAATGCAACAGAAGCCGTCATTGCCGATATCGTTGCTCCTGTCGAAGAATTGCCGCAAAAGTTGATCAATTTCCTGAAGTTTATTCCTTCAATTGTTTCAGGCCTTGAAATTGACGATAAAAATAATAGCAACCTGGATAAAATTATCATTCTGCTCCGTGAAAAATGCGGACACGACTTTTCAGGTTACAAGAAAAATACCTTGTTCAGGCGTATTGAAAGGCGAAAAGGCCTGCACCAGATTGAAAAACTGAACAATTATGTCCGGTTTTGCCAGGAAAACCCCGGTGAAGTGGAAATACTTTTTAAAGAGCTATTGATTGGTGTTACCAGTTTCTTTCGAGATCATGCGGTTTGGGAAAAGCTCAAAGTATCGGTCCTGCCTGAATTAATTGATAATTTGCCAAGCGGATACGTATTAAGGGCGTGGGTAACGGCTTGCTCTACCGGAGAGGAAGCCTATACGCTGGCGATCGTGTTTAAGGAGGTTATTGAAAATCTGAAGAATAGCAAAAATGTTACCTTGCAGATATTTGCAACCGACATCGATCAGGATGCCATTGATCAGGCCAGAAAAGGGGTCTATTCTCCCAGTACAGTTGCCGAATTGTCGGAGGAACGGATCAGCCGGTTTTTTTCGGTGGAAGCCGACGGATACCGTGTGAACGCTTCTATTCGTGAAATGGTGGTGTTTGCTGTCCAGAATCTGATCAAGGATCCGCCATTTACCAGGCTTGATATCCTTACTTGTCGCAATATGCTGATTTATATGGAGCCCCAGTTGCAGAAAAAGCTGATTTTGCTCTTCAATTACAGTTTGAATCCTGATGGTATTATGGTACTCGGAAACGCCGAAACCTTTAACAACCAAAGAGAAGGTTTTACTGAGGTCGATCGCAAACTGAAGATTTTCAAGCGTACCTACAAGCAAAAAGTTTCTGAGCTCAATGATTTTCCAAGCTCTTTCAAATCCAAGAGAATTGAGCAGTCAGAAAAGCAGGCCCATATAAATCCCGTCGAAAATGTTCAGGCCCTTACCGATCAGCTTTTGCTTCAACGCTTCCCACTTGCCAGTGTATTGGTCAACAACAAAGGAGATATCCAATACATGACAGGCCATATCGGGAAATATCTTGAACCTGTGGCCGGTAAAGCCAACTGGAACATTTGTACAATGGCAAGGGAAGGCCTGCGCAATGAACTTCCGGGTGCTCTTCGCAAAGCGCTGCAAAGCTTTAATGAGGTGAATGTTAGAAATATAAAGGTTGGAACAAATGGTGGCTCTATTTATGTGGATGTGACAGTCCAACAGGTCGAGAGCCAGAATTCAATCAATGGCATGGTGCTCGTTTTGTTTACTGATGTCACAGAGAAATTGGAGAATGTCACACAGAAAACCGAGAGCCAGAAGTCGACCGGAAGGCTGAAAGACATGAAGTTAAAGTTGCAGCAAAGTCTTGAAAATATGCAAGGGTTGAGAGAAGAGATGCAGACCTCGCAGGAGGAACTCAAATCGACCAATGAAGAGTTGCAATCCACCAACGAAGAATTACAGTCGACCAATGAGGAACTGACTACCTCCAAGGAGGAGATGCAGAGCCTGAATGAGGAACTGCAAACAGTGAATATTGAACTTCAATCCAAGGTGAGTGATTTTATTCATGCCAACGACGACATGAAAAATTTGCTTAACAGTACTGAAATCGCCACGTTGTTTCTTGACAAAGAGCTAAGGATTAGGAGATTTACGGATCAGACCACCAAAATATTTAAACTTCGGCCTGTAGATATTGGCAGGCCATTTACGGATCAGGCGTCCGATCTCAACTATCCTGACATTGAAAGCCATGCCAGGCAGGTACTGGAGACCCTTGTATCTATTGAAACAGCAATGACAACTGCCGACGGTAGATGGTACAATGTCCGGATTATGCCTTACCGCACAATCGATGACCACATCGACGGATTGGTAATCACTTTCACGGATATCACGAGATCAAAGCAGATTGAGACCAACTTGGCAGTTTCTGAAACCCGTTATCAAATGCTTTTCGAATCGGCGAAGGATGGAATTCTTATTCTGGATGGTCATACAGGTAAAATTTTGGATATCAACCCCTATTTGACTGATCTTTTGGGATTTTCAAAAATACATTTCATTCAAAAAACATTTTGGGAGATTGGTTTGTTTAAGGTGATAGTTCCCAGTAAAGAAAGATTCTTGGAATTTCAGCAGAGGGGAATTGTTCGTTTTGATAATTTGCCGATTGAAACAGCCGATGGAAGAAAAATTCCGATTGAGTTCATCAGCCATGCATTTTCAGCCAATAAGGAGATGGTAATTCAATGCCTGATCCACCCATGCCTTAACCCAGCTTAGTTAAACGAGCCACCAGTGTTGTAGGAGTAAAACAAGGAAAATAATCTCAGCCCGAAAAGGTTGAAAAAACGGATTTCTATGAATAATGCCAATCCATCAAAAGCGGAGATTCTTCGGAAGCATGCGGAAAAATTGCTGGGGGGAAAATTGCCAGATCCAGGTCCATCTTCTCATCAAGACGAAATAAAGATAATCTTAGGTGAACTTGAAAAGCATCAGGTGGAACTTGAACAGCAGAACCAGGAATTGATGCTGGCAAAAGAACAAGCTACCGCAGAAGCCAATAAATTCACTGACTTTTTTGATTTTGCCCCAACCGGGTTTTTCACTCTTTCCATAAAAGGAGAAATTCTGGAGCTAAATCTTGCAGGAGCAAAGATGCTTGGCCAAGAGCGTTCCAAATTAAATAATAATTTATTTCATGCTTACGTTTCAGAGGAATCACAAATAGTTTTTCATTTGTTTTTGGCGAAAATATTTGAAGAGAACCTGTGTGAAACCATTCAAATAACCCTTGGTGTCAATAGCGATCTGCCCACTTATGTCAATCTTACAGGTAAAATTGCCGGAAATGCAGAACTGTGTTACATTACGGCAACTGATGTTACCGATAACAAACTTGCAGAATTAGCCATCAAGGAAAGCGCAGAGAAATTTCAGATTTTTTTCGAGAAATCGGCTGTTGGAAAATCAGTCACGACGATGGATGGCAGTCTGCAAACAAATGATGCCTTTTGTCAGATCCTTGGGTATTCAAGAGAAGAGTTTAAGCACTTGAAATGGTGGGATATAACCCATCCTGATGATATTTCCATTAACCAGAAAATATTGGATTCGATTATTGCCGGAGAAAAAGAATCGGAAAGGTGGGAGAAAAGGTACATCCATCAAGATGGAAGTATCGTTTGGGTTGATATCAATACAGCCCATTCATCGGGGCAATCTGGGAAAACCGCTATATTTCATCACCTCCATCGTTGATATTACCAAACAGAAAATGGCAGAGGAAGCCATGAAAATCAGCGAGAATAAATTCCGCAGCATTTTTAACAATCTTCAGGATGCCTTTTTCCAGGCAGACTTGTCAGGGCGATTTACGCTTGTCAGCCCCTCTGCTGTTCGAATGTACGGGTATGATTCAGAAAGCGAGATGAAAGGAATGCCTGCCTCGAAGCTCTATGCGGATGAAACAATGAGAGATAAACTATTGCGTAAATTGTTGACCGATGATAGTGTTATTGATTATGTTGGACTAGGGAAAAGAAAAGACGATTCCGTTTTCTGGGTTTCGATGAATATTCAGTACCGTTACGAAAATGGTAATATTGCCGGCACCGAAGGTGTTGTTCGTGATATTTCTGAACGGATTCAAACTGAATTGGAACTAAGGAATAAAAATGAATTTATCCAGACCGTACTTGATAATTTGCCGATGGGCGTTGCTTTGAATACGATTGATGACGGAGCTGTGACTTATATGAATAAAAAATTTGAGGAAATATACGGCTGGCCGAAGGAAGATATACTGGATCAGAGTACATTTTTTCAAAAAGTATATCCCGATGAGGAATACCGAATGGAACTTATGACTGGAATCATCCAAGATATCCAATCAGGTGATCCTGCTCGCATGCACTGGGAAAATTGCCTCGTCACCCATCAGGATGGCACCAGGCATGTGGTGAAGGCAGTAAATATTCCATTGTTTGACCAAAACACGATGGTTTCGACGGTTTTTGATATTACAGATATTAAAAATGCTGAAGCATCTCTTCGTGAAAGTATCGAACTCAATGAATCACTGATCAGAACCATCCCCTTCGGAATAAATATTGTGGATGAAGAAG
>JBAXUL010000158.1:0-7291 GCA_037129695.1 Prolixibacteraceae bacterium
CTGTCCACACCGTCGTTGACTTGAACGGCATCTTCGAAACCGATCGTCATGGCATGCACATTCTTGCTTTTGATTACGAAATTGAGGGAGGCAGTTCTTTCTTCTTCCTTGATCAGGCCACCACATCCAAAAATTTTCATTCCCAATACACCCTTTCCTTTGGAGCATGCAGTTTCCAGTAACGGCATGATTTTGTCGGGAGCCCCGTCCATTCTGATCTCCTTGTTGTTGATACGGGCAAGCACAATATCCGGCCACTCATGGGAAACGCCTGACTGCAGGGCTCCAAAATCGTGTGCTGAAAATCCGACTTTTTTAATCAAGCCCTTTGATTTGGCTTCGCTCAACCCGTCCATGAACCGTTTTTTCTCGTCTGTCCAGTTGGCTTTGGTCATACAATGCAACAAAACAATATCCAGGTAATCTGTATCCAATTCCTTTCTGATGCGCTCAATCATCTGATCGACAGGTTGGAGCGGATGCCAGTCCAGATTTTCGGTCCAGATTTTTGTCATCAGGGTAAGTTCTTCTCTGGGACGTAGTTTAAGTGCCTCTTTCACAAATGGATGAGACCCATAGGTGTCGGCGGTATCCAGAAAGCGGATGCCCCTGTCAAATCCGGTCTGAACCATGGATTTGAATTTTTCAAATCCTATACGAGTCTGATTGGACCCGTGGTTCCAGCCATTTGTGCCGGTACCCATCGCCAATCGGGTAACGCGTAGACCTGTTTTGCCTAATTCGACAGTGTCAACTTGAGCGGGAAGTTTGGATTCGGCCAACAGGGTAGAAAAACCGCCAGAGGCAACGAGCGCTCCCGTGAGTCCTGTCCGGATGAAATGACGTCGTGTTAATTCAGCCATAGTTAATAATTTAGTTCTCTAAAAATAGGAAAAAGTAGAATCCAAAAATCGATTTGGTTTTTTTGCTTTTTTCTTTGAGTCGAAATGATTTTGAGCAGGTGATTTGCAATCCATCACTTCATTTTAAATTGGGAGCTATGAAAACCGCCTATTTCAGGCTGATGTCGGTATAATCAACCCTCGTCTCTGCATAGGTTTCTGCAATGAGATCGAGGATTCGGAGCACTTCTTCAATTTCATTGGCGCGAAGCAGTAGGATGCGCAAGTCCTTGAAATCGGGCAGATGTGGGAAATATCTTGCAAAATGGCGACGCATCTCCAGAACAGCCCGATGGGTATCATCTTTCCAGGTTACTGACTGATTGAGCTGATCCTTGACATTTTCTACTACAAAGGGCACTGTGGGTGGCGGCAATAATTCACCGGTAGTAAGGAAGTGGCGGATTTCAGAAAAGATCCAGGGTCTGCCGATCGAGCCACGACCGATCATCAGTCCGTCAACACCTGATTGATCCAGCAAGGCTTTGGCTTTTTCGGGACCTGTTATATCACCGTTTCCGATGATAGGAATTTGCATCCTTGGATTATTCTTTACCTCGGCGATCAGGCTCCAGTCGGCTTCGCCTGTATAGAGCTGACTGCGTGTTCGTCCGTGGATGGCCAGTGCCTGTATGCCCACATCCTGCAATCTTTCTGCCACCTCCACAATCGGCATGTCGTTGTGGTCCCAGCCGAGCCGTGTCTTGGCCGTAACCGGAAGTTGAACTGCCCTGACCACTTCTTCTGCCATTTTCACCATTTTGGGAATGTCCCGCAATAGCCCCGCCCCTGCTCCTTTTGTCGCAATCTTCTTCATCGGACAGCCAAAATTGAGATCGATGAAGTCGGGTTGGTATAGTTCGGCTACTTTGGCAGCCTCCACCATCGATTCTATATTTGATCCGTAGATCTGGATAGCCAGGGGACGGTCGAATTCGAAAATGGTCATCTTTTTTTTTGTTCTGGCGATATCCCTGATCAGCGCTTCAGAGGCGATGAACTCGGTGTACATCACGTCCGCCCCATATTTTTTGCACAGGTAACGAAAGGACTTGTAGGTCACATCCTCCATGGGAGCCAAAAACAACGGGAGATTTCCCAACTCGAGATTTCCGATCTTCATACAATCATTCGACATTTAGATCATTCGACGATTTAATTGCGGATGGACCCAGGTAGGGCAGTGAGTTCAATGACACGCCATTGGAACAACGATGACTGGTCTCCCGTAATTGCCGAATTGTTTTTTATTCTTCGCAAAGATAACTATTCGGGAAGAAAGCGCTCTTTGTTACCCAAAAGGAAAAGATAACTTTGTATCAGCAATGACCCAACATAATTTGTACCTGCCAACATGAAATTTCTACGCGATGCAACGCCCTTTACCCAGATAATCTTCACCCTGATCATGATTTTGACGGGAGGAGTTTTCGTGTCCATGATCGGTTTCTTCGGAATCTGGCTGGTGATGGGTATCAGCCTTGATGCAATACCCGGTATGCTCAACAACCTGAACGAACCCGGCAATATTGTGCTTCTGAAGTTTTTCCAGATACTCCAGACCATCGGTATGTTTATCCTGCCTCCTTTGGTGCTCGCCTGGTCCCTTGATGATCGGCCATTACACTATCTTCAGCTTGGCCGCAAACCCGGCTGGATCATTCTTCTGGTTGTCTGTGCCATTATCCTGGTAGGGGGACCTTTAATTGAGTGGAGCTCGATGGTGAATCAGCAATTGGTGTTGCCTTCGTGGATGAGTTCGCTGGAAGAATGGATGCGTAGTTCAGAAGATCAGGCAACTGAAATCACGAAAGCATTTCTGAGTACCAAAACCACGGGCGGATTACTGGGCAATCTGGTCATCGTTGCCGTTTTGCCTGCCATCGGAGAGGAGTTGCTTTTTCGCGGAGTACTGCAGCAATTGATTAAAACCATGACTGGCAAAAGCCACCTGGCGATCTGGATCACTGCGATACTTTTTAGTGCACTCCACTTACAGTTTTTTGGTTTCCTTCCTCGCATGCTATTGGGGGCACTGTTCGGCTACCTTCTCGAATGGACAGGCACGCTGTGGATCCCTATCATCGCTCATTTTATCAACAATGCCGCTGGAGTGGTTAGCTATTTTTTCACCGGAGAAGGACTTGAGCCGGACAAGCAAAATGTACCACTTTTCATCAGCCATGAATTTTTCTGGGCCTTGGTAAGTGGCATAGCAATTTGGTTACTTATGAGATATGTCTATTCAAAGCGGGAGGTTGCAACCGAAAAACGGGATGACCCGGCGCTGGGTTGAGAAGATAACTTAAGGTTGAGTAGAAGTGAAAAAAATGAACAGGAAATTGCGACTATAAATAATTGGCTAAGTCTTGTTTACAGTTCTGGCAAAAGGTCAAACCGAAGACCATCCATTTCGAAAACTAGTTTCAATTGTCTTGGATATTCGTGCCGGCATTCCTATTGATGGAACAACCATGAGGAGTAGGTGTATAACCGCCAAATAGGACGAAGTGTCTGTTCCAGGCGGTAATTATTAAACAATTACTAAGCACAAAATATTGACAAATATAAATCAATGAAATCTGATGGATCTGAAAGTGCGTTTTGACGCAGCTGGCATCGACTGGAACCTCATAGGAGGGATCTTAAATGAGGTTGGTATGGCTCACCATTCGGGAGAAATTCACCAGCAGGCATTTGCCAGCAGTCATGCCGTTGTATTTATATGGGATGAGGATCAGCTCATCGGATTTGGCAGGGCCATTTCGGATGGAGTATGCCAGGCTGCATTTTATGATGTGGCCGTTCTTCCGGGGTACCAGGGGAAAGGGATCGGAAAGTTGATCATCACTCAACTTATCGGCAAATGCCGGGGTTGTAATGTCATTTTGTATGCCTCTCCCGGCAAGGAGAAATTCTACGAAAAGCTCAATTTCAGGAGCATGAAAACCGCCATGGCGCTATTTCTTGATCCGGAAAAAATGAGGGTGAGAGGCTTTACGGAATAAAAAACTGGTGGGCTGTGATTTTGCTTCTCATTTCTCTGAACCCAAATTTGGCCATATCACACGGCCGATGAGGTTAAAATCCGGTTTGCCTACCCCATCACAAATGACTAAATTTGGTCATACCTTAATGATTTAAATCTACCACCATGGGACTTTTTTCCGCCTTACTCGGCAATGCAGGAGCTGTGAGCCACGATGAACTGGTTAAACAGTACGGAATTCTGCTCACAGATGATGAAGAGATCGAGCTGGGCTTCAAGTTGATCCGGGATACTTTTATCTTCACATCAAAACGGCTGATCCTGATCGATAAGCAAGGACTGACCGGCGCCAAAACCTCTTACAAATCCATCTCGTACAAGAGCATCTCCCGCTTCAGTGTTGAAACAGCCGGTACTTTTGAACTGGACGCAGAGCTGAAAATTTGGGTGTCAAGTGAGCTGGAACCCAGTATTACCAAGCAGTTCAATAAATCTGTCAACGTCTACGACGTGCAGAAAGTGCTGGCTCATCATGTGCTGAAATAGGGAGTTCTTCATGGGAATTGATCGCTAAAAAACTTCGTGGACACTTAAACCGAATAAGGCAAAGTCATATTTGACCGGATCTGTCTTGTCCATTTCCCGCAGTTTTGCATCCAGTTCACAGACCGCTTTCGCATCATTTTGTCTTCTTGTCAACAAACCCAGTTGGCGGGCTGTATTGCCAGAATGAACATCCAGCGGACATGAAAGCAGGGAAGGGGATATTTTGTCCCATATTCCAAAATCCACACCAGAATTGTCCTTTCGAACCATCCATCTGAGGAACATGTTTATTTTCTTGCACGCTGATCCGCTGAACGGATCTGAGATATGTTTTCCGGATCTTGTCTGGTGCGGAAATGTCAAGAATTCATTTCGCAACTGATGGATCGCAGGCTGAAGGGAATCTGTTGTTTGGTATTGGTTGAAGATCTCCTCCAGTCCGTTCTTTTGCGTGTAAATTGATTTAAGTGCTAATATAAAGTACTTCAAATCATCTGCATTGAACGTGCGATGGACAAATCCATCGATCTTTTCGAGATGCTCCTGCTTATGGTTGAGAAGGAAGTCGTAGGGAGAATCGCCCATGATACGCATCATTTTATTGGCATTTCGGAGTATCATCGTACGATTTCCCCATGAAATGGTGGCCGTCAGGAAGCCGGCTATCTCTATGTCTTCTTTTCGGGAAAACCGGTGAGGGATCTGAATGGGGTCCAGTTCAATAAATTGGGGTGTATTGTATTGATGTACCTTATCATCCAGAAAATCCCGGAGTTCTTCAAAACTTAATTCCATTATGCTGATTTTGTTGGTGCCAAAAATACGAATTATGAATTTGGATTAGGGGGATTGAGAACAAAGTTGTATCCGAGCTGGAATTGGTTGCCGGAACGTTTGGATCCGATGTCTTTTGTTGTCTCCGATTGACCAAATGTAAAAGTGTGGAAATTCGCTTTTCTAAATTCATTGGGGAAATCCCTTTATCGCAGGGTGATGATTGCATTTTTCCTTCCTTCCCTATTTTTCGATGTTGAGGTGCGTAGGCAATACGAATTGCTGGATTGACGGTTTTTTAGTATCTTAGAGATTCCGCTGTCATCCTTACGTCAAATCATATCCTATGACATTCCATATCAGAGTTTACGACAATTTCAATTATACTGATGCATCAGAGGCATATAACACTGGTGAGTATGATTCCTGTGAAAATGCATTAATTGCAGCCAAAACCATTGTTAATGAATTCTTGGTCCATAATTGGAAGAAGGGCATGACACCTGTAGCTTTGCGTGACTCCTACTTGTTTTTCGGTGATGACCCAATTGTTGTGCCGGATGAAAAAGGAGATTCTGACCTGCCAAGATTCTTTGCATGGGACTACGTTGATGAAATAGTTGATGAATTATGTGAAAGGCTCGAAAAACAATAATATGGACATACAATCACGTTACCAAAAGGCAATCAGGTTTGCCACTTTAAAGCATGAGGAGAATTTTCAGAAGGTTCCAGACTCTAACCTTCCTTATGTAGTTCATCTGAGCAATGTGGCGATGGAAATATTAATTACCGGATCAGAAACCATTGGTTTCGACTTAGGGTTTGCCGTGCAGGTGGCATTGCTTCATGATACCATCGAAGACACAACCACCACTTTTGATGAACTTGCAGCATCTTTTGGAGTAGATGTTGCCTTGGCTGTTCAAGCACTTTCAAAGGATAGCCAACTGTCAAAAGAACAAGGGATGCAGGATAGCCTTATAAGAATTAAGAAACTTCAAGCAGAAGTCTGGGCGGTAAAACTTGCAGACAGAATCACCAATCTGCAACCTCCTCCAACCTATTGGGACAAGGAGAAAAGGACCAGGTATCGCGAGGAGGCCAAAGTCATCCTGTCTGAATTGAAAGATGGTAATGAGTATTTGGCAAAGAGATTGGCCAAGAAAATTGAGTTGTATGATCAGTATTAATCACTTCAAAATGAGAATTTTAATATTTGTGATTAAATGATCATTGATCCCAATCCCAACAACTCAAACACACCTTACTTTCAATGGCTGTTTCCTCAGCATCAGGTAATAATGGATAAAAATCAATCCCGGTCAATGCTTCAATGCTGTTAATACTGCACGCAAAACTTTGCAACGGCTGATCTGACCCCTTGTTGGGAATGAGGAATCCAATCCCCTTCACGTCACCCCTGCTGTACTTCAATATGACCTTATAGAAGGACTTTGGCACAGAAACCTTATCAGTTCCTATGGTTGGTTGATTGTCCTTGAAAATGCCGCCTACCACAATATAGAGTGAGTCATATTCGATGGCCCAATCCCTGACTTTTGCTTCCAATTTGTTCCAGATACCCCTGTTGAACGCTGGTGTCTGGGGTGACATATTGCTAAAATAGAAGGACTCAGCCATCGCGATGGACGACCAGGACATGTCTCCGGCCGGAGCAAGATGTCCTTTGTCATAACCTGATTTTAAATAATCACTGTTGTTGGCAGAGCCTGTACTTACCAATGGGTCAATAATGAATTTGTTGGTTCTTTTGGCCACTTTATTGGAAACATGCTCTTTGGTTAGAAGATAGGCAACCCATTGCGCCTGCTCGTTGGGTTCACTGTAATTCAATGTGTACGCGGTGTGGTGAACGATTTGGTCTGAAGTCAGGGTTTTGGGTATTTCCAGATGAGGTATTGAGGCAACTGGAGGATTCGAATTTTGATGATGAGTAGTCTGGGAGAAGGTCAGAGTTTGGGAAAGGGACAGGAGAAGGGTCAGGAGTAAATTTGGTTTCATAGCAAAACAATTCAAACAATTATTTTTATAGAAGAAATCAAAATGGAAAGGGTTA
>JBAXUL010000159.1:0-7262 GCA_037129695.1 Prolixibacteraceae bacterium
TCCTGATCGATGCAGGCCTCTCGTTCAAACAAATCCTGAAAAGGATGGAGGCAAGAGCAATTGATCCGGCAAAAATCAGGGCCCTCTTTGTCACTCACGAACACGGAGACCATGTAAGGGGGGCCAGGATCATGGGCAAAAAACTGGATATCCCGGTCTATATGACCACAGGAACATTTGATTCCGTCTTCCGAACCTGGAGACCGTTGTCATACATTCCGGTGGAAAACAATGTTCCTGTTGAAGTGGGAGCCTTCACCATTTTCCCTATTCTTAAGAACCATGATGCAGCAGAACCCACTTCCTTCAGAATTGAACATCAAGGCCTAAACATAGGTGTCTTCACTGATATCGGCTCCCCCTGCGACAATGTGAAAGACCATTTGAAGCAATGCCATGCCCTCTTTCTTGAAGCAAATTATGACCACAAGCTTTTAAAAGATGGTCCATACCCATACTATCTCAAGGTGAGAATTGATTCTGAAGTCGGACACCTTTCCAACATTCAGGCATTTGAATTATTGAAAGAGCATGCTCATCCCAATTTACAATGTGTATTCCTGAGTCACCTCTCTGCAGAAAATAACACGCCGGAACTGGCCCTCGAAGAATTCAAACCACTTGCAGGCAATTACCACATCAAACTTACCGACCGTTTCGCCGCAAGCGAACTATATACAATCAAATAATCAGTTGAGAATTCGTTGATTTTGGATTTTGGATTTTTTCAGTCCACTTTGGTTTATCCAAGATAAATCATTTCTCCTCCCAAAAAAATATTGTACCTTTTCGAACTGAACAACAATACAAAACCCATGAAGAAAACGATGCTCCTTTTGCTTGCCATGCCAATCATTCTTTGCTCTTTCGGGCCTACCGGAGACAAACCGACAGTAGTTGAAAATCCGTTATCGAAACCATTTACAACTCCATTTCAGGTTCCCCCTTTCGGTGAAATTAAACTCGAACACTATGTGCCTGCCATTGATGCAGGAATCAAAGCCAATCTGGCAGAAATCGATGCCATCGTCAAGAATCCTACTGTCCCTGATTTCAGCAATACCATTCTGGCCTATGACATGGCAGGCGACCAACTTTCTGTCGCTTCGCGCATATTCTCCAATCTGAACGGAGCCAATACCTATCCGGCCATGCAAAAACTGGCCCGAGAGATTACTCCAAAACTTACCCGTCACCGTGACAACATTTCACTGAATCCCGAGCTCTTCAAACGGGTAAAGGCAGTGTATGAAAAAAGGAATTCACTGGGACTCGATGCTCAACAAATTCGTGTCACTGAAAAATACTACAAGGACTTTGAACGCAATGGGGCCAATCTGTCGCCCGAAAATCAGACCAGACTTCGCCAAATCAACGAGGAACTTTCCAAAACGGTGCTTCAGTATGGCGAGAACCTCCTCGCAGAGACGAATAAAAATTTCAAGCTGGTGGTGGATAAAAAGGAGGATCTTTCCGGCCTTCCAACCGATGTGATTGATGCTGCTGCTATGGAAGCAGTCAAAGACAGCCTGTCGGGCAAATGGGTTTTTACCCTCGCCAAGCCAAGCATGCTTCCTTTTCTTACTTATGCCAATAACCGCGAATTACGCGAAAAACTCTATCGCGGATATTTCATGCGCTGTGATTATGACAATCAATTCGACAACAAGGAGTTGATCAAAAAAATGGTGTCATTGAGGGATGAGAAAGCCAAATTATTGGGCTATCCCAATTTCGCGGCTTATGTAATATCCGACAACATGGCCAAAACTCCTGAAGTTGTTTACCAGTTCCTGAATAAATTATGGGTTCCGGCTCTTGAAAGGGCCAAAAAAGAGCGGTCCGACCTGCAGGCAATCATCGACAAGGAGGGTGGAAAATTCAAACTTCAATCGTGGGACTGGTGGTTCTATTCGGAAAAAGTAAGAAAGGCCAGGTACAACCTGGATGAAGCGGAGTTAAAACCCTATTTTTCGCTGGACAATGTTCAGAAAGGCATGTTTTATGTAGCCAATAAACTCTATGGCATCACCTTCGAAAAAAGGAATGATCTTCCGGTTTATCATCCCGAAGTAGTTGCCTATGAAGTAAAAGACAAGGACAAATCACATCTGGCTGTGCTGTATATGGACTTTCACCCAAGAGACGGCAAAAGAGTCGGCGCCTGGTGTACCGGCTACGGAAGCCGCCAATATCGGAACGGGAAGAAAACTGACCCCATCATCTCGATGGTCATGAACTTTACCCGCCCTAACGGGAATTCCCCGGCTCTGCTAAGTTTTGAAGAAGTGACAACTGCATTCCATGAATTTGGTCATGCCCTGCACAGCGTCTTTGCAGATGGCCCTTATGACCGTACGTCGAGGGATGTTCCACGCGATTTCGTTGAACTGCCTTCCCAGATCGATGAGAACTGGGCCGGAGAGCCTCAGGTTTTGAAAGTCTATGCCAAACATTATCAAACCGGCAAAGTTATTCCTGATGCGCTCATTGAAAAAATGGAGAAAAGCAGTCAGTTTAACCAGGGTTTTGTAACTACAGAATTGTTGGCCGCTTCCATTCTTGATATGGACTATAATACGGCTGCCAATCCGGCAATTGGAGATGTAAGGGCATTTGAGAAAAAATCGATGGATAAGATCGGATTGATCGATGAAATTCTACCCAGATACAGAAGTACTTATTTCCAGCATTCGTTTAGTGGTGGTTACACTGCCGGCTACTACGTATACCTCTGGGCCTCGGTTCTTGATGCCGATGCATTCGACGCTTTTAAATCATCGGGAAACATTTTCAATCCTGAACTGGCCGCCAGATTCCGTGACCTGCTTACCCATTGCGGAACAGACGAAGGAATGAATATTTACACGAAGTTCAGGGGCAAGGATCCTGACATCGCTCCATTGCTTAAAAAACGGGGACTACAATAGTTCAAAATTTTTATCTTTGTCGTATTAAAATTGACATGATCATAAATTTCTCAGAAATTACCTGTTTTTCAGTGTAATTCATGATTTGACTTTGATCCATTGTCTCTTTCATTCCGTTTTGTTTTTTCCTGTGAAGGCAAAAGCAATATCGCCGGGCAAAACCCTGCGTAAAGGATCGCCATCCATCTGAGCCCTGAAAGGGCACGGTTCAAACCTTTCAGGGCTCTGATTCAGCGACTATTCCATTACAAGGGATGCCATGTACAGTTGATGAAAGGCTTTCGGCCTTTGCAAAATGCCAGTGTTTCTAATTTGTAACTACTTTTCGTGTGAAGAAGATCAGACTGAAAATTCTCGGGCTCTCCTATAGCCAGGATCAATCGGGCGCCTATGCTCTGGTTTTGGCCGAAACCGACGGAAACAGGCGCATTCCTATCATTATTGGAGCCGTTGAAGCCCAGGCGATTGCAATCAATCTGGAAGGACTGAAGCCTCCACGGCCTTTGACTCACGACCTGTTTACCACTGTACTTTCAACTTTTGACATAGTGATTACAGAAGTATTTATTCATTCTTTTGAAGAAGGAATTTTTTATGCAGAGATGAAGTTAACCGGAGAAAAAGGCAACTTCAGTATCGATTCCAGAACATCTGACGCCATAGCACTGGCTCTGCGATGCAATTGCCCGATTTATACCACAGAAGAGGTCATGGGACAGACAGGTATTATCATCGACTTTGATGAATCCGAGGAAGAATTAGCCAGGGAGGAAGGTGATAACCATTCCATGTATGATGAGTTTTCGCTCGATGAACTGACAGAAATGCTTGACAAAGCGATTCATGATGAAGAATATGAAAAAGCCTCTGTCATAAGGGATGAGATCAGTAAAAGAGGCGACACCTCACAACAAGCAACCTAAAAAATAAATTATAATGCGACCCTATCTGGACCTGCTGACCCACCTGCTCGAAAAGGGGCATGCCCGCCATGACCGGACCGGAACAGGCACAATCAGTCAGTTCGGATACCAGATGCGTTTCAATCTTGCAGAAGGATTTCCTGTTACTACCACCAAAAAACTTCACCTGAAATCGATTATTCACGAACTGTTATGGTTTCTGAAAGGAGACACCAATGTCAAATATCTTCAGGACAACGGGGTAAAGATCTGGAACGAATGGGCCGGTGAAAACGGGGAACTTGGGCCGGTTTATGGGCATCAGTGGCGTTCATGGGCAACTCCCGATGGAAGGGAAATTGATCAGATTACTCAACTAATCGAACAAATCAAAACCAATCCGACCTCCCGCAGGTTGATTGTCAATGCCTGGAATGTAGGTGATCTGGACAAAATGGCACTTCCTCCATGCCACCTGCTGTTCCAGTTTTATGTCAATGAAGGAAAACTCTCCTGCCAGTTGTACCAACGAAGTGCTGACGTATTCCTGGGCGTACCTTTCAATATTGCCTCCTACGCTTTGCTTACGTTGATGGTGGCACAAGTCACCGGTCTCGAGCCGGGGGATTTTGTCCATACCCTGGGCGATGCCCATATCTACAACAACCACCTCGATCAGGTCAGGCTTCAACTTTCGCGTGAACCCTTTCCGCTCCCTCAGATGAAGATCAATCCGGAGGTGAAAAGCATATTTGATTTTCAATTTGAAGATTTCGAACTAATTAATTACCAGGCTCATCCGCACATAAAGGGGGAAGTTTCCGTGTAAGCGGGGAGTTTGAGGACTGAGAGAGTGGGAGAAGATGAGAGTTGAAAACTGAAAGTTAAAAGTTGATTCCGGTTTCTGAGCGGAGACGACTGGGATGACTGGGGCGACTGGGACGACTGGGACGAAGGGGACGAAGGGTAAGAAGATGTCGTGAACCTCAGGGGTGAACGCAAATCGAAAATCCAAAATCGAAATCGAAATTTTCTTTCCTTATCTTTGGGTTGTGAAAATCTGCAAATTATGGTACATCAAAATATTTCCATTATCGTTGCCGTGGCTCAGAACTTTGCCATTGGTTTGAACAACGACCTGCTTTTCCATCTGCCGGAGGATCTTAAACGGTTCAAAAGCATTACCTCCGGTAAGCCGGTTATCATGGGCAAGCGCACCTTCTTTTCGCTCCCCAAAGGGGCACTTCCCAACCGCCGAAACATTGTCATTACGGATGTTCCGGGTGAGACATTTCCGGGATGTGAATCAGTTTGGTCCGTAGAGGAGGCCATTGCCGCAGTGGCCCATGAAGCCGAGTCTTTTGTGATCGGAGGTGGAATGATCTACCAACAATTTTTTCCCCTGGCGGGAAAGCTCTACCTTACGCAGGTACACAAAGAGATGGAAGCCGACACATTTTTCCCTACAGTCGACTTCACTGAGTGGAACGAGTATTCACGTGAAGATCACTTCGATGAGAAGAACGGCTTTGCCTATTCTTACCTGGATCTGGTGAGAAGGTAAAAAGGCTATCACACGAAGATGTGTACATGTTTTTAACGCAAAAAAGAGGAGCCTGACGACTCCTCTTTTTGATATCTATTTTTGGTAAAGCGGTCATCAATCATCCAATACCAGCATCTTTCCAAGGTTATCGAACCGGTTGCTGTAATCCTGGATCGAGGTTCTGATCACCTCCAGCGCCTCTTCCCTGTCGTAAATGGCTTCGATGATGGTATTCCCCTCTTCTCCCGGTATGTCTTTGTAGGTCAGAAAATAGTGGCGTAAACGGGTGATGATGTGTTTGGGGACATCATTGAGGGAGGTAAAGTGACCATAGACGAAGTCATTGTTCAATACGGCAATGATTTTGTCATCAGCTTCTGTTCCATCGATCATGCGCAATCCGCCAATTGGTTTGGCCATCACCAGAATATCACCATGATGGATGGCCTTTTCTGTCAATACTACAATATCGATCGGGTCACCGTCGCCTTTGATACCCTTTTTGCCTGTTTTCTTGGAGCACAAATCGCCAACAAGTTTGCCGCAATAGGTTTGGGGGATAAATCCGTATAATGCCGGACAGACATTCGAATATTGCTGCGGCCGGTCGATCTTGAGGTAACCGGAGTCTTTGTCTACTTCATATTTTACAGTATCAGTCGGAACTACTTCGATAAAAGCAGTTACCTTCTCCGGTGCATGGTCACCGATATGAATGCCGTGCCAGGGGTGCGATTTATATCGCAATCCCATTAATCTCCCGATTGGATCTGAAAATTTGTCTGCCATAACGCTCTTTTTTAAACTTATTACAATTATACCTTTAATTTGGTTCATTTGTATCGTCGATACACAGGATATTCAACGACTATGGTCATTTTTTGGTATCCTACTATCGCAAAACAGAACTTCCCGGAATTAGCAGATGTATTTAACATAGAAGAAAGGTCGCTCCGGTATTTCGAAGCGACCCCCTGGTGATATCAAATACCAAACAAATTCTTATATTTTTGGCTCCCAGCCCTTTTCGTAAGAGCGACTCCACAGTTTCCCGGCTTCCTTGTCACCAATAATATGTCCGTTTGCAGGATCCACATGAATATCGCGACCAACCCTCCAGGAGATATTTCCAAGCTGCATGGCCAGAATACTCTTGAATCCAAGTTCCACATCGCAGTTAGGACGACGATTATTACGAATGGCATCCAAAAAGTCAGCCACATGAAGGCTATCCAGTCCCAGGCTTGGACTTGCGGTATTCCTTCCCTGCACAGCATCTTCGGCAACGAGTGATTTTACATCGTCCACCAGTTTCCCGGCAAGGTCGTATACTTTGTAACTGTCACCTCCGGTATCCAGGCTTCCATTTTCGCCGTAAAAGATGATCCCACGGTCCATCCCTTCGATCTTCCGACCGTTAGAGCTCCTGTTTTCCCACATGAGGGATACCCTACCGGGATAGTCCATTGTAATTATTTGCGTATCAGGGGTTTCCCAGTCGTCTTTGTAATTGTAGCGTCCACCTACCGAAGAGACCCTTGTCGGGAAGTCGACACCCAGTCCCCAACGGGCCACATCCACCTCATGGGTGCCATTGTTCAAGGCTTCGCCGGTTCCCCAATGCCACGACCAATGCCAGTTGTAGTGAATAAGTCCCTCCTGGTAAGGCTTGCGTGGAGCAGGACCCTGCCAAAGATCATAGTCCAGCCAATCGGGTACATTTCCGGGTTTGAGAAAATTGGCTTTGCGTGTATTGGTGTACCAGGTTTTAGCCAGATATACCCTTCCTATTATTCCTTCGTGCAATTTTTTTATTCCCTGTGTAAGTATCGGAGCCGACCGGCGTTGTGCACCCATTTGTACCACCCGGTCATATTTGCGTGC
>JBAXUL010000016.1:0-49202 GCA_037129695.1 Prolixibacteraceae bacterium
CCAATGACCAAAACCTTTTTGTCTTTGGCATGAATGTGAATAGATTCAGGAATTGCCTCGCCTTTGACCACTTTGTTTTGTTGCTTGAGGTAATCCATGGCGAAATAAACTCCTTTCAGATCGCGGCCCGGGGTGGAAGCCAGATCACGTGGTTTCATGGCACCGCATGCGAGGCATACCGCGTCGAAATCATTCAGAAGCTGCTGTTCAGTTATGTCTTCCCCAACTTTGACGTTGGTTTTAAACAGGACGCCTTCCTTGATGAACAGATCAATGCGCCTGTCGATGATCCCTTTGTTTAGTTTAAAATCCGGGATTCCGTACCGAAGCAATCCGCCGATTTCATCGTCCTGCTCAAAAACGGTCACTGTATGTCCCGCCTGATTCAGTAGATCTGCAACAGAAAGTCCTGCCGGACCTGAGCCGACGACCGCGATCTTTTTTCCTGTTCTCTTCTCCGGAATATTGGGTGATACCAGGTTAAGGTCAAACGCATGTTCGACTACAGCGCACTCATTTTCCCGGATGGTAACCGACTCATCATGGATGGCCAGTACGCAGGATTTTTCGCAGGGTGCAGGACAGACTCTTCCTGTAAATTCAGGGAAACTGTTGGTCTTGGTCAGGATGGAGTAGGCTTCGTCCCATTTACCATGGTAAACGGCATCCTGCCATTCCGGGATGTTACTACCAACCGGACAAGCCCAGTGGCAAAATGGTACGCCGCAATCCATGCACCGCGATGCCTGATTGATCCGATCCTGATCGTCAAGTGTCTGTTCAACCTCGCCGAAATCTCCTATGCGCTCACTTACGGGGCGATAACCACCCACTTTTCTTTCTATCTCAATAAAACCCTTTGGATTTCCCATGTTGCATTCAATTAATCTTTTTAAAACATCGAATAGCTATTAGCCATTAGCTGTTAGCTGTTAGCTTTTTTCCTTATTCCCTGATCGTCGGTGCGTCTTCTGCCATTTCCAACTTCCGTTTCACCTCTTTCAGTTTCGCTTCGTTCAATACTTTTTTGTATTCCAGCGGGATTATCTTGACAAATTTTGGCAGGTATTCTTCCCAGTTTGTCAGTATTTTTTCCGCTTGAGGACTTTGGGTGTGAAGCAGATGACGCTGAATCATCTCCTGCAACTCCTGTATGTCCGCTTTTTCTTCTACCTGACTCAGTTCGACCAGTCCGGTGTTGCAGTAATAGTCGAAATCACCATTCTCATCCAGAACATAGGCAATTCCACCACTCATGCCGGCGGCAAAGTTACGACCTGTGGTACCAAGGACTACTGTCCGGCCTCCTGTCATATATTCGCAGCAATGGTCGCCTGTACCTTCTACGACAGCTTTAGCCCCTGAGTTTCTGACACAGAAGCGCTCTCCGGCCATACCTTTGATGTATACTTCTCCTCCTGTGGCTCCATACAACGTGGTGTTTCCAACGATGATGTTCAAATGGGGTTCGAAAGTGGTTCCTATTGGTGGCACCACAATTATTTTACCTCCCGATAGGCCTTTCCCCAGGTAGTCATTCGAATCGCCTTCCAATCTGAAAGTGACTCCCTTGACCAGGAAGGCGCCGAAACTTTGTCCGGCAGAACCCTTGAAGGTGCAGTTGATGGTATCTTTTGGCAAGCCTATCTCGCCATATCTTTTGGAAATTTCGCCTGAGAGCATGGCTCCCGTGGTTCGCATCACGTTGTTGATGTTGTGTCCGATCCATACTTTCTCCCCGTTCTTGATGGCCTTGTTGGCTTCACGGATGAGGGTGCGATCCAGTACATCATCGAGATCCTTGGTGTTAGGATGGGTGTTGCGGATTGGATAGATGGCTGATTCTTCCGGTTTGTAAAGGAATTTGGAGAAATTGACATTCTGCATTTTCCAGTTGCTCACTTCAGTATTGACTTCAAGCAAATCGGAACGCCCGATCAGTTCGTCAAAATTACGGACTCCGATTTCAGCCATGTATTCGCGGATCTCCCTTGCAATGAACTGGAAGTAGTTGATTACATACTGAGAGCGGCCAAGAAATCTCTTGCGCAGGTTTTTATTTTGTGTGGCAATTCCGGCAGGACAAGTGTTCAGATGGCATTTGCGCATCATGATACAACCCAGTGAAATCAGGGCTCCGGTGGAGAAGCCGAATTCCTCGGCGCCGAGCATGCCCATGATGACTACATCCCGGCCTGTTTTCAGCTGGCCATCCACCTGCAGTTTGACCCTGCCGCGGAGGTTGTTCATCACCAGTGTTTGTTGGGTTTCTGCGATGCCGAATTCGGCAGGCAAACCTGCATATTTAATGGAACTGGCAGGAGATGCGCCTGTTCCGCCCTCGCATCCGCTCAGGATGATAATATCGGCAAAACCTTTGGCTACACCGGCAGCAATGGTTCCAACCCCGGTTTCTGAGACCAGTTTGACCGAAACCTTAGCCTTTGGATTTACATTTTTTAAGTCGAAAATTAATTGCGCCAAATCCTCAATGGAATAGATGTCGTGATGGGGTGGTGGCGATATCAGGGTAATACCGGGTGTCGAATTTCTGGTCTTGGCAATGATCTTGTTGACCTTGAAGCCCGGTAATTGACCTCCTTCGCCGGGTTTTGCTCCCTGGGCGATTTTGATCTGCAACTCTTCGGCATTCATCAGGTAATTGTTGGTTACACCAAAACGACCGGATGCGATTTGCTTGATTTTTGAGTTTTTATTTGTTCCGAAGCGTTCAGGATCTTCTCCGCCTTCACCGGTGTTGCTTCGTCCGCCAATCTCATTCATGGCAACAGCAAGCGCTTCGTGGGCTTCTATCGAAATGGAACCGTAGGACATGGCCCCGGTTACAAATCGCTTTAAAATATTTTCTGCAGGTTCAACCTCTTCGATTGGAATCGGATTGTGCTTCCATTTCAATGCTCCTCTGACAAATGCAGGTTTCCTGTTTTGGGTATCAACCAGATTGCTGAATTTCTTGAAAACATCATAGTTATCGGTCTTTGTAGCCCATTGTAGCAAAGCTATCGATTCGGGGTTCCAGGCATGGTGTTCCCCATCGTTCCGGTAATGATATTCTCCTGTAGACTCAAAAATTGTTTTTTTCTGATCCTTGCTGTAAGCTTCCTGGTGGAACATGACCGCTTCTGCAAAAAGTTCCTTGGAGCCAACACCGCTGATCCGCGATGAAGTACCCTTGAAATATTCGTCTATCAACGCATCACTGACTCCGACTGCTTCAAAAAGCTGAGAACCATGATAGGAACGAAGGGTGGAAATACCCATTTTTGAAAGGACTTTCAAAAGACCCTTGTCAATTGCCTTGATGTAGTTCTTCCTTGCCTCGGCATACGGCAGTTTGATCTCTCCGCTTTTAACCAGGTTGCTGATGGCAGCAAAGGCAAGGTATGGATTGATGGCGCTTGCTCCGTAACCCAGAAGAAGTGCAAAATGCATGATTTCACGCGGTTCTGCGCTCTCTACAAGGATTCCGATCTGCATCCGTTTCTTGGTTTTGATCAGATGGTGGTGAACGGCAGCAACGGAAAGCAGTGAAGGTATTGGCACCATATCTTCAGAGATGGTGCGGTCGGTGAGGATGATGAAATTTTTCTTTTCATCAACCGCTTTTTCTGCACTTTCCAGCATTTTAATGAAAGCATTCTTAAATCCTTCTACCCCTTCCTTGAGCGGAAAAACCATCGGTATGGTGGCATGGGTAAACTCTTCGCGCTTCATGTCCTTGATTTTGCCAAGGTCTGTGTTGGTAATAATCGGACTGTCAAACTTGATCAGTTTGGCATGGATAGAAGTCTCGTTCAGGATGTTACTGGACAGTGAACCAATGTAGTTGGTCAGCGACATCACCAGTCCTTCGCGGATTGGGTCGATCGGTGGATTGGTAACCTGGGCAAAAAGCTGTCTGAAATAGCTGAAAAATCTTTTTGGCTTATCCGAAAAAACAGCCAGAGGCGTATCATTACCCATCGAACTGGTCGGTTCGTTGGCAGTTTCAGCCATTTCTTTGATGATGACCTGCATGTCTTCCTTGCTGTAACCGAAAACTTTGCTGTAGACTCCAAACTGGTCACCCATGTTGGAGGGAACACGCTGCTTGACGACGATGTCCTCCAACATAAGCCTGTTTTCCTTCAGCCAGTTAATGTATGGGTTTCTGCGGCTCAGCTCGGCCTTGACTTCCTTGTCGGGAATGATAATTCCCAGTTGCGTATCAACCAGCAACAATTTACCCGGACGGAGCCTTCCTTTTTCCTTGATTTCTTCCGGCTTGAAAACCTGAACTCCAACTTCGGTACCCATCACAATCAGGTCGTTCTTGGTGATCACATACCTGGAAGGTCTCAATCCATTTCGGTCGAGGGTGCCGCCAATGTACCTGCCATCCGAAAATACCATTGAGGCCGGACCATCCCATGGTTCCATCAGGGTGGAATGGTACTCGTAGAATGCCTTGAGACTCTCCGGGATCGGATTCTTTTCGTTGAAGGATTCGGGAATCATCATGCACAAGGAATGTGGCATGGTTCGTCCCGACATATGCAGAAATTCGAGGGTGTTGTCGAAGGAGGCAGAGTCTGATTTTCCAGGTTCTATGATGGGGAAGAGCTTGTCGATGTCTTCGCCGAACAGGGCGGATTCGAGCAATGCTTCGCGTGCATGCATCCACTGGCGGTTTCCCTTAATGGTGTTGATTTCCCCGTTGTGGGCGATCATACGGAAAGGCTGGGCCAGATCCCAGGTGGGGAAAGTATTGGTGCTGAAACGTGAGTGAACCAATGCAATGGCGCTCTTCATTTCGGGGTGTGTCAAATCTTTGAAATAGTCCCTGAGCTGACTGGGCGTAAACATTCCCTTGTAAATCATTACTTTACTCGAGAAACTGGGCAGGTAGAAACTGCTCTTGCCTGCAAGGGTCGAATTCCTTACCGTCCTTTCTGCCTGCTTTCTTGCCTGGTAAAGTTTCCTTTCCAGTACGTCCTGTTCATAATTTCCTTTGACCAAAATCTGACGGATCAGCGGTTCTGAACTGCGGGCTATCTCACCGATAACGGAACTATCCACCGGAACGTTTCTCCAGGTAATCAGTGTCAATCCTTCAGCTTCGATAAACCGGTTCAGTACCTCCACACAATAGGCAGCTTCCTCTTCAGCCACCGGCAGAAATACAAGTCCGGCTCCGTATCTGCCTTGTTCGGGCAGATCAATTCCCTGTGAAAGGAAGAAATCATGGGGCATCTGCAACAGAATACCTGCCCCGTCACCTGTCTTATTGTCCGAACTCGTGGCCCCGCGGTGATCCATATTCAGAAGTACAGTAAGTCCACGCTGAACGATATCGTGTGATTTGGCTCCTTTGATGTGAGCAACGAAACCAATCCCGCAAGCATCATGTTCGTAAGACGGATCGTATAAACCTACCGGGGTTGGAAATTTTTTGTGTTCCATAACACTTGTTATTGAGTTGTATGTTTGAGGTCTTTGTTTTGTTTTAAATTTTCTCTTATTTATCGAAATAGATTATAAGATGAAAGGAAAACAGCGATAATTCTTAATATTCGAAAGCAAAAATAGCTTTTTATTTTATTTTTCCAAGTAAAAAGTATCATGGGATGAAGCTTTTTTTGATTGAATAAAGATAATAAATCAGAAATAAAGATTTAAGTTTCTGTAATTGAATAAATTAATATTCAGGTTAAAGCGATATTAATTATTTACTTTTTCACAGTGCCGCCCGTTCATTGTAGTTCAAGCACAGATTGTAGTAAAAAAGCACTGTCCAAAGAGTGAAAAACTGCAGTGAATTTTTTTGCCTGCTTGAGGAGAAAGTTAGTTTGATTGGGTGATTGAAGCAGATCCGTTTAAACCCGCTTGGAGGTCATTTAATGAATAAGCGCCGCGATGGCATCTGATGCTTTTTCGAAGTGAAAGGAGGCAAGTATCTGCTTCATTTTGGTTTCAATGTCTTCGAGGCAAAGATTTCCGATACTTCCTTCATGGCTGTGATTAACCAGCTTGTCAGGATGAAATGAACCTTCTTCAATGGAAGTCCCAACTTCACGGTAGGCATCCCTGAAAGGTATCCCTGACAGCACCCGTTTGTTGACCTCCTCTACACTGTACATGGAATTGTATTTTTCGTCATCGACGATATGCTCATTGACCTTCATGTTTTCAATGGCAAAAGAGGCAATCTGGAGGCATTCATTCAAATCCCGGAAGGCTGGGATAAAAATTTCCTTGGTGAGTTGCATATCCCTGAAATAGCCACTAGGAAGATTGTTGGTCAAAGTAAGCATCTGGTTGGGAAGGGATTGCAATAAATTACAATGAGCCCGTAATAGTTCGAACACATCCGGGTTTTTTTTGTGAGGCATGATGCTGGA
The DNA here is from genome assembly GCA_037129695.1 of Prolixibacteraceae bacterium. GTDB lineage: Bacteria > Bacteroidota > Bacteroidia > Bacteroidales > Prolixibacteraceae > CAINVV01. The sequence continues at coordinate 6,402 of JBAXUL010000016.1, forward strand.
GCCGGTTGTCAGTTCATCCGGAAGTCCGACGAAGCCAAAATTCTGACTCATAAACAGACAAACATCATAAGCGAGTCTTGAAAGGGTAGCGGCGATGGAGGCGAGGGCGAAAAGCACTGTCCGTTCCATCTTTCCCCGACCCATCTGGGCATAAACCACATTGAAATTCAATGTTTCAAAGCCAAGTAGTTCGGTTGTCATCCGGCGGTTGAGCGGGAATGAGGAACCATAACCCGCAGCGGATCCAAGCGGATTCTGGTCAGCAATGCGGTAAGCAGCCTGTAATAACAACAGGTCATCTGTCAGACTTTCTGCATAGGCGCTGAACCACAAACCAAAGGAGGAGGGCATGGCAACCTGAAGATGCGTGTAGCCAGGCATCAAAACTTCCTTGTACCTTTCGCTCTGGGCGATTAATATATCGAAAAGATGGGCTGTGTTTTCAGTAACAGAATGAATAGAATCCCGGGTAAATAGTTTGAGGTCAAGCAAAACCTGATCGTTGCGAGACCGGCCGCTGTGGATCTTTTTTCCTGTCTCTCCGAGTCTTTTGGTCAGCATTAATTCAATCTGTGAATGGATGTCTTCGACTCCCTCTCCAAGAGAAAATTTTCCATCCGTGATTTCCAGGTAGATTGTTTTTAACTCCTTCGATAACAGGGCTAAATCATCCGGAGAAAGTAGGCCTACGGACTCGAGCATCCGGATGTGTGCCAAAGAGCCGATTACATCAAATTTCGCCAGAAAAAAATCCATTTCAAGATCCTTCCCAATGGTAAATGATTCAATTAATTCGTTGATTTTTGTCCCTTTATCCCAGAGCTTCATGCTGTTTTTTATTTGAAAGTCACACTTTTTGCTTAAAAACTTGGTTCAAAGGGGGAAATTCAGAAATTGAAAATAGAATCCTGAATTTTAAAATATTACGCTTCCATTTTGTTGGCACAGAACGAACAGACCCCTTTAAGATAATAGTGCTTTTCATCAATCCTGAAACCTTCTAATACAGGTTGTGGCAATTCTTCATACTTTATCCTGAAATCAATGACACCGGTACAGACTTTGCATTTAAAATGACCGTGTGTTGAAGTGTCTGCGTCGTAGCGGACTTCATTTCCTTCAATATTGAGGGCCAGAGCTACTCCTGATTGAACAAACAGATTCAGTACATTGTAAATGGTCGTTTTCGATAAACCATTTATCTCATGAATCAGATCGCCATAAATCATTTCAACGGTAGGATGATTTCGTTTTGAAACCAAGTAGCTCATTATTTTAACCCGTTTCTGAAGGGGTCTTATGCCGTTTTTGAGCAGGTATGCTGATATCTGTTGTTGTTCCATAATTTTCTGTTTTCAATACAAATATGCTTGATTTTTTTCATTGGACAATCAATAGTCAATAATGTTTAACGGTAAGGTAATAAAAAGGCAAAAAAAATGAATTTGCTTGATTTTTTTTGTGACTTTTACCTTTGAAATTTCATGAACTGAAGAATAAACCGTATTTTTGTAATCATTACAATAATAAATTTAATTATTCAGATATGTGTACATTAGTTGGTAAAAAAGCCCCTTCTTTTAAGGCGGTAGCCGTTGTAAATGGCAATGATATGGTAAGTGATTTTTCACTCGAACAGTTTGTAGGAAACAAGTATGTAATTTTCTTTTTCTATCCTCTTGATTTTACTTTTGTTTGTCCTACCGAGATTCTGGCTTTTCAGGAAAAACTTGCTGAATTTGAAAAGCGCAATGTTGCAGTTGTTGGTTGCTCAGTTGATTCTGAATTTTCTCATTGGGCATGGCTGAACACGGAAAAAAATAATGGCGGTATCAAGGGTGTAAAGTTCCCGCTTGTTGCCGACCTGACAAAAACCATTGCTGAGAACTATGGTGTTCTGGCAGGAGAATACCAGGTGAATGACGAAGGCGAATCTGCTTTTGTTGGCGCACCTGTTGCCTACAGGGGGCTTTTCCTGATTGATAAAAAGGGTGTAGTTCGTCACCAGCTTGTCAATGATCTTCCATTGGGCCGTAACGTAGATGAAGCAATCCGTATGGTAGACGCACTGGCTCACTTTGAAGAGTATGGTGAGGTTTGTCCTGCCAATTGGAAAGAAGGAGATGACGCGATGAAAGCTTCTGCCGAAGGCGTTGCCAGTTATCTATCAAAGCACTGATATACTGTATTTTAATACATATATTTATCAATTACAAATTAATAGATTAAAATGAAGATTAACCGTTACGAAGACATTTCCCAGATTGAAAGGGAAGCAAAACGCGATTACATCGACAGGCATTCTGCATTTGTCCATTGCGAAGGAACCGCCGTTAAAGGTGAAAAATTCAAAGTAAAGGTCAAAGTTGGTGATGAGTACAAACACCCGGATGATTTTGACCACTACATTAGTTGGATTCAACTTTGGGACGGCGAAAAGATGCTTGCCCAGGCCACCCTTTCTGCCGGAACAATGGGTAGTGCTCCAAGTCAGGTGGAAGTGGATTTTTACATCGTTCCTGCAAAAGGCATGAAACTGATGGCACATGCATTCTGCACCAAACATGGACTTTGGCAAAGTAACGAAGTTGCTGTTGAAGTGGCAGAGTAATTGAAAATCAGTTGTATTAACTTTAATTAACTTCGATTAAAAGCTATTAATAATATTGCTTTTTATCTTTGAGACGTTGCTGAATAGCAGTTTTTTCATAGGATTAAGGTTAGTTAGGTTAAGTAAAAAGGGTGTCTTTTGACACCTTTTTTTATTCAAATAATCCCTCTTCCCTTACCAGCATGAGGATGGCTGAGTGAGGCAGTATCAAGTATTTTTCTTTTTTGAATTCTATCTCAACACCCGTTTTATTCAGGTAAACTGCCAGGTCACCTTCCCTGGCTTGAAGCGGTACATATTTCACCTCCTCCTTGACCTCTTTCCATGGTTCATCATTGTCTGTCAAAGCAGGGATAGGAAAACCCGGACCCGACTTAATTACATATCCGGATTGCACATTTTCCTTGTCTACTGCTGAAGGTGGAAGATAGAGTCCGGAGGATGTCTGCTGGTTTGGATTTTTGGGTTTGACGAGCACCCTGTCACCAACCAGAATGATTTTGCTGAGATCTTTTTCAGATAGATTTAATGTCATGCAACTATTCTTTTTTCTTATTGCAAATATCCCATTTTATTGCTTAATAAACGATTCTAGACAGAATAATCTGACTGACAAAATGTCGAAGTCGCAATTTATTATCTTTACATGGTTACAAAGTCACCAAACTATATTTTCTGAAAACGATGGAATCAATCAGGGAGATCTATAAAATAGGATACGGACCTTCATCCAGTCATACCATGGGGCCAAAAAAAGCTGCAGAAGCCTTCATGAAGCGAAACCGAGATGCAGTTTCATACAGGGTTACACTTTACGGGAGCCTTGCTGCTACCGGCAAAGGTCACCTCACCGACCAGGCCATTATCAACACATTGAAACCTTACCCTGTGGAATTTGAATGGTTGCCTGCTGTATTTCTTCCCCGTCATCCCAATGCCATGAAATTTGAATCACTGGATGCTTCGAATCAGATGATTCAAAAATGGATTGCCTATTCTGTGGGAGGAGGTTCCATCATTGATGACCTTACGGTTTCCGAAACGAAAATGATTTATCCGGCCGAAAATCTGGAAACGATACTGAGCTGGTGTTATGACAACGGGAAGAATATCTGGGAGTATGTTGCAGAATATGAGGATTCTGATATTTGGGATTATCTGGAAGAAGTATGGAAAACCATGCAAAATGCCATCAAAAGAGGACTTGACACGGAAGGTCCATTACCCGGAATTCTCAATTATCCGAGAAAAGCCTCTGCGTATTATGAGAAAGCGAGTTATTACGAGCCTGATTTAAAGAAAAGAGGCATGCTCTACGCATTTGCACTTGCCGTTTCTGAAGAAAATGCTTCCGGCGGATTAATCGTAACTGCTCCTACCTGCGGGGCCTGCGGGGTTATCCCGGCAGTTCTGAAATATGCCAGTAAATTTTATAAAATATCAGACAAGAAAATACTGAAAGCGCTGGCAACTGCAGGCCTTATTGGCACCATTGTAAAAAATAATGCTTCTATTTCGGGCGCCGATGTTGGATGTCAGGGGGAAGTTGGGACTGCCTGCGCCATGGCTTCTGCCGCAGCTACCCAGATGAGCGGCGGAAGTATTTATCAGGTTGAGTATGCGGCAGAAATGGGATTGGAGCATCATCTCGGATTGACCTGCGATCCTGTTGCCGGACTGGTGCAGGTGCCATGCATCGAAAGAAATGCTTTTGCCGCTGCCAGAGCCATTAACCACAACAACTATGCAATGCTTTCTGATGGGCGTCATATGATCAGTTTTGACAAGATTGTGCAGACCATGGCCCAGACTGGTCATGATTTACCCTCTATTTATAAGGAAACTTCGGAGGGTGGCATGGCACATTTTTATGTCATGAAGTAGAAAAGAGGATGACATCGATAAAAAAATTAACCGCAAAGTTCAACTTGAATGAGAACTTTGCGGTTAATTTTTGCAGATGCGGAAACCGCTATTTGATCATTTCTATGCTTCTTTGAACGAATTTGGCCAGTGCTTCACCTTTCAGCATGTTGTTGGCCAGAAGTGCAAGATCAACCAACTCATTGGCAAGCGGATTACCACTTCCAAACTGCTCGAGTTTTTCCCTTTTACCGGCCTCTGCTTTGGTAATCATGTCTCTGGTTTCTGTCAACAGATCTTTCTCTTCCTGAGGTACTTCCTCTTCTTTTTTGCCTTCCTTTAGTTTTTCCAGTGAAGTTTTTTGTTCCGTCAATTTTGAAATTTCAGACTGGATTTCAGCAAGTTCGCCTCCCAGGGCCGAGTTCTTTTGGTCCAGAACTTTCTTGACCAATGGATGAGTGAGGTTGACCACCAGGTTGTAACTATCCGGCATCTCTCCGTAAAAGCTCATTCCTGACTGCATTTTGGACATGTCCTTCATTCGACGCATGAACTCATTCTGTGTAATGACCATAGGAGAACCATCTTCGCCCATATTCTGAAAGTCGACGATAAATTGTCCTTGTTCTTTTGGAATAACTGACTGGAATATAGGACTCAATTCGTTCTTTTCCTCGGTGGTCAGATTGACTGTTTCATGTTCTTCTTTTGCGATCAGTTTCTCAATCACATCGGCATCGACCCTCACAAAATGGGACTCAGGATATTTCTGTTCGAAATGGTTCAGAAGCGGTGTTGCCAGAACATCATCCATCAGCAATACATCGTAACCCTTGTTTTTGGCCGCCTCAATAAAGCTGAACTGAGCCTCAACATTGGTTGCATAGATATAAACCAATTTCTTATTTTTGTCTGTCTGACTGGCTTCGATGAGTGTTTTGTATTCATCCCAGGTGAAAAGCTTGTTTTCAGTATTGGTAAAGAAGAAGAATTTTAGCGCTTTTTCGTAGAATTTCTCATCTGTTAGCATTCCGTATTCGATGAACAACTTCAAATCACTCCATTTTTCCTCGAGTTCACTGCGTTTGTCCTTGAAAATTTCTTGCAAACGGTCAGCTACTTTTTTGGTGATGTGACTGCTGATTTTTCTGACATTGGAATCGTTCTGGAGGTAGGAGCGGGAAACGTTCAATGGAATATCAGGAGAATCCAGAACTCCGTGAAGCATGGTAAGGAATTCGGGAACAATACCTTCTACGGAGTCGGTCACGAATACCTGGTTGCTGTACAGTTGAATTTTGTTTTTCTGAACCTCAAAATTGTTCTTCAATTTCGGAAAATAGAGTATCCCGGTAAGGTTAAAGGGATAATCCACATTCAAATGGATGTTGAACAAGGGCTCGTCAGCCGTGGGATACAACTGATGGTAAAAATGATTGTAATCTTCTTCCTTCAGATCGACCGGTTTTTTCGTCCAGGCCGGTGTTGGATCGTTGATCTGATTGTCCTCTGCCGAATCTTCATATTTACCGTCTTTCCATTCCTTCTTCATACCGAAAACGACAGGGATGGGCAGAAATTTGCAATATTTATTCAATAATTCAGTAATCCTGTTTTCCTCCAGAAATTCGAGGGAGTCTGAATTCAGGTGCATGATGATATCAGTTCCGACGGTTTCCTTGACAGCATCTTCCATGGTATATTCTGGCGAGCCATCGCAAACCCAACGCACAGCCTTGGCGTTTTTCTTGTAGGATTTGGTAATAATCTCAACTTCTTCTGAAACCATGAAAGAAGAGTAAAATCCCAGTCCGAAATGACCAATAATGGCATTTGCCTCTTTTTTGTACTTTTTAAGGAACTCATCGGCCCCTGAAAATGCGATCTGGTTGATGTACTTTTCGACCTCATCAGAAGTCATTCCGATGCCATTATCCGACACTTTAAGCGTTTTTAGCTCCTTGTCTACCGAGATGCTGACCTTTAAACCGGTCATTTCACCACTAAATTTGCCTGCAGAAGCCAGTGTTCTCAGTTTTTGAGAGGCATCTACCGCGTTTGATACGATCTCACGAAGAAAAATATCGTGATCGGAATAGAGAAATTTCTTGATAATTGGGAAGAGGTTTTCACTTGTAACCCCGATTTTTCCTTTCATATGCCAACCTATTTAAAGTTAATTTTATCTTTTTGTACAACCGCAAGATCAAAGCGTGTGCCAATAGATTCAGGCTGACTATATGGCAGATTCCAAAGAAAAATACTGGTCTTTTTTGAAAGAGTACTGAAAAATTGACAAAGGCTGATTTTTCGTCAGAGTAGGGAAGAGGTATGAAAGGAATAGCAGACAATCAATAATAAACAAATGTAAAGCTGATGGGAATCAGTGATTTTTTGCCGTAATTAACTGATTAAAAAATATATACGGAAAATTAATTCTGTAGCTGTAAAAAGCAGCACAACCAAAACCCCCTGCCTTAGGGTTGAAATTGTATGGATTTTGGATTTGTGAAGTGGGGAAAATGGCACGGGAGGAGCGACTCGAACGCCCGACACCTGGTTTTGGAGACCAGTGCTCTACCGACTGAGCTACACCCGTATCTGCGGAGAGAGAGGGATTCGAACCCCCGGTACCTCACGGTACAACGGTTTTCAAGACCGCCGCAATCGACCACTCTGCCATCTCTCCTTTATTGCGTCTGCAAAAGTAAACCTTTTTTCCATTCGGCAAAAAAAACTTTCAAAAAAAAATAATGAGAGGTTTTAGGATAAAAAGTGATTGAAAATTTTGATAATTAGAAAATTGTGTTGAAATTAGCTCAAGTAAATCATTTGAATCATTTTTATCTTAAATCTGGCCAAATGAGGGTTCCTTCGGAGGAAATTGTATCCACAACATTTTTTAAAAAAATTGGTGGTTAGAATCGAACAAAAGCAAGTTCTTCCGGAAAATCTAAATTATTAACCATTTATTATCCTAATTAGTTATGAACAAAGCGCAATTAATTGACGCCGTCGCTGCAGAAGCCGGAATGACTAAAGCCGATGCTAAAAAAGCAATCGAAGCTTTTGTTAAAACAACAACTGAAGCCTTAAAACAAGGCGATCGTCTGGCATTGGTCGGATTTGGTTCTTTCTCAGTTTCTGACCGTCCTGCACGCACAGGCCGTAACCCTCAAACTGGAGCAACCATTAAAATCGCAGGGAAGAAAGTCGTTAAATTCAAAGCCGGCAATGAACTGACCGACGCTGTCCAGTAACGATTACCACCAACAACAAAAAAGGGAGCATTTGCTTCCTTTTTTTGTTTGATTACATTTTGGTGAGCGTGATTATTACACCTTCGTTTTTTTTGACAATAGTGATTTAGCTTTAATTGCTATTGAGCTTTGTGAAAAAAATGGTTTTTAAAAATTCTGCATGGAATGCAGCTTTTTGTATATTCCATTTTTGGCTATAAGTTCATCGTGTGTGCCTCGTTCAACAATCGCACCTTCGTGGAAGACACAGATCAGGTCTGCTTTTTTGATGGTCGATAAACGGTGGGCGATAACAATGGAAGTTCTGTTGACCATGAGGTTTTCGAGCGCCTCCTGTACCAGTTTTTCGGATTCGGTGTCCAGTGCGGAGGTTGCCTCATCCAGAATCAAAATAGGTGGATTCTTCAATACCGCCCTTGCGATGGAAATACGCTGACGTTGCCCACCGGATAATTTTCCTCCCCTGTCTCCGATATTGGTCTGGTAGCCGTCAGGAGAGGTTATGATGAAATCATGGGCATTGGCAACTTTTGCAGCTGCAATCACTTCTTCCTCGGTAGCCATTTCGACGCCAAAGGATATGTTGTTGTAGAAAGTGTCGTTAAAGAGGATCGGATCCTGGTTTACATTGCCCATTAGTCCCCTTAAATCGGCTATCTTATAGTCGCGGATATCAATTCCGTCTACAAGTATGCTTCCGGACTGAATATCCCAAAAACGGGGCAGGAGGTCCACAAAGGTAGACTTTCCGGATCCGGATTGTCCGACCAAAGCGATGGTCTTGCCTTTCTCAATGGTGAGAGAGACATTCTTGAGTACACCTTCCTCAATGTACTTGAAACCAACGTTGCAGTATTCAATGCTATGATTGAATTCTTTCACCGAAATGGCATTTGGTTTGGAGACAATGTTATTTTCCGCCAGCAGGATCATGTCAATTCTTTGCATGGATGCCAGACCTTTCTGCACGGAATAAATTGAGGTTGAAAATGATTTGGCAGGATTAATTATACTGTAGAAAAATACCAGATAGGTAATAAACGATTCTGCCGATAAGGGGCTCGTATGGCTCAGAACCAAACGCCCGCCATACCATAATACCACAACAATGACCATTGTGCCAAGGAACTCACTCATGGGATGGGCCAGGTAGCGTCGCCACATCAGTTTGTTCATGATGCTGAGATATTCACTGTTTTGTTTGGCAAATACCGCTTTCATCTTCTTTTCAGCATTGAAAGCCTTGATGATCCTGAGCCCTGACAGAGATTCTTCGATCGTCGACAGGAGTTCTCCCATTTTGTTCTGACCTCTCATCGATGGTTTTTTTAGACTCTTTCCAACTTTACCGATCAGAAAACCGACAACAGGAAGCATCAAAAAGACGAAAAGTGTCAGCGACCATGACATATAGATCATTACAATCAAAGAAATCATTATGATCATCGGATCTTTAAACATCATTTCGATGGAATTGAAAATGGAATTGTCCACTTCCTGAACATCTCCGGTCGTACGGGCAATGATGTCACCTTTCCGCTCCTCCGAGAAGAAACCAAGTGGTAAGGACAAAATCTTATGGTATATCTGGTTGCGAATATCGCAAACTATACCATTTCGCATTGGAACGATCACAAAAGAAGCTAAATAGGTAAAGCCGACTTTCAGGATAACCATTACAATAATGAAAATTCCAAGGTATACCAGCGCTCTTTCTTTTCCGCTTACTTTAATCATTTCACTGATTTGATACAGTAAGTTATCTTTTATACTGTCGAGTGAAAAAGTGAACTCAGATGGTTTGGTAACTATTTTTTGTGCCTGTGTATCAAATAAAACGCCCAAAACCGGAACCAGAGCGGCAAATTGGAAAGCACCGAAAACAGCACCTAGAAAATTGAAGAGTATGTTGAGGAACACGTATCCCTTGTAGGGCGGTACAAACCGCATCATTAATTGGTAAAGACCTTTCATGTTTTTTTATTTGTTTTTCAATGGCCCAATGAAATACCCACCTGTTCATCATTTGGTTGGTGACCTATCGGAATGGGTATTCCACTTGATATTTTTTAGCGGTTCAGGATACAATTCCCGTATAATTCTGCGGTGTGATTTTCTTCAGCTCTTCCTTAATTTCATTGGAGATATCCAATTGATTGATAAACTCTACAAAGACTGCCTGGTCAATTTTTCGGTTGACGCGGGTCAGCTCTTTCAATGCCTCGTATGGATTTGGATAGGCTTCGCGGCGTAAAATTGTCTGGATGGCTTCGGCTACAACACTCCAGTTATCTTCCAGGTCACGGTTGATCATCTCAGGATTGAGCAATAATTTGCCCAGGCCCTTCATGGTCGATTTGACCGACAGTAAAGTATGCGCAAAGGGAACCCCGATATTTCGCAATACGGTCGAATCGGTCAGGTCGCGCTGTAACCTCGAAATGGGTAGTTTGGCCGACAAATGTTCAAAAATCGCGTTGGCAACACCCAGGTTTCCCTCTGAATTTTCAAAATCTATCGGGTTAACCTTATGTGGCATCGCAGAGGAACCGATCTCACCTTTTTTGATCTGTTGCTTGAAGTAACCCATGGAGACGTAGCTCCAGAAGTCGCGGTCAAGGTCAATAAGGATGGTGTTGATTCGTTTCAGTCCATCAAAAATTGCAGCATAATTATCGTAATGTGCAATCTGTGTGGTCGTTTGCGACCTCTCCAATTGGAGAGATTTTTTCACGAAATTGTTGGAGAATTCTACCCAGTCGACTGAAGGATAGGCAACATGGTGCGCATTCAGATTTCCTGTTGCACCGCCAAACTTGGCATAGCAAGGAATACTTTTGAGTTGTTGTATTTGTATTTCCAGTCTCTCTGTAAAAACCCGGATTTCTTTACCCAGAAGTGTAGGCGAGGCGGGCTGGCCATGGGTTTTAGCCAGCATCGGTATCTCTTTCCACTCTGCCGAAAGCTCGTTGAGCTTTGAAACAAGTGATTCCATGGCAGGGTAATAGACCTGATTGAGTGCATCCTGCATCGAGCAAGGCACCGCAGTATTGTTGATGTCCTGGGAAGTGAGTCCGAAGTGGATGAATTCTTTGAACTGTGAGAGTCCAATCAATTCGAATTTCTCCTTCATGAAATATTCGACTGCCTTTACGTCATGGTTGGTTGTTTTTTCAATCTCCTTGACGCGGTTGGCATCTTCAAGAGAAAATTGAATGTACAAATTTCTTATCTCCGTTTTTTTCTGATCGGAGAGTGGATTCAACTGGGGAAGTGGAATCTCCGTCAGGGCAATAAAATATTCAACTTCGACAAAGAGGCGGTATTTGATCAGGGCAAATTCGGAAAAATAATCACCCAGTTCAGCCACTCTGTCCCTGTACCGACCATCGATCGGTGAGATGGCTGTTAGCATCTGCAATTCCATTAGAATATACTTTACGATTAACACGCAAAAGTAACAAATTCCACGTTGTGAATGAAGTCGTTTTTTAAGTACCCGGATAGTCCGGCGACAGCCAAACTTTCCTAAATTTGCCGGATAAAACAACTCAATGGATAAAATCAAGATATCGGCCATCACCTATTTGAATACCAAACCTTTCATGTATGGAATTCTCCATTCAGGGTTCCGCGATTCCATTGAACTGTCACTCGATATTCCTTCTGTATGCGCCGATAAGCTGAAAGCCGGAACTGTGGATATCGGAATTATTCCGGTTGCCGAAATTTCCGGGATCGAAGGGGCTAACATGGTAACTGACTACTGTATTTCATGCTCAGGTAAAGTCAGAACAGTGGTATTGGTCAGTCAGGTTCCTCTTCAGGAAATCGAGAACATTGTTTTGGATTACCAATCGAGAACTTCAGTTCAGTTGGTTCGCATCCTGGCGAGGGATCATTGGAAAATCGATCCCGAGTGGATCAATGGCGGTGTCAATTACATTCAGGAAGAGATCCATGGAACCACAGCAGGGGTTATTATCGGTGACCGGGTCTTTGAAGCCGAGTCGCGGTTTCCCTATGTCTATGATTTGGGAGAAGCATGGAAGGATTATACTGGTCTTGATTTTGTTTTTGCCTGTTGGGTAGCGAACAAACCAATTGATGCTTCATTTGTTGTGAAATTTGCCGCGGCCCTTGAGGATGGAATCGCACATATACCGGAAGTCATTGCAGAATATCTTGTTCATTATCCCGATTATCCCTTTGAGGAATATTTCCGCGAAAATATTTTTTACCATTTGGACGATTCGAAGCGAAAGGGGATGGAGTTGTTTCTTGAGATGATAAAGGCTAATGGTCAATGAACAAAGGCAAAAGGCAAAAGTAAAGAACGCCATGATCCACATAATCTCTTAACTTGAAACCTGAAACCTGCACCTTTTCACTTTTCACTATTCACTATTCATTTTTCACTATCTTCGTTCATGCTTAAGACATTGTTATACATTGGAGCGGGAAGTTTTATAGGTGGTGTGGCCAGATATCTCACAGCCAGAGCGGTGCAAAACAGTATGGCCTCCTCTTTCCCGTATGGTACAATGGTTGTCAACTTGCTTGGCTGTTTGCTGATTGGACTGATTTTTGGTATTTCCGAGCGTACCAACCTGATCAACGATGAATGGCGCATCTTTTTGACTGTTGGTTTTTGCGGCGGTTTTACAACTTTCTCCACTTTTGCCAATGAGAACATGACTCTGCTGAGAGATGGCAATTTCTTTTATTTTACGCTCTATACAGGATTGAGCATATTTCTTGGATTAACTGCTGTGTTTATCGGGAATGCCCTAACTAAACTATTTTAGTGATGGAAAATAATTCAGAAGCCAGGATATTACGAATTTATGTCAGTTCGACCGACAAATTCAAGCATGGGTTGTTGTATGAAACGCTCGTTTTTGCAGCAAAGCGATATGGTCTTTCCGGTGCAACGGTTTTGAAAGGAGTGATGGGCTTTGGTTCGAGCAGTAAGGTGCGGTCGACTAGGTTCTGGGAAATCACAGAAAAAATGCCTGTTGTCATCGAAATTGTGGATGAGGCGGATAAAATTGAAGGATTTACTCAGAAAATTCTTCCCTGGTTCGATAAAATCAGTACCGGTTGCCTGATCACTTCCGAACGGGCAGACATCGTGCTTTTCAAGCAAGGCAAGAAAAAAAGGGGATTTCTTCACTTTTGATTATTTTGCTCCTGTGAATGACCGATATTCAGTCTGTCGTTTCTTAATAGATAAAATCGGAAATGTCCAAATGAACTCTTTCCCGCTTCGTTGGTCCAGGTTATATTTATTCAACCCGATACTTCAATAATAGCCCACAAAGTAAACCTCCCGTCCGATTCTTCGTAATACATTCATAACGTCAACAGACATTGTGATGAAGAAAACTATATTTCAAATACGCTTTATTTTGCCCGCTCTTGTTTTGGTAGCAGCCTTGTTAGGATATGCGAACAAACCAAAAACGATGGAAGCGATTCCAAAGGGAGAAATGACCCTTTCGAGCAAGTTAAATGATTTAAACACACCAACCATGAACAGTTCAAACGATAAAAAACCGGGGAATCCTTATTATTCCAGAACGGATCAGTCAAAGCTTAATGTTTCGGATGCTGAATGGAAAAAAGTTTTGCCTGCCGATTTGTACGAAGTAGCACGCAACAAGGCTACCGATCGTTCCTTTACTGGTAAATACTGGGATTTTACCGGAAAAGGGACCTATTATTGCGCCGCATGCGGAAACCGGTTGTTCAGATCGGATGCCAAGTTTGCAAGTCAATGCGGATGGCCCAGTTTCTTCGAGCAGCTCAACCCGCAAAGTGTGGTTTTTCATGAAGATCACAGTTATGGAATGAGCCGTACGGAGGCGCTGTGCGGAAGATGTGGGTCTCATCTTGGGCACCTTTTCGATGACGGACCCCGACCCACAGGAAAGCGTTATTGCATGAATTCTACCTCACTCGAATTTGAACCGGATGGTCTTGTTGTCGCGGGGAAGAAACAGGAAGCGTTGGAAACCATTACATTGGGTGGAGGTTGCTTCTGGTGTATTGAAGCCGTTTATAAAAGTTTGAAGGGTGTGGAAACTGTAACTTCAGGCTATTCCGGTGGCACATTGGTTAATCCCACCTACCGGGAAGTCTGCAGCGGAGAGACCGGTCACGCCGAAGTCGTGCAGATTGTTTTTGATCCGCAAATAACAAGCGTGGAAGAAATTCTGAAGGTCTTTTTCACCGTTCATGATCCAACTACGCTGAACCGTCAGGGAGCTGATGCCGGTACCCAATACCGTTCCATTATTTTTTATCATAGTCCTGATCAAAAGGATATTGCAGATCAACTAATCAGTGCGCTCAACAAAGCAAAGGTCTATGGTCAACCTGTCGTGACCAAGGTTGAACAATTTAAGCGTTTTTATCAGGCAGAAGATTACCACCAGGAATATTACAGGCTACACAAGAATGAACCTTATTGCAGGATGGTGATTCAACCCAAAATAGAAAAATTCGAGAAGGTTTTCAAGGACAGGATTGTTGATTAGTTGATTAAATGATTAGTTGATTCGATGATGAATCATGCAGGATGCCGCTGTATTCATCAACTATTTCAACCACAATAGACACATAGGACACAGTAGCATCTAATGTGTCCTATGTGTCTATTGTGGTTGTTCTTTGTTCAACTTTTTACCTTTCGATAGGCTCAGAGACCGAATCCAAAATCCAAAATCGAATATCCAAAATTGTTTCAAGGTTGTTTTGCGGATGAAAGTAATCTGGATTTAAGCACGTGTTTTTTTGATAATGCTTTGGGATTTTGTAATTTTAAGTCTGAATCATTGTCCTATTTCATAATGGTTGGTAAACCAATGAATTTAAACTCCTGTTAATTAAAAAACCTACACCATGGATGCACAGAATGTTGACATGTTTTTGATGGCCAATTCAAAATATCTGGAAGATTATCAGATGATGTTTATCAGGGAACGAATGATTGCAATGGATGAGTCAAAATGGAGAATGCTGCAATACATGCATTTCAATGATCCTGTGATCATACTGATTGTTTCTCTCGTAACTGGTCCGTTGGCAGTCGACCGCTTTATGATTGGCGATATTGGGCTTGGAGTAGCCAAGTTATTGACATGCGGCGGACTTGGAATATGGGTGCTGATAGACTGGATCACAATCATGGGAATAACCCGTCGCAAAAACACGGATAAACTGATGGCGGCACTTTATTAATGTCATTTTCCCGTAAAAATTTCTATCTCTATCTGTCTTCTGCCTGTCTGGTGGGGTATGGTTGGCTGTCGTTGATCGGCAGGCTGAAACCTGAAGAAATCGGAACTTCGTATGATGTCTGCCTGATTCATCATTTTTTGCATATTCCCTGTCCGGCATGCGGCTCCACGCGTTCAGTCCTGGCACTGATGCATGGTGATCTCGCAGGTGGATTTTACTGGAATCCACTTGGCTTTCTGATGTTTGCCTTACTGGTCATCCTTCCATGCTGGATTGTCTTCGACCTCCTACTTAAAAAGGAGACACTGTTGCGGTTTTATTACTTGTTCGAGCAAACGCTCAGGCGCAGGTGGGTGGCTATTCCT
This sequence comes from Prolixibacteraceae bacterium, assembly GCA_037129695.1. Classification (GTDB taxonomy): domain Bacteria; phylum Bacteroidota; class Bacteroidia; order Bacteroidales; family Prolixibacteraceae; genus CAINVV01. The sequence goes on from JBAXUL010000016.1 coordinate 21,746, forward strand.
GCTATTTCGTTGATTCTTATCAACTGGGTATGGAATATATTGAAAAATGTCTGAACTGTGACTGTTCGGACTTCATGTTAATTGGCAATCAAAATTCGCCTTTTAGCAAAGAAACCGTCAAAGTCTCAACTCAGACATTTTATCAGGACTCAAAAAGAGCCGTTGATCAGATAGTTACAAAGAAGTCTTCATTGGAACGTCTCACTTTGGCCAGATTCTGATATCCGTCTTCAGGAGAACGGTAACCCACTGCAAGTATAACTACTGAATGAAGATTTTTCTCTTTCAATCCGAGAATTTCGTCGTATTTGGCTGAATCGAATCCTTCCATCGGGCAGGTGTCAATATTCAATTCTGCTGCTGCAACGAGTCCAAAACCCAATCCAATATACAACTGATGAGTTAACCAGTTCTGGGTGGTTTCTTTGGGCTGCTGGAAGGTGCCTTTCATCATGTCTGCATATCCTGAAAGGTTGCTGGCATCCATGTTACGGGTTTTTGCAATGTTTGCTACAAAGCGGTCGACAGTTGTTGCATCTGCGTCAGTCTCGACGGCAAAAACAAGAATTTGTGAAGCGTCTGTAATTTGCGATTGATCCCAGGATGCAGCACGCATTTGTTTGCGTAAATCATCATTGTCGACAACGACTACTTTGTATGCCTGCAAACCATAAGAGGATGCGGATAAGCGAATAGCCTCGAGAAGGGTTGCGAGATTTTCAGCGGATATTTTTTTTGTCGCGTCGAATTGCTTGGTCGCGTAACGTTGGTTTAATTTTTCTATCAGTGACATATTCAATTTTATTTATTGTGAAATACTTTAATTGAATACTGCAATTCCCCATTTTTGTTACATGAGACTTGATGATTTAACAATTAGTTGATGTGGTTGTTGGCTGATAGAAGCGTGAGTTGGTTTGGTGTTTTTCCGCTCAATCGTATGCATTCATGTGGGACGGAGGATATATGATTCTTTTAAACCCGTCTTTTAAAAGAGGCGTAACCGGTATCTGCATTTTTTTTCTGTTTCAACCAGAGATTACTTGCCGGAATTGTAGGTGGGGTGTAAAATTAGCAGATACTTCATTCCAGTACTCGCGCTTCCTGGTAAGAACTATTCCTGATTGACGAATCGTCTCCTTCGCTAATCGCTACATTATTCTGCCGGCCTGGCAATCATCACCCCGGTTGTTTTCTTGCTTTTCGCGAGGTATTGAGCAAAGGGTTCAGTACTAACTACTACTTTCTGGATGGTTGAGGATGCATGAAGCAGATAAACACGCCCGTCCTTTTTGAGAAGAATTCCCACATGGGATACGTCTATGCCGGGAATTGTGGTGGTAAGGGTCACGATGTCGCCATCTTTTACCTGACTTTCAATGCTTTCAAACTGGCCGGATGGTATGTAAAAGAATTGATTGGCAGAGACTTTCTCTTCGATGGCCTTAATTTGTGCCGTCGTTGCAGGATCATTCATCAACTGGGGGTACTCCTGAGGATGCGCGCTCATGTAGGTGAGGCTGACAGTCAATGTTTTTCCTCCCATCTCCTTGGCCATCGACTTGATGTTGTGCCTGGTTTCATTGTCCAGGATCCATTCGCTGAAATAATGTAAACGACTGGCATAACCCTCCATTTTTCCTCCCCTGTAGCGGATATTTTCAAGTTCAGTGCAAAACTGCCTTGAATCAGGATTTCCGCTTTTAACTGTTCTTGCCAGAGCGAGGCAATTTTCGGCAAATGTGGTACAATCGAGTTGGTGCAGATTGACCACCAGTTTTTCCTCTTTGGTTTTATCCAGGGTTTTTGCCACATAAGGGGTATTCAGAAAATCCAAACCAATTTTCAGTACCAAATCACCCATGGGTAAGTTATATTCCTTTGCGAATTGACCCAATTTATTTTTGATCATCGCCTGATCCATTTTGGAGATTTCCGGATCAATAGCAAAAGACTGTTCTGCAAATGCGAATACTAAACCCAGTATTAAAATTGTAATGCGTGTCATAAATTTTCGATTTTGGATTAAGCTTGACTTTCACTTCTCACTCTCTCATTTTTCTCAACCTCTCATCTTCGATTTCCTGCATTCACTTGTGCCTTTTCTTCAATTCTGTGGCCAAATCAGAAATGGAATATCCTTTGTGAGCCAACAGCACAATTAAATGATAAAGTAGATCGGAGGCCTCATAAAGGAGTCGTTCATCGTTATTGGCCATGGCTTCAATGACGGTTTCAACCGCTTCCTCACCGACTTTCTGTGCAATTTTGGCTGTGCCGGATTCAAAGAGTGAAGTTGTATAGGAACCTTTTGGCATTTCTGCTTTCCGCTTGCCAATAAAGTTCTGCAGCGTCTTCAGAAAATAAAAATCATCTGAAGGATTGGTCTCGTCCCAGCAGGTATCAGCCCCGGTATGGCAAACCGGTCCAATAGGAATTGCCTTGATGAGCAGGGTGTCCTGGTCGCAATCGGCAGAAATGGAAACTACATTCAGGAAGTTGCCCGATTCTTCCCCTTTTGTCCAGAGTCGTTTCCGGGTACGGCTGAAAAAAGTAACCTGTCCTGTTTGAACTGTCTTTTCGTAGGCTTCAAGGTTCATAAAACCGAGCATCAATACCTTGTCAGAATGCTGGTCCTGAATGATAGCGGGTATCAAACCCGTTGCTTCCTTGTTGAAATTAATATCCATTCGATGTGAATTACAAATTAAATTTTAATATTTCCTTACCAGGACGATTGTGATTGACTTATCCTGATATTTACCTGACTCTTTCTGTAAACCTGTTTAAGGACCAGACTTGGTCTCTCCATTTTTCCGTACTCTCAGTCGATATTACCTGATCGTGATACCTTGGTTGCGAAGGTACTGCTTTAAATCGGGAATGGCGATCTCGCCAAAATGGAAAATGCTGGCTGCCAGTCCGGCATCGGCTTTGCCATATTTGAAAAGATCCGCGAAATGCTCCATGGTACCCGCTCCGCCGGAAGCTATTAAAGGAATGGTGAGTATTTCGGAAAGGTGCGCCAGGGCATTATTGGCAAAACCTTTTTTGGTTCCGTCGTGATTCATGGAGGTGAAAAGTATCTCGCCGGCACCCCTGTTTTCTGCTTCCCTGGCCCATGAGAAGAGCTCTTTCCCGGTAGGAATCCTACCTCCGTGCATGGTCGCTTCCCAATGGTTGTTTTCTTCCCGCGCATCGATGGCCACCACCACAAACTGACTGCCGAAATGAAGGGCAAGGTCATCGATCAGTTGAGGGTTTTTAATGGCAGAAGAGTTGATAGAAATTTTGTCGGCGCCTGCTGCCAGCAAGGCATCGGCATCCCTGATTTCGCTGATGCCTCCGCCAACAGTGAAAGGGATATTGAGGTTTGCGGCAATGCGTTTGACCAATTCAACAAAGGTTTTGCGTCCTTCGTGGGTGGCTGTGATATCGAGAAAGACCAGTTCGTCGGCCCCTTGTTCGGAATATAGTTTTCCCAGTTCAATGGGATCGCCCACTTCACGGATGTTGACAAAATTGATTCCCTTGACGGTTTGACCGTTGCGGATGTCGAGGCAGGGGATGATGCGTTTGCTTAGCATGTTGGTTGCGCTACTATTTTACTGTGTTGATCCGACGGATTTCTTTGGTGGAGATTTTTCCTTCGTAGATCGCCTTACCTACAATGACTGCAGGAACTCCAATCTTTTCCAGATCCATGATGTCCTGTACCGATCCTACTCCGCCGCTTGCGATCAGGTAGATTCCCGGATTTTGTTGCAATATTTCCTTGTAAAGCTGAATAGCGGGTCCATTTAGCATTCCATCGCGGCTGATATCAGTGCTGATCACGTTTTCGATCTCATTTTTCATCCATTTTGCAATAAATTCAAAAACATCCAAACCGCTGTCTTCTGTCCATCCTGCGACAGCTATTTTTCTGTCAGCCACATCTGCTCCGAGGATGATCCGCTCAGGACCGAAATCTTCGATCCACCCACACATTGTTTCCGGCGATTTCACTGCAATACTTCCGCCGGTAATCATGGCGGCACCTGCCTCGAAAGCGATTTCCAGGTCTTTGTCGCTTTTCAGTCCGCCGCCAAAATCGATGATCAGCCTGGTATTGCTGGCAATCCTTTCCAGTACTTTGTAATTAACAATGTGGTGCGCCTTGGCACCGTCGAGGTCGACCAGGTGTAACCGCTGAATGCCACAATCTTCAAACATTTTGGCTACTTCAAGCGGATCCTCGTTGTATATTGTTTTACGGTCATAGTCGCCCTGGCTTAGCCTGACGCATTTCCCGTCGATGATATCTATTGCCGGAATGATTTCAATGCTCATGTTCAGATTGTAAGTTGAAGGAATTTCTCCAGGATTTTTGCTCCGACAGATCCACTTTTTTCAGGGTGAAACTGTACGGCATAGAAATTATTTTTCTGCAACGCCGCGCTGAAAGGTTCGGGATAGCTGCAAATGGCTGCTGTATCAGCGCCTGTTGTGGCATAAAACGAGTGGACGAAATAGCAATATTCGCCTTCTATGGAAGGATCAAACAGGTTGCTCTTCAATCCGGTGATGGTGTTCCATCCCATGTGCGGGATCTTCATGGAAGGTAACTGATTCTGATCCAAAACGAAGCGTTTTACCGTTTCGTCAAATATGCCCAGGCAATCCACATTTCCCTCTTCCGAATGACGGCACATGAGTTGGAGTCCAAGGCAGATCCCGAGTACCGGCTGTTTCAGATCGGTAATTAGCCTGTCCAGCTTATGTTCATGCAGATAGGCCATGGTGGTGGATGCTTCACCCACACCGGGGAAAATGACCCTGTCGGCCGCGCGGATTTCGTCATGATCGGCTGTGACAGAGGCTTCCACTCCCAACCTTTTCAGTGCGTAATCGACCGATTGGATGTTTCCGGCATTGTATTTTATGATGGCAATTTTCACGCGTAGGTCATTTGATTTTTAATGGTTCGAAGGGCGGCTCATTCTGTAATGATCTTATTTTTTGAGCAAAGTCTCGATGACTTTTACCATTTCGGCAAATTCGTCTTCCTTGTAGAGTCTTGTCAGATAGACAATTTTGCCGGTTTTATCGAGGATGACATTTCTGGTCACTCCTGCTTTTGCCTGGGCGATAAGTCCAAATATTTTGCCGCCTGGATCCAGAGCCATCGGGTAGGTCACCTTGATGTCTTCCCTGAATTTTTTCACTTTTTCAACAGGCTCGTCGAGATCTAACCCAATTAGTGCAAATTGCTTGTTGTTCTTCTGTTTCTGCCAGATATCCCTTTCGATGAAAGGCATCTCCTTGCGGCATACACTGCACCAACTGGCCGTGAACTGGAGCATAACTACCTTCCCTTTCAAACCTGCCGTTGAAATGGTTGTGCCGTCGGTAAGGGTAGTCGAAAATTCCGGAATCTGATCACCGATTTTTACGATGTAGCCGTAATCAGCCGGGACTTCTTTAACCGGAAGTTGAGCAGACGAATTTCCGGCCATTAAAATGGGTATCCAAAGGAGAAAGAAGAACAACTTAATTTTTTTCATTAGAGGTATTATTGTTAAACCCAACATGGAATTTTACAAATGAGAAAATAATGATGCTGTCATTAGCAAATCAACAAGTAAAAATTCATCTATTTCCTGCAATTTGTAATCTTTAATCTGTTATTTTTAATTTTTAATTAAAGATGATGGTGCGATTGTTGATCACCAGTATTTTGCGCTGAAGGTGCTTGTAAACAGCCTCGCTCAGTACAATTTTCTCGAGATCACGACCCTTGCGGACCAGGTTTTCTATGCTGTCAACGTGAGATATTCTGACAACATCCTGCGCGATGATCGGCCCTGCATCCAGATCGGCTGTCACATAGTGGCTGGTTGCCCCGATAATTTTCACTCCGCGCTCATGCGCCGCATGATACGGTTTTGCACCGGCAAATGCAGGCAGAAAGGAGTGGTGGATGTTGATAATCCGATTGGGAAACTGCGAAACGAATTGATCGCTAAGTACTTGCATATAACGTCCCAGCACGATGAAATCGATCTTCTTTTCCTTGAGCAAGGCCACTTCCTTTGCTTCCTGTTCCTCTTTGTTGTCGCAGGTTTTAGGAATATGGCAGAATTCGATGCCAAAGCGCTCGGCAATTGGTCTCAGGTCGTTGTGGTTGCTGATAATCAATGGGATATCGACCACCCATTCCCCTGCCATGTACCGTGCCAGGATATCGAAAAGACAGTGTGACATCTTGGAGACGAAGATCGCCATGCGTGGCTTCTCATCTGAAAAATGGATGGTAAACCGGATGTTGTATCTTCTTGCGATCAGGGTCTCAAAATAGTCGGCAATTTTTTCCTTGGGGATCGCAAAGAGTTCTAGTTCCCATTCTACCCGCATGAAGAAATTGGATTCTGCGCGATCTACATTTTGGTCAAGATAAATGATGTTCCCGTTGTTCTCGTTTAAAAATTGGGTAACGGAGGCCAATATCCCCTGTTGATCAGGGCAGTAAATTAAAAGAACTGCGGTTTCTTTATTGGAGGTTGAGGTCATATCTTGAGAATTTTTGTTGTTCAATTTTGAAATTTACACGGTGAAGCACTTATTGTCATTGGGTTTTACAAATATCAGCTCAAAATGTTTCTGGTTCACATCCCGGGACTCTATACTTAATGTAATATTCATATTTCATTTTGGACAATTTTTCATTGGATCCGGAATTGTCCGTTTTTACAATACTCCTTTTGAACTGGGAAGAGTACCCTGAAAAGGATCTTTCCTGACAGCCATTTTGATGGAACGGGCAAATGCCTTGAAGATCCCTTCAATTTTATGGTGTTCATTGGTGCCTTCTGCCCAGATATTCAGGTTGCAAAGGGCTGCATCTGAGAATGATTTGAAGAAATGGTGAAAAAGTTCAGTGGGCATGTCTCCGACATACTCTCTTTGAAATTCAGCCTCCCAAACCAGCCAGGGTCTGCCGCCGAAATCGAGCGACACCTGTGCCAGACAGTCATCCATCGGCAGGCAGAAGCCGTATCTTTCAATGCCTCGCTTGTTCCCCAGCGCTTTGCGGATCACTTCTCCCAATGCAATGGCAGTATCTTCGACGGTATGATGCTCATCCACTTCCAGATCGCCAATCACCTGGATAGTCAGATCGCAGCCTGAATGGGTTGATATTTGATGCAGCATGTGGTCGAAGAAATGGAGTCCTGTGGAAATTCTTCCAATGCCTTTACCGGCAAGGTTAATCTCCACAAAAATGTTGGTTTCCTTGGTCTCTCTTTTTACGGAGGCTTTTCGTTCAATCTCTGTCAGGAAAATGAAAATATCCTCCCAGTTGTCCGAAACCATGGCGCATGATGAAGATAGGTTGCTGTCGATCAGATCGTTTGCCCGTTCTTCCGGGGCATAATAGATGGCCTTCGAACCGAGATTTTTGGCCATCTGAACATCGGTAAGCCGGTCGCCTATGACGAATGAATTGGCCAGGTCATAGGTACCGTCAAAATATTCGTGCAGCAATCCTATTTCCGGCTTCCTGGTAGGCGACTGATCTTCGGGAAAAGAACAATCGATGAAAATGCGCTTGAAAGTCACCCCCTCATTTTCAAAAGCTTTCAGGACTTTGCCCTGTACCAGATGAAACGACTCCTCCGGATAGGCTTCTGTTCCCATTCCATCCTGATTGGAAACCATCACGAGCTCGTATTCGAGGTGTTTGCTGATCGCCTGCAAATTCCGGAATACTCCGGGCAAAAATTCAAGCTTTTCCAGACTGTCCACCTGAAAATCTTCGGGTGGTTCGACGATCAGGGTACCGTCACGATCGATAAAAAGTACCTTTTTCATTTCATTATTTTTTTAATTGTCAGTAATCAGTATTCAGACAAATAACTGTATTTAAATTTTTGTTCCCTGATTGTAACCGATTACAATTTCTTTCATGGCTTCCAGCAGCAATTGATTCTCCTCGCGGGTACCTACCGTAATTCGGAGGCATTCGCCACACAAGGAAATTTTAGAGCGGTCACGAACGATGATTTGTCTCTCTACCAAAGCATTATAAATTTGTTTGGCATGGAGCGTTTTGACTAGTATAAAGTTGGCATCGCTTGGATAAATTTTTACCACATTCGGAAGTTCAATCAGCTCTTTTTCCAATCTGGTTTTCTGCTGAAGAATGGTATTTACCCAATCTTCCTTTCTTTCAACATACCGTAGCATTTCCAACGCTTTGTCCTGGGTGAGCAGGTTGATATTATACGGGTATTTTATTTTGCTGAGAATGGAGACAATTTCAGCTGATGCAAAAGCCATTCCGAGCCTGATTCCGGCAAGTCCCCAGGCTTTGGAAAGGGTTTGCAGGATCACCAGGTTGGGGTAAAGAGAAAGGTTCTCTAACAAAGATTTTTCCGGACAAAAATCAATGTAGGCTTCATCCAGAACAACCAATCCGTTAAAATGACGGATGATTTCCAGAATGGCAAGGTGATCGAGCGCATTCCCGGTAGGATTGTTGGGAGAACAAAGGAATATCAGTTTTGTGGAGGAATCGGCAGCTGCCAGAATTTTTCCGGCATTCAAACTGAAATCTTCCTCCAGTAATACTTCGCGGTAGGTAATGTTGTTGATGTCGGCAGCCACCCTGTACATGCCGTAGGTGGGCGAGATGGCGACTACCTGGTCGGCTCCCGGCTCACAAAAGGCTCTAAAGAGCAAATCGATGGGTTCATCACTGCCATTTCCCAGGAAAATCTGTTCTGATTTCACATTTTTGAGCTCACCGATCCTGTTTTTGAGGAGTTGCTGGCGCGGATCCGGGTAACGGTTGTAAGGCGCATTAAATGGATTTTCGTTGGCATCCAGAAAGACAGAAGCTTCACCTGTAAATTCATCCCTGGCACTCGAATAGGGTTGAAGCGCAAGGATGTTTTTTCTGGTTATATTTTGAAGTGAAAATGTCATGGTATTCTTTTGTGCAAATAGATAAAATTAGAGGCGGGACGATTCAGCTATTTTATAAGCTAAATCCTGAGTCTGGTTAACTGCCGGAGTGTTTGAGCCGTATGCTCACCGCATTTTTATGGGCATCGAGCAATTCGGACGCTGCCATCGTTTCGATGACCGGTCCCAGTTGCTCAAGACCTTCCCTTGTGATTTCCTGGTAAGTTATTTTCTTGCAAAAGCTGTCCAGATTGAGTCCGCTGACCGATCTTGCCCAGCCATTCGTTGGCAGGGTATGATTGGTTCCTGAAGCATAATCTCCTGCACTTTCGGGTGTCCAGTGTCCGATAAATACGGATCCTGCATTGGTGATATTTTCAGCAAGGTCAGCCGCATCATCTGTCTGAAGAATCAGATGTTCAGGGGCATACAGGTTGATGAAGTCTGTCACTTCATCCATTTTCCTGAGCAGGATCAACCTGCTATGGGCCAGGGAAGCTGTCGCTATTTCCTTGCGTGGAAGTTTTTCCAGCTGGAGTAAAACCTCTGCTTCGACCCGACTAAGCATCGATTCCTGTGTTGTGACGAGTATGACCTGACTGTCTGCGCCATGTTCTGCCTGAGAAAGCAGGTCGGAGGCCACAAATGCAGGATTGGCAGAAGCATCAGCCACAACCGCGAGTTCAGAGGGGCCGGCAGGCATGTCTATGGAGCAGGTGTTGAGCGAGACATATTGCTTGGCAGCTGTCACCCATGAATTTCCCGGGCCAAATATCTTATGCACTTTGGGAACGGATTCTGTTCCGTAAGCCATGGCACCAATTGCCTGGATGCCACCAATTTTAAATACCATAGAGACTTGGCAAAGCCCCGCGGCAAAAAGGATGGCAGGAGGAATTTTTCCGTTTGGATCAGGTGGAGTACAAAGAACAACCTTCCTGCATCCTGCGATCATCGCGGGGATGGCAAGCATCAGAACCGTTGAAAAGAGCGGAGCTGAGCCACCGGGAATGTAAAGACCGATGCTTTCTATGGGAAGATTTTTTTGCCAGCATTTTACACCAGGATGGGTCTCCACGATCCGAACAGGTATTTTTTGTGACTCATGGAAGGTCTTGATATTTTTAGCCGCAGTTCGAATGGCCTGGGCCAAGACCGGATCAATTTCCTGTTCCGCCTGTGTCATTTCCTGTTCAGTAACCTGAAGCTTGTCGATAATGGCCTTGTCGAATTGAGCCGTGTATTCCCTCACTGCGGCATCACCCCTCAGCCGGATTTGATGCATGACCTCCTCCACGACCGGGAGTTTGTCGGAATAGTCGGAAGTAGCCCTGATGGTGAGCTCATTCCAACTTTCTTTCGGTGGGTAGCGATAGGTTTGCATGGCAATTGTTAATAAATCATCTTTTCAATGGGTAATACGAGAATTCCCTCTGCACCGTTTCTTTTCAGATTACCGATCACTTCCCAGAATTCTGTTTCTGAGATAACCGAGTGGAGTGAACTCCATCCCGGTCTGGCCAGAGGCATCAGGGTAGGGGAGGTCATGCCGGGCAGTACCTTGATGATTTGCTCCATTTTTTCGTTGGGTGCATTGAGCAGGATGTATTTTTTTCCTTTGCCGTTCTCTACCGATTCGATGCGGAAAATCAGTTCGTCGAGGATTGCTTGTTTTTCTTTCGACAATGCCGGATTGGCAATCAGAACTGCTTCTGATTTCATCACTACTTCCACCTCTTTAAGCCTGTTGCTGACAAGTGTACTACCCGAGCTGACGATGTCGAAAATGGCATCAGAAAGTCCGATTCCTGGCGCTATTTCGACAGAACCTGCAATGAAGTGAATGTCTGATTTGATATTATTTTTTGCCAGATAAGCTTTCAGTATGGTAGGGTAGGAGGTGGCTATTTTTTTTCCTTCGAACCAGGCAAGTCCCGGATAATCGATGTCTTTTGGAAGCGCCAGCGAGAGTCTGCATTTGCTGAATCCCAGATATTTAATGACATCCACCTCTTTTTGCTGCTCTTCTACCTCGTTCAATCCAACAATGCCAACATCGGCTACTCCGTCTGCCACACACTGCGGAATATCATCGTCACGAAGGTAAAGCACTTCGAGCGGGAAATTTTTTGCCGATGAAATGAGCCTTCTTTTTCCTTCAATCAGTTTAATACCTGATTCTCCAAACAGCAGTAAGGAATCTTCGTTCAACCTTCCTTTGGTTTGAACCGCGATACGTAAAGTTGTTTCCATGTATTTAAAATAAAAGCAGGCTTACCTTTTTGCGGTAAGCCTGCCAATGAATTGTTCAATATTTTTGAATGATCAACTCCGGCTTACCTTATGGCAAGTTATGGTGATGTCCCGGATGAAAGTTGATCTTTGTCATTTTATAAAGTTTTTGCAATGATAGGTAAAAAAATGATAGGAAAGGGGGGTAAATGTGAATTTTTTGTTACCAAATGAATGCGTGCCAAGAAACCTGGAGGAACTAAAATGACTAAAGTGCATAGCCATACGGATGAAATGTATGTCTGTGTCACTTTAGTCATTCCTGTCATTTCAGTACGCTGTTGGTACTTATTTTTTCACTGACCATCCTCCTTTGAGTCCGAAAATAAACCATGCCAAAGAAATGGTACCCAGTGCAAACAAGGTGTCACCTATCATTCTGAGCCATTTGAAGGTCACAATATACGGTTGTTGCATGAATTCTGCAGAACGGGCATACCACAATCCACTCTTGACACTGGCAAGGGTTTGTGCTAATCCTACCGGGAGAACACTGAGCAAAACCATGGCAACCAGGCCGATGTTGATGCTCCAGAAGGCAAATTTCAGCCATTTTTCGTTCCAGATTGCATCCTTATCCATGTCCCTGAGCACAAATAGCATCAGACCAATTCCAAGCATTCCATATACTCCGAACAAAGCGGTGTGACCATGAACTGCCGTGGTGTTAAGACCCTGCATATAATACAGTGCGATGGGTGGATTGATCAGGAATCCGAAGATGCCGGCGCCCACCAGGTTCCAGAATGCCACCGCGATAAAGCTATTGATGGCCCAGCGATATTTTTTGATCCATTCGTTGCTGTTGTTTAATTTGAGGTTGTCATACGCTTCAAATCCCATCAATACGAGTGGAACGACCTCCAGCGCGCTGAATGTGGCGCCCAGTGCCATGATGGCAGTCGGTGTTCCGGTGAAATACAAGTGATGGAAAGTGCCCAAAATACCTCCTGATAAGAACACTACGGTAGAAAAGAGAACTGCCGTCGTCGCGGTAGCAGCTTTGATGATTTGCATGCGTACAAAGAGGAATGCGGTAACAACTGCTGCAAATACTTCAAAGAATCCTTCCACCCAGAGGTGAACAACCCACCAACGCCAGTATTCTGCGATCGCCAGGTTTGTTTGACGACCCCACATCAGTCCGGCACCGTAGAATGCGGCGATGGCCACAGAGGAGATCAGGAACAGGATCAAAAGATTCCGGTTGTCAGATTTTACTTTCAGGGCCGGCCATATGGCTCTGCCCATCAGAAATAACCAGATAAACAACCCAAGGAATAGGAAAATTTGCCAGAAACGTCCCAAATCCACGTACTCGTATCCTTGGTGTCCGAACCAGAAATTCTGAATGTATCCCAGTTTTTGCATGATTCCCATCCACTGACCGATCAGTGAGCCGACAACAATAACCAATAGTGCGAGGAAAAGAAAATTGACGCCCAGTTTCTGGAATTTAGGTTCAACACCCGAAATGGCGGGTGCATAATAAAGTCCGGTTGCCAGCCACGATGTCGCAATCCAGAATATGGCAATTTGAATGTGCCAGGTACGTGAGACGGAATAGGGAAGCCATTGCGAGAGTGGAAATCCGAAAAAGGCCTGGCCTTCCACCGTGTAATGAGCTGTAATAATACCCGCTACTACCTGAACGAGGAATAAGGCAGAAACAATCCAAAAATATTTGACCGTAGCTTTCTGTGATGGGGTTTGTACATAATCGGCCAATGGGAATTGTGAAGGAATTTCATCTACACTCTCTTCTCTTCTGCGGGCATAATAAAATACCATCATGCCAATACCGGCCAGCAGCATAATGACACTAAAACCGGTCCAAAGCAATAGCGCTCCTGTAGGATGGTTGCCAACCAGTTCCTCCGACGGCCAGTTGTTGGTATAGGTAATGTCCTGACCAACCCGCTCAGTTACGCAGGCCCAGGCTGTCCAGAAGAAAAATGCATTCAGCACTCTTACCCTTTCAGGCGCCTTCAGCGCATTTTCCGGGATGCTGTATGCCTGCCTCAGTTGAAGCAGTGCCGGATCGTTGGTGAACAGTCCGCCATAGAATTTGCCGTTGTCGGCAATGGCTTCTGCACGATCAGAGGATATGGTAATTGTCTTTTTTGTTGGATCATAGCTGTTTTTCCGAAGTTCCCGCTGAAGCGTGATTTTCAATGCAGCTTTGTTCTCGTCGGTTTGCTCGTTGTAGGATTTGCCGGTAGATTTGACTGCCAGTCTGTTCAGGATGAACAAAGCTTCCTTGTGGAGCCAGTCAGCACTCCAGTCAGGTGCCTGGTAGGCACCATGTCCCCAGATGGTACCCATTTCCTGTCCACCCATGGATTGCCAAACATTTTGGCCATCCTTGATATCCTGTCCGGTAAAAAGAGTTGTCCCGTCTGTTGTGACTACTTTATCCGGAATGGGCGGTGCTTCACGGTATATTTCAATACCGTAATAGATTAAAACAGCGAAAGAGATTGTCATGACGGCGATAAAGCCCAACCATAGTTTCTTTGGTGTCATAGAAGTGAATTTTAGATGAATTGTTTGTTGATGAATAGTTAATTTGATGGAAGATATTGATTCGCAAGAGTTTCAATTTGTTGAACATAGACATTACCGGAGGGTTCGTTGCCTGATCCCGAATCCAGGATGGAAAACAGAGTTAACAACGACTTTTGATCTTCTGATGTAAAAGCATTGTCGGCCATCCTGAAAAGGATATTATTTTCCTTGGAGATGTGGTTTCTTAATAAATCATTGTATCCGGCCATGTTGGCATAAACAAGATTCAGTGCGCTTAATTGTCCGGATTTGTATAATTGGATGTGCTCATCCATTCCCCTGACAAATTTTCTGCCTTCTTCGTGATCCGTCAGCATCACTGCAACGGGTCCCTGTTGCAGTGAAAATCCTTTTTCTGCCATGAGTGGGAAAAGCAGGTTTTCTTCTTTCGCATGGTGAAGTCCGTCGGCAAATTTTCTGATCAATGAAACAACCTCTTCCAGGTGAGCAATTTCCGCGTCGGGGAGTTTCACCATAGCCTCCATGACATCAATCAGTTTTAAGATATGGATGTGATCATTTTCTAAATTCTGAGTAGCTGTAGTCATCTTTTTTGTAATGATGAGGTTGGTATATTTATTGTTTTATGATCCGACAAATATATTCATAATTTAATAAAAGACAAAAAGATCCTTTAATATTTATAAGTAAACTGTTTTTTTTTACTTTTGAGCAAATTTGAATCACGAAACCTGCTGAAAGTGTTTAAAAAAGAGACTGAATACGCCTTAAGAGGGATGGTATACATCCAGATGCAGAACCTGAAGGAGAGAAGGCCTGGGGTTGCGGAGGTAGCTCAGGAGATTGAAGCTCCCTATTTTTTTACTGCCAAAATATTACAGCGATTGGTAAAACAAGGCTTTGTCAAATCAGTCAAAGGGAAAGGTGGAGGTTTTTTTCTGGACCAGGAGAAGCGTGATCTGCCAATGAAGGAAATTATCATTGCCATTGAAGGTGAAGAACTATTTGTTGGTTGTGGTTTCGGTCTCAAAAATTGTGATGAGAATAATCCTTGTCCACTGCACCATCAATATGGCGTGATCCGGGATCAAATCAACCAGTTGGTGACAAATTCTACCATTCAGTCGCTGGCAAAAGATTCGTTGACCAATACATTTTCCTTGGGTTTTTTAAGGGAAAACAAGGATTCTAAAACGTTGAAGAATAGTGGTTTGTAAAATGTTTTGTTGAAGGTTTTAAGTTGCAGTCGCATTTTTTTGTTGGGATAATAATTTTTAACCTCTACCTTATGGAAATCTTGAAATTGATCATCGTTTCCGCTAATTTGGACCAAATTGTCAACTACCTGGTTGATCATCTTCCTTTTGATTATGAAAATCACAGTGCTGAAATGTCAGTTTTGGCACAAGAGGAGTATCATTTACGAAGTACTTCCACTCAGTTGAATATGATAGTTGCAAAGAGGAAAGGTGACAGTATCCTGCTCGATGTCATAGGAGGCGCTGGTGGGTCAGGGCTCTTAAATTGTGATTTTGGGACTGAGAAAGGGTATTTGAAAAAGGTTAGCGAGGTTTTGGAATGCTATGGTGATGAATTTGGTATCTCTGTGCTGGAGCTAGAAAATGAGTAAGATAGGCTTCGGATTTAACCATCAATAAATTTTGAATTAATTGGAAGATGAATGATATGCCATACGATTTGGTCTAATGGAGGTCAATTATCCTTGCTCTTTCTAAATAGGCGGAGATTTGTAACAAAAAATTTTGAGGTCGTAAAAAAGGCAGTGGTTGAATGCCCGATCACATACAGCTCATACAAACTAAAAATGAAGACAGAAGCAAATTCGCCAGATGAATACTTTGATAATTTACCAGAGGAGCGGAAAGCAGCAATGGCAAAATTAAGGCAGGTCATTCTTGAAAACCTTCCATCCGGGTTTGAAGAAACCATAAGTTATGGAATGATCGGTTATGTGGTTCCGAAGTCAATCTATCCGAATGGCTATCATTGTGATCCGAAGTTGCCGCTGCCCTTTGTCAACCTGGCCTCCCAGAAGAATTTCATAGCCATCTACCACATGGGACTTTATGCTGACAAAGAGTTGATGGAATGGTATGTCACAGAATACGCAAAACGGTTTCCAAAAAAGCCGGATATGGGAAAAAGCTGTCTTCGATTCACCAAACCGGAGCTGATTCCTTTTGATCTGATCGCTGACCTGATGAAAAAAATGACGGTTGAAAGATGGATCGAAATTTGGGAGTCCAACATCCAACCAAAAAAGCGCTGAGTATAACTGGAAAACTCGGAAATATTCAGGTGAAAAAAAGTGAATTACACATCATCTAATCAGCTCAGCTCAGTTTTTTACCTTTTAACCGCAGACTATTGCTGACCACAGAAACCGAACTCATGGCCATCGCAGCCCCGGCGATCATTGGGTTCAGCATAAATCCCCATATCGGAAACAAGATGCCTGCGGCAATCGGGATACCGATCACATTGTAAATAAATGCCCAGAACAAATTCTGGTGAATGGCCTTGACAGTCAGTCTGGATAATCTGATGGCTTTGGAGATTAGCTGCAGATCTGAAGAGATGATGGTCATCTTGGCCACATCCATGGCAATGTCTGACCCTTTTCCCATGGCGATACTGACATCTGCCTGCGCCAGAGCCTGAGAATCATTGATTCCATCGCCTACCATCGCTACGATTTTACCTTGCTCCTGCAAAGACCTGACAAAATCAGCTTTTTCGGAGGGCATGATTTCTGCCTTGAAATTTTTTAATCCGACTTTTGAAGCAACCGCAGAGGCGGTATGGAAATTATCGCCGGTAAGCATGTATACGTCAATGCCCTGACGCTGCAAATCAGCAATCGCCATGACAGAACTTTCCTTGATTTTGTCGGCAATCGCCAAGATGGCAACAAGTTCCGAACCTGCTGCAAAACAGACTACCGTGTTGGCTTCACTTTCCCATTGTCCGATGGAGGTTTCAAAGCTTTCAGGTACCTTCACATGGCATTCATGCATCATTCTTTTGTTCCCAACTAAATAGGTTTCGCCTTTGATGACCGCTTTGACTCCTTGCCCGGTGATGCTCTCAAATAGCTCGGGAGTTATCCTCTCCTCCGAAGTGATGGCTAAATTCGCGACCACTGCATCAGCAAGGGGATGTTCCGACAGAGATTCAATGGTATGAAGAAGTAGCTTGAATTCTTGTTGTACCTGGTCTGGTATATTCCATTGGATATGGGTAACCACCGGCTTACCTTCGCTGATGGTCCCCGTCTTGTCAAGCACGATGGCATTGACTAAATGAGCAATCTCCAGACTTTCGGCATCTTTGATCAGTATTCCATTTTCCGCACCTTTCCCGATCCCGACCATGACAGCGGTAGGGGTGGCCAGGCCAAGCGCGCAGGGACAGGCGATCACCAGCACAGAAACCATTGCCAGCAAGGCGTGGGTAAGTGCATCCGCTCCTCCGAATATCATCCAGACTGCAAAAGTCAAAAGTGCAATTCCCATAACCACAGGCACGAAGATACCCGCAATTTTATCCACCAGCTTTTGCACCGGGGCCTTGCTTCCCTGTGCTTCCTGAACCATTTTAATGATTTGTGCCAGAATGGTATCACCTCCGACTTTCTGTGCAGTCAGGACAAAACTTCCTTTTTGGTTAAGGGTACCTGCAAAAACACTTTCGCCAGCTACCTTTTCAACAGGAAGGGATTCTCCGGTAATGGTGCTCTCGTCCACAAAGGATGAGCCGGAAATCAGTGCTCCGTCAACCGGAATTTTATCTCCCGGCTTAACCAGTAAGTTGTTATTCTTTTTGACCTGCGAAATGTTAATTTCAATTTCAGTGCCATCCTCCTCAATCAGAATTACCGTTTTGGGCTGAAGTCCCATTAATTTCTTTATGGCAGAGGATGTGCTTGATTTAGCCCTGTCTTCCAGTACTTTGCCGAGTAAAATAAAGGCAATCACTACCGCTGAAGCTTCAAAATATACCGGAGGATGTATGCCCCGGCTGTGCCATATTTCAGGGAAAAGGGTGTTGAAACTGCTGAAAAGCCATGAAATGCCGGTGCTTAAGGCTACGAGCGTATCCATATTGGCTGAACCATGTTTCGACTGATTAAACGCATTGATGAAAAAGCTGCGTCCAAACCAGCCAACAACCGGAGTGGCCAAAACAAACATGATCCAGTTGGCATAGGGAAGGTCCATCAGAAACATTCCAATTATTACCACCGGCAGTGCCAGTAAAGCTGCACCGATTGTATTGTTTACCAGTTTTTTATAATGGGATTGATTGATCTCTTCCTGGTTGGTTTCACTGTCTTCTTCAATCAGTAAATCGTAGCCGATCGACTGGATCGCAGATTTCAAATCTTCAGCAGTGGTATTGCCGGGTTCAAATTCCACAACAGCCGATGAGTTAGCGTAGTTGACGGAAGCGCTGACTACTCCTTTGTGCGCTTTCAGCTCTCCTTCCACGTGAATTGCACAGGAGGCACAACCAAGTCCGGTTACCGGGAAACTTTTTTTAACAGCTGTAGACATATCTGAATTTTTGTCAAAGATAATGAAGAATTGAGGAACGAAATGTGAAGTTTGAAACTTGAAGCAAAGCTGAAAATCTTCAATTCGGCTATTTTCGGTACAAGCAACATTCAGGAAGTTTAAGGTATACCTCATCCGGCGCTTTGAACTTTTCCGTATCATGGCCTGATTTGGATATGGCCAGCTGAATGGCTTCCGAATTGGTTTTTGCCGGATCGAAGCTCACCTGCAACAGCCGTTTTCCGGCCGACCATTCGGCAGATGCTACCCCAATTACTGACTTGGCGGTGGACTCGATCCGCTCCTTGCACATTTCACAGTTTCCTGATACATGGAAGGATAAGCTCGAGGTTGGAATTTCGGAATTGGATAGCTGCAACTCACTGGTCTGCTTCACGGAAGTTTCTTCAACAGATGGGTTATCCCGGTTCATCATGCTTGGTTTTCCTTCAAGTTGTGCTGCTGCATCTATGCTGAAAGCTCCTTCAGTGACGATTTCCTCGCCGTCTGTCAAACCATCCGTGACAACATAACTGTTCCCAAGTTGGGGTCCGAGTCCGATTTCTCTGATTTTGAACACGGGATCCTTCCCCGCAACCTTCACGTAAACAACCGAACGCTTTCCTGTCCAAAGTACGGCAGACCGGGGTATTACCAGTTTATCCCTGAATTCTTCCAGTCCGGATTTCACAATTCCTGATGCAAACATCTCAGGTTTTAGCTTTCCCGAACGGTTGCTGATCTCCACCCTCAATTTAGCAATCCGGGTTACCGGATCGATGGAAGGATCGATGAAAACGATGTTTCCGGAGTAGTTTTCCCCGGGCAATGCCTGAAATGAGAAATCGACTTTGTTGCCTTTGGCCAGAAATTGCAGATCACTCTCGTAGGCTTCAAACTGCACCCACACCTCTGATAGGTTGGAGACTTCGTATAAAACAGTACCCTGACTCACGTAGTCGCCGTTGTTGACTCTTCTGGAAATGACGACTCCATCCACAGTAGAAGTAATATCCATCTGAGACTTGACCTGACCTGAATTTACGATCGAATTTATTTGCTGTTCTGTCAGTTTCCACTGACGAAGTTTCTCTTTGGCCGCCTCGAATATTTCGGGTTGTGCCTGTTGGGTCTTGGCGGCTTCGATCAGCTCCTGCTGAGAAGTAACCAGATCAGGAGAATAGATGACTGCTAGAATCTGGCCTTTCCTGACCGTCTCTCCGGTGAAATTGATCAGCAATTTCTCAATGCGACCCGGGATGTAGGAGACCTGGCTCTGGATTAACCGTTCATCTGCCTGTACCTTGCCGTAAAGTCGTACCTCTTTGACCGGGTTACGGGATGATACCACAGTGGTTTGTAAATTAGCCAGTTGCGCTGCTTCTTTGGTAAAGTGGATGGTCGCCGGATCAACGGATGTTCCGCCACTTTGGCTCAGCGGGATTAATTCCATTGCGCAAATGGGGCAAAGACCGGCTTCGCTCTTGCGAATCTGCGGGTGCATGGCGCATGTCCAGAAGGCTGATTTATTTTCTTCTGTAGCAGTTTGAGGGCCTGCTTCCATCTTTGGTGCGGAATGGAAAAGTAACCAGCCTATAAAAATTCCGCCTGTCAGGACTGCGGTGAAAATAATAATTTGTTTTTTCATACTATCATAATTTTTTTTTCAAATGTCAAATGGAATCGAGTCTCATCGATGCTATTTGCCACTAAATATTTTTTGTTTGGAGACCCGTCATCATGGTAATTTCAATTATTTCTGCGGTTTCTCAATATTGGCCAACCTTCGCAATTTTGCAATGGCCGTATTGTAATCTGCCACTGCGTCTACCTGTTTCAGCCCATATTCAAGTGTCTGCTGACGTACACGCAGAAGATCTGTCAATCCGCTACCAGCAGTCGAGAAACTCCTGATCAGGATATTCAGCGACCTGTCTGCCAATTGGTACTGTTTGGCATAAAGGTTCATTCTGCGTTGGGCATTCTGATAATTCTGAACTGCTTCATAAAAATCTGTCTGCAGTGAATTGGCTGTTGCCTGAATGCCTTGTGAAGCGGCTTTTTGCAAGAGATCCGCTTCAGTTTGCATGGCAACATATTTTTTTCGGTACAACGGTAAGGTTAGTGTCACCATGGGCATCACCATGTCTTTCCCGTTCATTTCGGCTGCTGACATTGGATTTTGATTGATCAGCGAATAATTGATTCCCAACCCAACCATGGGGTACCCCATCCTGGTCACCATTAGTTTGCGGGCACTCAAAGATTCTTTCTCGTCATTGAGCATGTGGAGCATGGGATTGTTGGTTAGCATGCTGTCGGATATAGCCTCTACAGGGATAGTCAGTACATCCGGAAGAATGGTATCCGGCAATGAGACCATCGTCTGTGCGGACCTGTTCAGAAAGCTGTTGAATCTCGCCGTCAGTGAGTTTTGCCTGGTTTTCAGCATCGCCAGGTTGTTTTCAAGTTCGCCGGCTTCCATCTGAATCCTGTATAATTCTGCCAGTCCTGAACTGCCTGATGACCCCTGCATTGGACCGGAGAATGAACTTGCTCCGGAAATCGAAGTGCCTGAGGGCTTGCCACCCATTGTTTGCATTCCCGCTGAACCTGACGGGGAAGGTGCTGGTTGCATGGCCGCTGACGGTGTTGTGGAGCCACCACTGGCCGTCCCACCGGTTTTAAAGCGGATCAGGGCAATTTGTTCGATCGCATGAAGCAGATCGATGTTCTTACCTGAAATGATCAATGCCGCTTTGACCTTGTAAAGTTCATACCATGACTGTTGCAACTCATAAGCCACTTGATATTTGGCATCAAGGAATGACTCATACCTGGCTTTGGCCATCATACTCATCTCATCTTTGGCCGCCTTCAATACGCCAAACCAGGGAAACATCTGCATTAGCCGGATATCCGCTACCTGGTTTCCTCCCACCAGTTCCATCGGATTCAGAAACACACCAAGGCTCAGACTTGGATCGGGCAAGCCGCCTGCCTGAGGAATTTTTTGCAGGGCTGCCTTGTATTCATTGAATTTTTGCAAAACGGCGGGATTGTTTTTTGAAGCCGTTTCCAGGTAAAATTGCAAGGAATCAGATTGTGAACAGGCAGACCAACTGATTGTCAGAAAACTGAAAAATATAACTAGTGTCCTCATTTTTATTTATTTGCCACAAAAGCACGACGATCATTCCGTTTCGACAGTGTCCTGTGTTTTTAGTTGGTGGTTAACAGTATATTCCCTCCACATAGATTGGAAAATGGGAACGACAAAGACAGTCATTACCTGAATTACCATTCCTCCGAACATCGGAATCGCCATCGGTATCATGATATCAGATCCTTTGCCATTCGACGACAAAACCGGAAACAGCGCGATCACAGCAACTGCCGTGGTCATCATCGCAGGACGCACGCGTTTCAGTCCGGCTGATACCACCGCCTCACGAACTTCGAGAACAGTAGCAGGCTTCCGGTCTTCAAAAACCTGGTGGATATAGGTGCCCATGATCACTCCATCGTTGGTCGCGATGCCAAAAAGGGCAATAAATCCTACCCAGATGGCTACACTCAGATTCACCGGATGTATCTGGAACAGGTCTCTCAGGTTGATTCCCGCAACAGAAAAATTAAGGAACCAGTCCTGGCCATAGAGCCATATCATGATAAACCCTCCGGCAAAGGCTACAAAAACGCCCGAAAAATGGATGAAGGAAGCGGTCACCGTTTTAAACTGAAAAAACAACAGTAACAGAATCAACAGCAGGCTGACTGGAATCACAATGGCCAGCCGTTTGGTGGCCCGGATTTGTTGTTCGTAATTTCCTGCGAACTGATAAGAAAGTCCACCAACCAGTTTGATTTCGCCGGTTGTGATTTTATGCTTGATTATTTTTGCAGCTTCATCCACCACATCCACCTCTGCCTTACCTTCCAGTTTGTCGAAGATCACATAGCCGACCAAAAAAGTGTTTTCACTACGGATCATCTGGGCACCTCGTGTGTAACTGATATCTGCAATTTCTCCTAACGGGATTTGTACCCCATTCATGGATGGGACAAGCAACCTTTTTAAATCATCGGGATTGTCCCGCAACTCGCGGGCATACCTGACACGCATCGGGAACCGTTCACGTCCTTCAACGGATGTACTCAGGGTCATTCCCCCAACGGCTTCTTGCAGAATCTCCTGCACATCGCTCACGCTCATGCCATAACGAGCCATTGCTTCCCTGTTCAGTTTGATTTCAAGGTAAGGGGCGCCAACGGCACGGTCGTAAAATACGGAGGAGGCATTCACTGAGGGAACCTCTTTCAACGCTTTTTCGAATTGCAATCCGGCCTTTTCAATGGTTTCGAGATCAGGACCATAGATTTTCAGACCCATTGGTGCGCGCATTCCTGTTGAAAGCATCACCAATCGTGCTTCGATCGGTTGCAATTTCGGTGCTGAAGTCAAGCCGGGAATGTCGGTTACTTTCACAATCTCATTCCAGATATCAAGCGGTTTTTTGATGTGAGGCCTCCATTGGCGGAAATATTCACCTTCTGGATCTGCAGTAAGGCTGTCGGACGGAAAAGTTCTGAATGAGCCCGTACCCGGATTGTACTTATTGCCGTTTTTGAGGATGAAATTGTTGTTCCGGTCTACTTTGAAACGCATCCGTTGTCCGTTTTCATCCAAAATATACTCGGGTCGGTAACTGATGGTATTTTCGAACATCTGCACTGGTGCAGGATCAAGTGCTGAATTGACCCGGCCCCATTTCCCGACTGCAATCTCCACTTCCGGAATAGCAGACAGTCTTTGATCAAGTATTTGAACATACTCGAGGTTTTTTTCGATCCCCGAATGGGGCATACTTGTTGGCATCAGAAGGAAGGAGCCTTCATTCAGCGAAGGCATAAACTCTTTTCCTGTTCCGGGAAAGACTTTTGCGGGAACTCTCCAGATGGCATTTTGGCGGAAATTTTTCCATCCTGCCATTTCCAGTCCGGAGGCTGTGAACCCCAGAATCTTGTCAAAACCCAACCATACCAACAAGCCAAAGATCAGTGTAAAAGCGGGTAGGAGCAGGAATTTTGTTTTGTTCCGCAATCCCCACCTTAAAATGGGTTCATAAAAATGAACCATCGACATCAATACGGCCAGCACCGCCGAAATGGTGAATGCCACAAACAGGAAATTGACCAACAGGTTGTTGTGGGCCCCAAGAGGGAGCCATTCTTCGGAAAGGATGAAAACTGCCACCAGGACAGTAATAGCAATGTTGATATAGCTGTGAAATTCTTTTTTTCCTTCAGTCCAGCGATGCGCATACAGATTATTCAGACCAATGGCCGTTAATGCAAGCGCTGGCAAGGAATGGAATAATATCAGCAACAGCACTCCTGCAGCTATCAGGATTCCATTCCAAAATTTCTTGATCCTTTTTGGTTCAAAATGGATGTCGAATAGAATATGTACCAGGGTTGGCAGAACCACAATCCCAAGGATGAGGGCCGAAAGCAGTGCAAAAGTCTTGGTCAGGGCCAATGGGTGAAACAGTTTTCCTTCTGCAGCCTCCATGGCGAAAACAGGCAAAAAACTGATGATGGTGGTGGCGATTGACGTAACAACGGCATCCCTCACTTCGGTGGTGGCATTGTAGATGACATTCATCAGCTGTTTGCCGCGGACACCTTTATTTTCAGGCATTTCCAGATGCCTGAGGATGTTCTCCACATCTACAATCCCAATATCAACCATCACCCCAATGGCGATGGCGATTCCCGACAGGGCAACTACATTGGCTTCAACGCCGAAAAGATGCATCAGAATAAAAGTCATCAGTACGCCGACCGGAAGTAATCCGGCTACAATCAGAGAGGCTCTCAGATTCATAACTAAAACGATGATAACCAGAATACTGATCAGAATTTCGTGGGATAGGGCAGATTCCAACGTCCCGATGGTCTCCCTGATCAAATTGGTGCGATCGTAAAATGGTACGATGGTGACTTTGGAAATGGTTCCGTCAGACAATGTTTTTTGAGGTAGTCCGGGTTCAATCTCTCGAATTTTATCCTTGACATTACCGATGACCTGCATGGGGTTGGAGCCATATCTGGCTACCACGACGGCCCCGACGGCCTCCGCGCCTGATTTGTCCAGTCCTCCGCGCCTCGTTGCCGGGCCGAAGGAGGTGTGTGCCACATCCTTGATTCGTACAGGAACATTATTTCTCACTGCTACCACGGATAAATCGAGGTCTTCCAGATTTTTCACATAGCCGAGTCCGCGGATGATGTACTCCACCTTGTTGAGTTCGATGGTTTCGGCTCCAATATCGAGGTTGCTTTTGCGAACTGCCTGCATCACATCCATTGCGGTTACATTGTATGCCTTGAGCGCAGAAGGATTTAGGTCAACCTGGTATTCTTTCACGAATCCACCTACAGAGGCAACTTCTGAGACACCTTCAGCAGAGGAAAGTCCATATTTGACATAAAAATCCTGAATGGACCTTAACTCCCGCGGATCCCAGCCTCCATTCGGTTCTCCAGTTTTCGGATTGCGACCTTCGAGCGTATACCAGAATATCTGGCCCAAAGCAGTGGCATCGGGTCCCAGGGAAGGCTGTACGCCTTGCGGCAAGGTGCCGGCAGGCAATGAGTTGAGTTTTTCCAGAATCCGTGAACGACTCCAGTAAAATTCAGCCTGATCCTTAAAAATGATGTAGATGAAAGACATGCCGAACATGGAAGTGCTGCGGATGGTCTTCACTCCTGGAATGCCGAGTAATGCGGTGGTGAGTGGATAGGAAATCTGGTCCTGGATATCACGCGGTGAACGTCCCATCCATTCTGTTGCTACGATTTGCTGGTTGTCTCCAATGTCGGGAATAGCATCTACTGGTATTGGATCACGAGGCAATAAGCCGGTTTTCCAGTTAAAGGGCATAACCACCATCCCGTACACCACAAATGTGAACAGGAAAATAAGGGTGATCAGCCGGTTCCCGAGAAAATATTTAACGAGCCGGTTGAACATGGTTCTAATTTGAAATCACGAAATTTGAAAATTGGGAAGTTGAAATCGTGTGGAAATGAGAAACGCATTGCAGTTCAGGTATTTATCGAACCCAATCATTTCGCATTTCCACATTTTCAAATTTTTTGTTTACCGATATTTGCAACAGCCGGGTAATCCGTTGTAGGTTTTGGTTTCCGCCTTGTATTTTTCGGTATCATGACCCACAGCAGCAATTTTCTTCTGAAGATCGTCGGTTTTGACTTTGGAGGGGTCGTAGGCAAGGGTAAGCATCTTGGTCTCTTTGTTCCAATCAGCCTTGGAGACACCGTCTACCTTGGCTGCCGTTTCGATTCTCTCTTTGCACATACCGCAATTTCCCGAAACTTTGATTGATTCGGTTTTCAATGCTGTGGTTTTTGCCCCGGTTTGGGCATTGGTGTTGGTGAATACAACCATGGCGATCATGGCAACTAACAGAAATTTTACAGTTTTCATTTTCATTCTATTTATTGATTTTACTTAATTGAGGACAAAACAATGATCAGGCAAATCACAGAAGTGACAGCCAGACTGAAATACTGGTAAAATCAAATAATGAAAACGCAGATAAAACTCTGATCTACTTCGCTGTGTGGATATAAAACAGGCGGACCCACCATGGAGTAGTAGGTTGCCTTCAACATTGGGGAAGTAACGAAAAATTCAGGTAAAACAGCCAAAACCGGAACTGTATCACCTGTCAATACTTTTGATACGGAGAAGGAGGGAAAGTAATTGTTGTCTGTAGAAAAGGAGGAAATATGGTTCTTGCAGCAATCGGTTTTAACCTCTCCATTTGCTGAAGCTTCATTTTCAAAGTCTTCCATGCCACAAGTGGCTTTTTCTCCAGTAAATGAATATTTGACCGCGGCCAATTCCCCACAGCAAATATGTGATGCAATGGTCATGTGCATCCCAGAAAGCAGGATCAGCAAAGCGAACAATATGGAGAAAGCTTTCTTCATCTGACTAAATAAACGATTATCAAACTCCTATTGTTGCAAATAAACAAAAAATAATGACATTTCCATAATTTTTTATTGCATTGTCAGCTTGATGTACCGTCGACAATTCTGAGGACCACAGCTTTGAAGATTTTGAATGAGGAGCTGAAATTTCGAGATATGATGAATGGCTCAAACGTTTCCGGAAAACTGTATGAGTCTGATTATTAATTTATTTCACTATCCCGTTTTGACCTCTTATGAATTCCTGCTACTCAAACATACCCTTTACGCGCTCGAAGAAATTGCGTTCCTTGGTTTCGTCAGGCACATGAAAGTTGGGAAGTTGCTGCAATTTTTCCAGCTGTTTCTTTTCATCCGAAGTGAGTTTCTGAGGTACCCACGCATGGATTTTTACCAATAGATCGCCTTTGCCGTAACCGTTTACATCCGGAATTCCTTTTCCGCGCAAGCGTAAAATTTTCTCTGGTTGTGTGCCGGCTTCTATTTTAACTTTTACTTTTCCGTCGATGGTTGGTATTTCAGCTGTCAAACCCAACGCCAGGTCAGGGAACGAAAGAAAAAGATTGTATATCAGGTCATTTTCATCCCTGATCAGTTCTGGGTGATCTTCTTCTGCAATCAGAACAAGCAAATCACCTGGCATTCCTCCGCGGCGCGCTGCATTTCCTTTTCCGCTAACGGAAAGTTGCATGCCTTCACCAACTCCTGCCGGGATTTTGATGGTTACAACCTCTTCGCCCTGAATCAGCCCTTCGCCGTAACATTTGTCACATTTTTGGTTGATGATCTTGCCTTCCCCGCTACAGGTTGGGCAGGTTGAAGATTGCTGAATCTGTCCGAAGATAGAGTTACTGATCCGGGTTACCTGGCCACTGCCTCTGCAGGTGGTACAGGTGGTATGTCCGCTGTTTCCTTTTGCCCCGCTACCATGACATTCGTCGCAGGAGACATATTTCTTGACTTTTAATTTTTTCTCGCAACCATTGGCGACTTCACTCAGGTTGAGGCTGACTTTGATTCTAAGGTTCGAACCGCGGTTGACACGCTGACCTCTCGAACCGCCAAAACCACCGAATCCGCCA
>JBAXUL010000160.1:0-7170 GCA_037129695.1 Prolixibacteraceae bacterium
GAATGACAGAGCGACGAAGGTCGGGGCGGCTCTTGTGGCTGCCTTATGTCTGCTGCCTTGTACAAGGAAAATCCGGGGTTAAGCCCCGAAGGGGCGAACTGTTTGTAGCCAGGGGTGTAGCGCAGCGTAACCCCTGGAAAGGAATGCCGGGAGTTCACCGTCCGCGGTAGCATATAAAAAGAAGGCAGATCATCGTTTCGGACGGAAGGAACAAAGTATAGTAAATGGAATCTTTAAATAAAAGGAGCAGCAGGGGTTTGTCAGGGCTAAAAAACAAAAATGAAACATTTTAAATTTCTCAGTAAAGGTTTGGATCAGATACACCATGCGTTGATGATCGAATGGGATTCCATCTTCAAAGACAGGGGTGCCCTACTGATCCTGTTGATTGCAGTTTGGGTTTATCCATTGGTTTATTCGATTGCCTATCAAAGCAATGTGATCCGCAATATTCCAATGACGGTGGTCGACCGCGACAATACCGCATTGAGCAGGCAACTGATCCGCATGGTAGGTGCCACGCAGGAAATGGAAGTAAAACAGGAGACAGGTGATTTCAAGGAGGCAGAAGAACTTTTCGGGGATGGTGATTCGAAAGGAATCATCCTTATCCCGGCTGATTTTGAAAAGAACTTGCTCAAAGGCGGACAAGCGCATATTGGCCTGTATTGTGATGCGAACTTTTTTCTGATTTACAAGGAGAGTCTTCGTGGCACACTCAGGGCTGCAGGAACTTTATCCGCAGGGGTTGAAATCAAACGTCTGATAGCAGCGGGCACTACCCCTGAATTGGCGAAAATGCAGCGTGACCCGGTTACCCTCAGGAGTTATACCCTCTACAATCCGGCCGGATCTTACGGATCCTATTTGATGCCGGGATTGATTCTGGTCATCATCCAGCAAACGCTCCTGGTGGGAATTGGCATGATCGGCGGCGCAAGAAGGGAAAAGCAGAAATTGCTGGCTATCTCCCAAAATCACGAATTGTCGGCCATCTTTTTCACCCTTACGGGAAGATCTTTGGCCTACTTTTTGCTTTACAGCTTCAATCTCATCTTTACCCAGATTGTCCTGTCCCACTGGTTTGGCTTTCCCGACAAGGGATCTGTTTTTGATCTTTGGATACTGATGGTGCCGTTCCTTTTTTCGGTGATCTTTATGGGACTTACGGTCTCCCTGCTTTTGTCCAGACGGGAGCATTCCATCATGATGCTTGTTTTTCTCTCACCAGTCGTGTTGTTCGTAAGTGGAATGTCGTGGCCAGCCTCCTCGCTTCCACCAATGTTGTACCGGTTGGCCCATGTCTTCCCTTCTACTTCGGTGATACCCGCCTATCTTCGAATCAGCAGCATGGGAGCCACACTCAAAGATGTGCGTTCCGAATTGCTTTTCCTGATCGGACAAATGTTTGTTTATGGTGCCCTGGCGATGCTGAACTACAGGATATACCTGCACAGAAAGAATGTGACTCAGATTTCATAACTTGAAAGGATGGATCCGGCGACAGCATCAAATGGATGAAATAATTCCGGGAAATTTATTCATTTGATTCACTTCATCTTAATCCATCAACTCGGATTTTCGCTGAAGAATTCTTGTAATTATTCGAATTTTTGTGCGATTTTGATACCCTGAAAATGACAAAAAGATGTTTCTTTTTTCATGAATTTGCTTCAAAAAATGTAATTTTATATCCAAACTAAATTCAGTCTTATGAATCCTCAGATTGAAAAATTTGTCAGTTCAAAAAGAATTGCCGTGGTTGGTTTCTCCCGTTCCGGGAAGAAATTCGGAAATATGGCCGGCAAAGAGTTGATCAAAAGAGGGTATGAAATTTATCCCGTTCATCCGGATGTTCCGGTGATTGATGGAATATCCTGCTATGCCAGCCTGCAGAGTCTGGCCGGGAAAGTTGATGCCTTGCTGATTTCAATTCCGCCTGCGAAAGTTCCTCCTGTATTGGAAGAGGCGGCATTGACCGGATTGAAAAATATCTGGCTGCAACAAGGTTCCTGGTCCATAGAGGCGCAACAAACTGCCGACAGGCTCGGTCTGCAGGTGGTCAGTAAAAAATGTATCCTGATGTACGCTCCTCCGGTTACTTCGATTCACAAGTTTCACCGGACCATCAAGTCCATTTTTGGAGGTTTGTAAAGCATTTGCAATTGACAAGGATTTTGGATGGATCACTGTTTGCAAAATTCAGGTTGTGGAATGCCTGAATGAATTGTTTGCACAACTTTAATTCTCAGTTGTCAATCAAAAGATATTACTTTTGAACTGCGCATGTTGGTTCAATCCCAATATTTCACAAAACAGTAGCACATCCATGCATTTCGATTATCTGATTATTGGCGGGGGTATAGTCGGTTTAGCCATTGCCAGAGAACTGAAAAACAGATTCCCGGGTTCGGGAATTGCGGTTCTGGAGAAGGAGCCTGATGTGGCTTACCATGGCAGTGGCCGAAACAGCGGAGTGCTACATGCCGGGTTCTATTATTCGGCTGATACACTGAAAGCCAAACTTACCCGGGATGGCAACAGGCAGTTGAGAGAATATTGCTATGCCAATAATCTGAAAATCAATGAATCCAAAAAGGTGGTGGTCGCAAAGGACGAAAGTGAACTGCCCGCTCTTTTCGAATTGGAGAAAAGGGGAAAGATTAACGGAGTTGAGGTTCAGGTGATTGATGAAAAAGAATTGCATGAAATTGATCCCAATGTAAAAACTTTCAAACATGCCTTGTTTTCTCCCACTACCGCCACCGTCGACCCTCCGGAGATCAGTCAGGCCATCAAAAAAGAACTCCAAGCCAAAGGGGTAGAGATGTTTTTTGGGGAAGGTTACCTTTCCAGAATAGAAGGGAACCGCATCAAAACCACACGGGGAAATATCTTTTCGGCTACGAAAATTATCAATGCCGCCGGATTGTATGCGGATCAAGTAGCCGGTGACTTCGGGTATTCTGAAAAATACACCATCATACCTTTCAAGGGAATCTATCTGAAATACCATGGAGACCACGTTCCGGTTACGACCAACGTTTATCCGGTGCCCAATCTGAACAATCCCTGGCTGGGGGTGCATTTTACTGTTACCGTTGATGGAACCGTCAAGATCGGGCCGACTTCTACACCGGCTTTTTGGAGAGAGAATTACCAGGGATTTGATCATTTCAGGTTGGGTGAAATGTCGAGTATCCTATCCTGGGAGGCATTGTTATTTTTGACCAATGCCTTTGGCTTCAGAAATATAGCCTTCGAAGAAATCAGAAAATACAACAGGAGCTATTTCGCCGGTCTGGCGGAAGTTCTTGTCAGGAAAATTGATGTAAAGGGTTTTACGGAATGGGGAAGACCCGGAATCCGCGCCCAGTTGCTCAACCGGAAAACCAGGGAAATGATCATGGATTTTGTGGTAGAAGGTGACCAGGACTCCATCCACGTGCTGAATGCGGTATCGCCGGCATTTACATGTTGTTTCCCTTTCGCTGAATATGTAGTCAATAATTATGTGCTTCAAACGCAAACCGAAAATATATGAATATGAATGGCAATTTTACCTGGATCAATGGGGAGTATGTTCCCTTTAACCAATCCAACGTTCCCGTTTCTGATTTGATCATCCAAAGAGGATACGGAATTTTTGATTTTTTTCTTGTCCAGGACAAGGTTCCCCGTTTCATGCCTTTTCACCTCGACAGGTTTTATCATTCTGCCGCATTGCTGGGAATGGAGATTTCCCATACCAAGGAGGAATTGTCCGGGATAATCATCAACCTGATCAGGAAAAATGACATCCGGAATTCATCCGTAAAAATAATGCTCACCGGCGGTATATCACCGGATGATTTCACCCTGACTTCTTCCGCATCATCGCTGATCATAATCAATAAGCCCTTTGAAATTAAGCTGCCTGAGTCATGGAAGAATGGCGCGACCCTGATCACCAGCAAATACCAGCGCGAGGTACCTGCCGCCAAAACAATCAATTACATCGGGTCCGTGAGGTTATCCGGTCAACTCACCGAGAGCAATGCTGCAGAAATTTTGTTTGTAGACAGAAACTGGGTGAGGGAATGTTCGAGGAGCAATGTCTATTATGTCAAGGACAATTGTGTTTATACGCCCAAATCCAAAGTCCTGGCAGGGGTTACCAGAAAAAGGATATTGCAGTTGGAAGGCTTTGACGTTCAGCAAAAGGATTTTAAATTGAACGATTTGCTGGCAGCGGATGAAGTGTTTATCACGAGTACAACCAAGGGCGTACTGCCGGTTATTCAAATTGATACAAAGATGATTTCCAACGGCAAGATTGGTGCGTTGACAAAAGCCATCCAAAAGGCAATCATGGCATAATATATGAATGTTCGAGTACCTTTGCGCGCGAATTAAGTGCATTAACAATCTTTGGTCGAAGTTTTCAATTACTGAATCCTGATGATTGATGCAGGATTCGCGCACAGAGCGCACAGGGAAAATTGTCCTTGCCTGTTGCAACATATAAATGAAAAATTACAGTGAAACAGTTTCTATATTGGGTTTCTATCGCATCTCTGGCGGTTTTATTTTTTGAGGGATGTAAGTCGATGCAACCCCAAATGCCGGTTGAAAGCTACAAATATGTGCCGTCCAAACCGCAAACATCGGTTGTGAACCTGCATGCCGACCTCGAAGTGGCCAAACTGCAGGCAATCATCAACAATCAGCTGGACAGTGTCCTTTATGAAGACAAAAGTTTTGTCGACAACGGAGGAGACAACCTGATGCTGAAGGCCTGGAAAAACGGAGACATCAAAATGACCTTTGAGGATGATGTGCTTAACTGGGAACTTCCTTTGCGGGTGAGCCTCAAAAAAACCTACGCGTTATTTCTGTTCAATATTCCGTACGGAGATATTATTGAAGCAAAAGGAGAGATCAGCCTGAAGTTTAAAACAAAATTATCGGTTAACCGCGACTGGAGCATCAAAACGGAAACAAAGCCGGATGGTTATGAATGGATCAAAAAGCCTTCTGTGAAAATCGCGGGTTTCTCAGTCCCAATCAAAACCATGGCCGATGCGTTGCTTTACGTCAATCTGAACAGCTATTCAGGTGAAATTGACAAAGCCATTTCCGACAGTTTTGATTTGAGAACATATGCCGAAAAGGGCTGGCAAATGATGTTCAACCCAATCAAAATTCCCGGAAGTTACAATGCCTGGTTGGCCATCACTCCCTATTCTGTTTCGTTGCTGCCTGTGAGAGGTTCGCAGGGATTTATTCGTTTTCATACGGCAATTACCTCGGATGTGGAATGTTTGCTTGACAAGCAGCCTCAGCCGGGAAAGGTGAGTGCCCTGCCTGCCATCCAGCCGCTTGAAATGCCCGCAGACACCTTTCGCATCAACTTGCTGACCGATATTCCTTATTCCACGATTGAACGGATGACACTGGAGGAGGTTCGTGATTCTGTTTTTACCTTCGGAAGCCGCCATATCCGGTTTGAGTCCTTTCGCATCTATGGTTCCAACGGGATGATGGCCATAGAATCCAATGTAAAGGGCAGTATCAACGGGACAATATACCTGACAGGGACTCCTGCTTTCAACGCTGCAGACACCACTTTACGGGTAAAAAATCTGAAATTTGACCTGAAGACCAAAAGCGTGATGATGAAATCTGCAAAATGGCTGATGAACGGAAAGATTGAAAGAACGCTGACCAAAGCCCTGGCGATTCCATTCAATTCAGATGTCAGGGAGATTGAAAATCAACTTTCGGGGTACCTGAAACGCTACCAGCTGGGTTACGGTTTCGAAATCAACGGAAAACTGACCCACCTGACCGTTTCGGAACTCATCCTTGCTCCTGAATCAGTCAAGGCCAATATGGTATTTTCTGGAAATCTTTCCATTGGAATCGGAGAAGTCTCCACGAAATAGTGGTCTTTCAGGAAAATCGCGGAGTTGATGAATCATGCACGAATTGTCACGCATAAAGACACTATAATAGGATAGAGCAGCCCGGTCAGGCAGATTGAAAGAAGTATCAGAAAATCCAATCAATGGTCTTCATTCAATTTCTTACTTCAATGGCCACAATAGTCTTTGATAATTTCGCCCATCACCCAATTTGTTCTGGCTGCCGAATGGCCGGTACTCACACATTTTCCTCTGCCGAGCAAATCCTCAACGACTTGTCTGATCAGGAAAGCCGAGATATTCCCGGGGTTTTGGAAACTGTGAGACGTCGTTCCCTCTGCCGAAATCTGCTGAACTGCTCCCATCTGAAAACAGGAGAATAGAATTTTCCCCTTCGTTCCTGAAATTTCAATGATATCTTCTTCTGCCTCGGGGCTGACGACAAAACACCAGCTGCCTGTTCCGGTGACTCCTGAACCGAAACTGAACAAAGCAGAGACCGTATCTTCCGCAGCATAGTATCCTGCCAGATTTTTGGCGATTCCTTCCACTTCTGTAACCGGCCCGAATAAGAAATCCAGAAAGTCGAACTGGTGAGAAGCCAAATCAAAGAAATGGCCTGAACCGCCAATTTCAGGGTTGACATGCCAATCCTGTTGATCAGGGTATTGGTCTTTTTGACCGTAGGATTTGTGCAGCCTGATATTGACGGTCAGTGGTTGGCCTATGGCACCACCATCAACCAACTCCTTCACTTTTAGAAAAGCAGGCAATGTCCTACGGTAATAAGCAACCAGGAGCGGCATTCCGGTTTCTTCCGAGACCCGGATCATTTCCCGACACTCAGCATAGCTTCTGGCCATTGGTTTTTCAACATAAACCGGTTTTCCGGCTTTCATGGCGGCAATGGCATACATGGCATGGGTATCCGGTGGTGTCGCAACATAGATGGCATTGACCTCCGGATCGTTGATCAACTGATCTGCATCGGAGTACCATTTAGGAACGCCGTGCCGTTTGGCATAATCGGCCGCTTTTTCTGCATTGCGCCGCATAACCGCAACCAGTTGCGATTGTTCGGCCTTGTTAAAGGCCGGACCACTTTTCAGCTCAGTCACATCTCCGCAACCAATGATACCCCACTTAATTTCTTCCATGATCAATTCTATTAATGCCAACGAAGGCGTGTATCTGAAATTTCAAGTTAAACATATCAATATTTCGGCTGAAAATTTGGAAAAACGCAAAAAAATGATTAAACTTT
>JBAXUL010000161.1:0-7150 GCA_037129695.1 Prolixibacteraceae bacterium
TGCTTCTGGGGGATTTGATCCCCGCATTTATTGTTTTTGCAATTCTGGTGCTTTCCTGGAAATGGCCCTGGATCGGTGGTATTCTGCTCCTGTTGGGAGGATTGGTCTATCTAATTGCCAATAAGCATTTTGATTTCGCTATATTCTTTCCAATATTATTGACAGGGACAATGTTCATCCTGAGTTGGCATTACCGGAAGGAGATCAAAAAAGCCCGGGAAGACTTCTTTTGGGGCGAGGAACCGGAATAAACCCAAATGCTGTTCTGATTGGAATTAAGCTCTTCAATCGGAGGGCTAATCGCCTTGCCATCCGTTCAAAATTCTTCAATTATACGCATCGTTTAAGTGTTTTGGCATAACTGATTGGCACAGTATCCTGACTCACGCGGCACCAAAATCAAGCAGAAAATGGTTGATTCATTGCGGATTGGATAATAATCATCATTTTCTTCCAATGTATTTCACCTAGAGTACAAGAACAATATATTTTCGTATTCAAATGCATTGGTTATGACTAATTTGCGAATTAGATCGCGCAAAGCGTGCCAAGAAGGCTAAGAAAAAGTAGGACATTGTCATTTGTTCCTTACTTAATATTTGATTCTTTAACTCAAAAGATTAAATTTGAGCAGAAAGCAAGTGCATGATTTGACTCGCCTTCAGATTTTGTTTGATGTTACCAACCAACCGCCATGAGCCATATACGTATCACCAGTTTTGCCATTCTGCTATTTATTGGTTTCAATGGTTTTGCCCAAAACAGAGCAACCATCGACAGCCTCAAAAACCTTCTTCAATTTGCCGACAATGACTCATTAAAGGCTCATTTATTCAATGAATTAGGCTGGAATTACCGGGCTGATTCCCCCAAATTAGGATTTGAATTTGGAATGAAAGCCTTAAATATTTACGAAGCGGAAAAGAATATCCTGAAACAGTGCAATGTATTGAACAAACTTGGGATCAATAAACGCAATACCGGAGAGTATTCTGCCGCACTGGACAATTTCTTCAAAATACTGACCATTGCAGAAAGGCCACTGTGCACGCTGGAGATTGCTTATGCGAATAACAACATCGCCGATATTTATTCCCGACTGGAAAGGTATGACAAGGCACTGGAGTTCACCAATAAAGCTTTGCCACTGTTCAAGGCTGCCGAGAATCAAATGGGTATTTCCTATAATTACAATCAAACCGGTACCATCTATCAAAATCTTAAGAACTGGAATCAGGCATTGAAATTTTTTAAAATGAGCATTGATTTGCGGTTGAAAATGAACGATATCTCAGGCGCTGCATCCTCCTATATTAACATAGGCGATTGTTATCTTGAACTGTATCGTCCCGACAGCGCGCTAACGTATTATAAAAAGGGAATGGCCTATTATGACAAAGCCGGATTTTCAAATTATGGCCATAGTTATATCAGTCTTGGCAAATATTATTTATCCAGAAAAGAATACCAGGAAGCCATCAAATATTTAAATGAGGCCATCGTGAAGGCAAGACTCACGAAAAACCCTTCCAATATCCGTAAGGCCAATGAAATCTTGCACAAGATTTATTTTCAAATGAAAGATTATAAGAAGGCATACGAAGTCCAAAAGCTGGCACGGCAAGACGACGAAATGCTTTTGAAATCGGATTACATTAAAAAAATTACCACACTCGAGCTCAATCTTGCATTTGAACAGCAGGTAAAGCAGAATGAAATAGACGCGATCAAAAAAACCGCTTTGTACGAATCACACCTTTTCAAACAAAAAATTCTGCTGTTGGGCTTGATATTATTATTGATCGTGATCAGTATTATTACATTTATTATTTACAAACACAATAAAAATACAGACAAAACGAACCTGCTGTTAAAGAAATACAATAAGAAAATTTCCAGACAAAAAATTGCCATCGAGTCTCAAAACCAACAACTTCAGGAACTCAATGCGACGAAAGACAAATTTTTCAGCATCATCGCACATGATTTAAAAAATCCATTCTATGGCATTTTTGGCATGTCAGAACACATTGTCAATTCCTATCCAAATTCGTCCTACGAAGAGACGATATCACTGGTTGAAATTATTCGGGATTCATCTCAAAATGCATTCGATCTGTTGGAAAACTTACTGGAATGGTCGAAGGCACAAACCGGAAGATTAGAATTTAATCCGGAGTATTTTGCGGTCGATCATTTGTTAAATGGAGTTGCAGGTCTCCTAATCAACCTTTCGAAACAAAAGAAAATTTCAATCAACTTTCATGTTGACAAAAGTCTTGAACTCTACGCTGACCAGAACATGATTCAAACGGTCATGAGGAATCTAATCTCAAATGCCATCAAATTCACTGAAACCAATGGGGAAATCAATGTATTTGCGGTTCATGAAGATGAGGAAGCCAAAATTACGGTAAGCGACAATGGGATTGGCATGAGCGAAAAAACCAAAGAAAAGCTGTTCAAAATCAGCGAGAAAATATCCTCTTTAGGTACAGACAACGAAAAAGGGACAGGTCTGGGATTATTGCTGTGCAAAGAGTTTGTCGAAAAGCATGGCGGCAAAATAGGGGTGGTATCCGAATTGGGCAAAGGAACCGATGTCCATTTTACAATACCTGTTCATCAGAAATAAATGAGAGATGAAAGATCGACAAGCATTTTAATGGAATCAGAAAGTTGTTTATCTTGCAGAATCTGATATGGATTTCAAGCTCCATATCATACCTTTCCTTCTATGATCGTAGGTTAAATATGCAATTTGATGAAGAAACTTGTTGTTCTTAGCGGTGCCGGAATGTCGGCAGAGAGTGGTATCCGGACCTTTCGTGATTCCAACGGATTGTGGGAAGAGTATGATGTGATGGAAGTTGCCAGTATCGAAGGCTGGCATAAGAATCCTGAATTAATGCTCCGCTTTTACAACGAACGCCGGAAACAAATGTCGGGCTGCGAACCGAACAGGGGTCATTTGTTGCTTGCCGGGCTGGAAAAAAATTTTATCGTCCAAATTATCACCCAGAACATTGATAATCTCCATGAAAGAGCGGGTTCAGCGCGTGTACTTCACCTTCACGGTGAATTAACCAAAGCCAGGAGTTCAGTGGATCCTTCCCTTGTTTATACCATTGGAGACAAGGAGATCAAATTCGGCGACAAATGTGAAAAAGGAAGTCAGCTAAGACCTTTCATCGTCTGGTTCGGAGAAGAGGTACCTGCGATGGAGGCTGCGATTCATGCGGTGGAGTCGGCAGATATCCTCTGCATCATCGGAACTTCCCTGAACGTGTACCCTGCCGCGGGCTTACTCCATCATGCACCTGCCGGTTGTCCGGTTTGGCTGATTGACCCCAATCCGCCATCAGGTCTTTCCAAAAAAGTCATGGTCATTGCCAAAGGTGCAGGAGAAGGTGTAGCAGAATTTATCCGGAAAATTGAGCAGTAAGAAGAGCGATAACAATTTGCTTCACCCCTTTCAATCAGTGACCATAAGAACCACAAAAACGAATGTCTCCAAAAAGTGACAGGTTAGATCATGACTCAAATACCTGAAGTCGAATTGGACGCCTCATTTAATATCATACTTTTCAGTGCCTTGATCCATTCCGGCTTGTCATTCAAGCTTTCGACATAATCCAGATTTTCTCCTCCGGCCTGTTTAAATTGATTTTTGCAATCAATACCCAACTCTACGGTTGTTTCAAGGCAATCAGCTACAAATGCCGGGGCCACAATCAACAGGTTCTTCACACCCTCCTGCGCCTTGATTTCTAAAAGCTTATCCGTATAAGGTTTGAGCCATTTATCAGAAAGCCTCGATTGAAAGCTTTGGGTAAACTTCCCTTCAGTCAATCCAAGTTTGGCCGTCAGCAACCGGGTTGTTTCGTAAGTGGTTGCCCGGTAACAGAATTCACCAAAAGCCGGAAATTGTTTGTCACAGGTGCAACCTGCGCATTGAATTTCAGGGTGGATACGGTCCATGTGGCGAATTGGCAATCCATGGTAGGAAAACAGAACGTGATCATATTTCTCCGGATGGTAAGCCCTGATCCTGTCCGCAAAGGCCTCAATAAATTGGGGGTGGTTATAGAACTGACCGACAAACCTGACTTCGGGTATCATGTTCCAATTCTTCAAATGTTTCATCACCGCCTCTTTTGCAGTACCTGTGCTTGAAGAAGCATAGTGCGGAAACATAGGCACTACGATCAATTTTGAAAATCCTGCCATTCTGATTTGCTCCATCACATCCCGGATGTTTGGATTTGCGTAACGCATGGCCACAAAAACAGTGAATTTTTCGCCCAATTGTTCCTGTAGTTTGTCTTTCACGCTGTTGCTGTGAAATGAAAGAGGAGATCCTTTGTCCGTCCAGAGCAACTCGTAAAGCTTCGCCGATTTCGCAGCCCTAAATGGCACAATGATCAGATTGACCAGGATTTTCCTGAGTAACCATGGCAAGTCAATAACCCGTGGATCGTTTAAAAATTCGAAAAGATATCTTCGGACATCTTTGACTGAAGGTGAATCGGGGGTTCCGACGTTGAGAAGTATTACTGCTGTGTTTCCTGATTTCATGATTAAATTATTGATTGATCCAGTCAATATCTTTTCTGAGTAATTTTAATGTTTGATCTTCTGCAGAATCCGCCTCAACCTGGTATTTGTATTCCCAGGCCGCTGTTGGAGGCAAACTGATTAATATCGATTCCGCATTTCCATTCGATTCGAAACCAAATTTTGTACCGCGATCATATACCAGATTAAATTCCGCGTATCTTCCGCGTCTTAATTCCTGCCAGATTCTTTGGGATTCCGAAAAATCTTTTGCCCTTTTCTCGTTGATCCTTTCGCTGTATATTTCAGGATAGGCGCGTGCAAGATCCTTCGTAAAAGAAAAGAGTTTTTCAAAACTGATGGTTTCATCCGGCTTTAAACGATCGAAGAATATTCCGCCTACACCTCTTGTTTCATTGCGATGGGGAATGAAAAAATAATCGTCGGCCCACAATTTAAATTTCGGATAGAAGCCGGGATTGTACTTGTCGCAGATGGCTTTGAGTTGCCTGTGAAAATTCCGGGCTTCCGCCACATCAATGTAATGAGGGGAAAGGTCAATGCCTCCACCCAGCCAGTGAGTCCCGTTGTCGAGCGAAAAACACCTCACATTCATGTGAATAATTGGCACATGTGGATTCACCGGATGCATGATGGAAGAAATTCCCGTGGCAGCATAACTGTTTGCCTTTTCTCCCAATAGAAGTTCCATTTGCGGTGTAAATTCACCCTGGACGAATGAAAAATTCACCCCGCCTTTCTCAATGGCATCGCCATTGCGGATGACACAGGTCGAACCGTATCCAATCTCTTTCTCCCATTGATCGACCTCGAAAACTGCTTTACCATCTGTTTGTTCCAGTATCCTGCAAATCTCCATCTGCAATCCTGAATATATTTTAGCTACATCAACCGCACCGTGTACGCCGCTCATTTGAATACTTGTTTTTTCTCCTTTTGATTTGCACTGCCTGCGGTGGTTTACGGCTTTTTTGGCGAAAGGTTCAGCAAATAACTCAGCAAAACAAATAAACCACCTTCCACAAAAGTAATTCTCTTGCGAAAGGTGGTCAATTCATTTGGGTATCAATGGGTCAACCCAGTTGCAGGCCATGCACTCATTTTCTTATTTTCTGAGTGCTTGCTAAAATTACAACATAATCGTAAAAATCTGTTTCCAAACCTTTCCTTCAGTATCCCTGACCGGCCTGTTAAAAGCGATCTTTTTCCCGTCGTTCGACCAGACGATGTTGGACAATTCGTCTTTGCTGACCGGAGTAATTCTTCGGATTCGCTTTTCGAAGGGCTCATCCGAAATCTTACAAATGACAACACTGTTTTCTGACTGATAACAAATTGATTGATTGTCGGGACTCCACCTTGGACCGCTCTGCACGCCTGCCGGATGCGCTGTTACCTGCCGGGAAGCTCCTCCCAAGGGTGAAATAAGGAAGATCTGCTGTTTTCCCCCGGCATCGGATGCCAGATAGGCTATCCATTTTCCGTCAGAAGAAGAGCGTACGACCCCTCCGCATCCCGGATGTGCCGTTTCTGCAGTAAAGGTCAGTCTTCGCTGAACAGTTCCTTTGGGTGGCATTGGAAATGTTTTCGGGGTGCCTTCCAATGGACCGTAGTCACCGGGTTGATTGATGGAATCGGGAATGTCAACCACAAACAATTCATCAACCTGCTGGTTGTTCTTGTTTCTCACTTTTCCCAGAAAAGCCCTGGCAACCTGCTTTTTGCCATCCTTTTTGATATAACTTCCGGTGCCAATCCAACTATCGGAAGCGGCATTGCTGATTTCATCACTTCCCGGAACCGGATTTGGAACAACACGGACGACCAAGGCACTGTACCATTCGCTGCTCAGGTTCTCTCCTTCCCCGCTATGATCCACCACCACCGGATGAAGTTGGGTAGAAACCCCGATCGTTCTTAAATTGACCTTTTCACCTGTAGAGTCTTCGATGGCCTTCATGATGGCATCGTTGTAGGTAAACCCCACCCATTGGCCATCCTTGCTCCATTCGTGCCGGTGGGTGCCTCCCCTGAGTGCCCCGGGGGTATATGGCAGGGTTACATCTCTTGCATCCATGTAAATCGGCACATTCGGATGGCTATCCTCTACGATGACTCCCGATCTTTTCCATTGCTGGTAAGGATTTTTCTCGCTGCAAAAGGTAAGTCCGTGAATGAAAATCACCTTGTTTTCAGTCGGATGGTAGCTGACTGCACCGGCTCCAGGTCCCCATGACTGGTTGTCTTTAATCGCAAAAAGTTCCTCA
Source organism: Prolixibacteraceae bacterium (assembly GCA_037129695.1). GTDB lineage: Bacteria > Bacteroidota > Bacteroidia > Bacteroidales > Prolixibacteraceae > CAINVV01. The sequence goes on from JBAXUL010000161.1 coordinate 6,846, forward strand.
ATCCGGCCTGTTTCAACATTTACCCTTTCGACCGATGGCGAACCGCCTATTCCTCCGGTACCTGTCCGGGTATCGTAAACCAGCCATTGGCCATCCGGCGAAAAATTGTCGTTGTTGTCCAGATCATGGTTGTAGGAACCATTGGTCAACTGAACGATTTTAACCGGTGGCACAGAGGAAGTGCAGCCATTCAGGGCCATCACCGCCAACAAAATTCCAAGAAATTTATTCACATTCATCCTGAATATCATTTTAAATTTAATAGGTTGCAGTAGAGACAATCCATGGATTGTCTCTGCCTGCCC
>JBAXUL010000162.1:0-6892 GCA_037129695.1 Prolixibacteraceae bacterium
GCTCGCTAAGAATCGCAAGGAAAAAATTCATCTTTCTCTTACGTTGATAACTTAAAAGCAATTCGATGAAAAATACAAATTTGATTTTGATCCTGTCATTTCTGGCAATCGTCCTATGTTTAATCATTTCGACACTGATATTCAATTTTTTACAACCTTCAATACTGATCCTATTGTCCTTTTTGATTGGAACCTTATGTGGAACCTGCATCACTTTGTTAACGATCAATCTGGTCAACAGAAGAGAATCAGCTGGTCGGAGATTGAACCATCACAAAACCAGTTTACTGATTTAAGTCGGGCTTCATCACAGAATTACATTGCCCTTTATGCTGCCCCTCAATTGTATTTCTGCTACAACAGGAAATTGCACGGGGAATATTCTCAGTCAAATTATCTTTCCCAAAATAGCTCCATTTCAAGTAAACTAGTCATCACAAAGCCATTTCTGCCGATATGGTGAGGTTTTCACTGAAAGGCCGGCCTTGACCATACAATTCTACTGAAAATGACCTTTTCCAAAATACTCTTCTCATTTACAGATATCCGATGTCAGAAAACCCGGTGGCATATCTGAATGCCTCTAGCCAAACCACCGCCGGGCTGAAAACCTTAGTACAGAATCCGAACGCAAAAATTATCTGGCAGGTCTCTGTCTGGGTTTATCAAATCCAAAATTCACTTATGCGGGCGGCATAAAATTCCGTCAAAATATCCGCTATATTTGTAAGAGTATTTTCTTTTTCATATTATCGTCAGGATCAATCACTCTATGTCATTAACATACTGCACGGTAACTATTTTTGCATCAGTCTCTAATTTTTAATTCCATTATTCATTGCAAGATATCATCCATCTTTTATCAGACTCTGTGGCCAACCAGATCGCTGCCGGTGAGGTTATCCAACGCCCTGCTTCGGTCGTAAAAGAACTGGTTGAGAATGCCATAGATGCCGGAGCTGACTCTGTTACTGTGAATGTCAAAGATGCCGGACGTACGCTGATTCAGGTCACCGACAATGGGAAAGGTATGTCGCCAACGGATGCGAGGATGTCGTTTGAAAGACATGCTACTTCCAAAATCAAGGAAGCGAACGATCTTTTTGCCATCAGGACCATGGGATTCAGGGGAGAAGCGCTGGCTTCCATCGCTTCTGTGGCAGATGTTGAATTACGAACCCGTCAGCGGGGAGAAGAACTTGGCACCTTTTTGCACATCCTAGGTTCCGTTTTTCAGAAACAGCAAACCGACCAATGCCCCGAGGGTTCCAATTTTTCGGTTAAGAACCTTTTCTTCAACGTCCCGGCCAGACGAAAATTCCTCAAATCGAACAGTTACGAATTAAAGAATATACTCACAGAAATTCAACGGATAGGTCTGGCCAATCCCGAACTGGCCATCTCCTTCTTTCACAACCAGTCGCCAGTTTTTGAACTTCCTTCAGATTCATTGCGCAAGCGAATCGTCGGACTATTTGGGAAAGCCATTAATCAGAGTCTGACGCCCGTTGAGGTGGAGACCACACTCGTTAAAGTGTCTGGCTTTATCGGACAACCTAAATTTGCAAAAAAGAGTTTTGGGGAACAGTTTTTCTTTGTAAACGGTCGGTTCATTAAACATCCGTTTTTTCATAGGGCAGTCATGCATGCCTATGAGCGAATTTTGCCCCCGGAATCCTTTCCTTCCTATTTTCTTTATTTTGAGGTAGACCCGGCAACCATTGATATCAACATTCACCCCACTAAAACAGAGATCAAATTTGAAGACGAACAGGCAATCTGGCATATCATCCATGCCAGCGTCAGGGAGGCAATTGGTAAATATAACCTGATGCCTGCCATCGATTTTGATCAAAGCGGTTCCATCGACATCCCTATTCCTCCTTCAAGAGGAAGTAGTCTTCATCCACCGGAGATCGAAATCAACAGGCAGTACAATCCATTTCAACAGGAAAATTTTACCGGCTACCGTCCGGATAGCGTTAGAAACAGCGATGTAAGCCATTGGGAAAAGCTATACAGTGGAATGGAAAACAGAGAAGGTAAGAGCGGACAACAGGAATACGGCGAAGTTGGACGAGGGGACGAGGGGCAGTTCGTCCGACGAACGGAGAAAGAAGAAGACTTTGAAAATCTTGAAGGAATGCAATCCGCATTTAATATGGAGGAAGAACAATCCTTTACCGGATCAGGTTTCCTGCAAGTTAAAAACAGGTATTTGCTAACACCGGTTAAGTCGGGATTGATGGTCATCGACCAGCGTGAAGCCCATGCAAGAATTCTGTATGAAAATTTCATGCAGAATTTTAATTCCCATCTTTCTGTCAGTCAGAGGATATTGTTTCCTCCGGCACTGCAATTAAATTCTGGCGATGCAAGTATTCTGAATGCCCTGCGGGGAGAACTGCAACAACTCGGTTTTGAAATCAGACCTGACAGTGATCATCTTTTTTTCATTGATGGGACTCCGGGTGTCCTGAGCCATTTGGATGCAAAAGAACTTCTGGAGCGGGTAATCGCCTCTTTTCAGGATCGTCCGGTTGACTTGATGGAGGAGATAAAATCACAACTGGCCATGGTATTGGCGCAATCCTCTGCTGTGTCGTATGGGGTATCCCTGAAACAAGAGGAGATGAGTGATCTCTTCAACCGGCTTTTTGCCTGTCAGTCGCCGGCTTACGCTCCTTCCGGTAAAAAAATCATCTCCATTATCGCACTTACCGATATTGAAAAATTCTTTAGATGAGTAAGATGAAAAATTAGTGTTTATCATCTGAATCCTTATTTTTGCAAAAAGATTAGAAAAATTATTCTATGAATTATCGTCCAACCTCCCCATATTCGATCCCGCCAGTCGTTAAGAACCTGATCCTGATCAACGTGGTCATGCTTGTTGCTACCTGGGCGTTGAAACCGACAGGTATTGATCTTACTGAAAAACTTGCACTCTATTATCCCGGATCCCCCTATTTCAGGCCGTATCAGCTTTTGACCCATATGTTCATGCATGGGAGTATCGGGCACCTTTTCTTCAATATGTTTGCGTTGTATATGTTCGGAAAGGTATTGGAAATGGTGTGGGGGCCGAAGCGATTCCTGGTATACTTCCTGGTTACCGGACTAGGTGCCGCAGCACTTCATCTTTTTGTCAATTATCTTGAGTTATCGCATGTAGCCAAAACCGTGGCCGCCTTTGCCAATACACCTTCCCCCGAACTTCTTACCTCTTTTGTAAAGAGCAATCTTGGCAATAATGCTGCACCTTGGGTGCACGATTTCATCAACAGTTGGTCGGAATCTCCCAACAATCCTGCATTCATCCAGCAAGGAACCGATATTGTTCAGAAGATTTTCGAAGAGCGAATGAATGTTCCAACGGTGGGTGCATCAGGCGCGGTGTTCGGCATCCTGCTGGCATTCGGTGTCCTTTTCCCCAATACGGAATTAATGCTGCTTTTCCCTCCGGTACCAATCAAGGCCAAATTTTTTGTGATTGGGTATGGTCTGGTTGAATTATTTCTGGGATTTTCAGGTGCCCAACCGGGTGTTGCACATTTCGCCCATCTCGGAGGAATGCTGTTTGGTTATTTGTTGTTAAGATACTGGAATGTCAATTCAAAGAATTTTTATTGAGCATGACATGGGAATCACCGATGAGATTAAACTTTCCTACAAGCAGGGATCCTATCTGACAAAGCTGATTTATATCAACCTTGCCATCTGGATTGTTGTTCGCCTAACTGCTGTGGTACTTCTCCTCGGTGGCAACAATGATCTCACTTTCATAGATTGGCTTTCCCTTCCTGCTTCATTCGGGCAGTTCTTATCCCGACCATGGACTCTTATTTCCTATATGTTTCTGCATTATGAACTGCTGCACATCCTGTTCAATATGCTTTGGCTTTATTCATTCGGCCGAATCTTTCTGGAGTACCATCAGCCCCGAAAATTGTTGTTCATCTATCTCTCAGGCGGGTTGACCGGCGGACTTTTTTTCATGGGAGCCTACAACTTTTTCCCTTACTTCAGGAATGCCGTTGATTTTTCTCAATTAATGGGTGCTTCTGCAGCGGTTATCGCCATTGTTATTGCTACTGCTGCCTATGTTCCAAATCACGTGATCAATGTGTTACTGATCGGTCCTGTCAAAATCAAATGGATCGCCCTTATTTCTGTCATTCTTTACCTGATTAACCTTACCGGTGATAATGCCGGAGGTAATTTCGCTCATCTTGGGGGTGCATTTTGGGGCATTCTTTACATGATGCTGTTGAGGTCAGGTTATGATCTCTCATCCAGGTTTGGGGGACTGTTTGACCGTCTTTTTGTCTGGTCAAGACCCAAAAGAAAATTAAAAGTTGAATACAATGCCGGAAATTACCGTGATTACGGGTACAACAAGAGCAAAAAATCGCAACAGGAGGAGGTCAACCGTATTTTGGATAAAATCAGCACATCCGGCTATGACTCACTGACTGTTGAAGAAAAGGAGATGCTCTTCAGAATGAGTGGTCAAAAATGAATAAAAGTACAGTCAAAATTTTTTTCGTCAGGTTTGGGTTTATCCTCAACATTGGATTTGGCATGGTCCTATTGCTCATCTACCTGTCAGTCTTCATCCCACCCGATCACTTCTGGCCGACTGCTTTTCTAGGTTTGCTGTATCCCTATATTCTATTGATCAATCTGCTTTTTGTCATCTTTTATGCCCTTCGGAAATCCGGGAAAATTCTGTTTTCGCTGCTTGTCATACTCATTGGTTACCAACATCTTCTGAATTATTTCCAACCTGTTCCAAATTTTAGTCACAACTCCTCAGGTCTAAAGATAATCAGTTACAATGTCAACTACTTTTCGAAGGACATCTCCAAAAAACAAACATCAGGATCAAGAATCATTGAATATCTGCAATCGGCAGATGCAGATATCATTTGTTTACAGGAAACCCGGTTTTTTAAGACCGGCAAATTGAGTCCTGATGCAATTCTGGGTGCTCTACCCGGATTCAAGCATTATCAGCTGGCTCATTCCAACTCTTATGCAGGACCATTGACCCTGTCAAAATTTCCCATTTTCAGGCTTGGGGAGATCCGTTTCGAGCATAGCGCCAACATGGTTCTGTATTCGGATATCATTGTGAAACCGAATGATACTGTAAGGGTTTATAACTGTCATTTCCAATCGTATAAAATCTCTCCGGAGGCTTATACGCTTACGGATCCTGACAAAACGGGTACCAATGAGCAACAACTGCGCGAGGCCAAACTGATTACCAGGAAGATGATCATCGCATTTTCCATCCGCGCAAAGCAGGCCAGAACCGTCGAAGCCCATATCCGAAAATGCCCCTATCCGGTCATCGTATGTGGTGATTTCAACGATACTCCCCTTTCCTACACCTACCACATCATCAGCAATCAGCTTAAAGATTCGTTTACCGAAGCCGGTTTTGGTTTCTCACATACCTACAACGGATTTTTGCCCTCATTTCGCATAGATTATATACTTTTCAGTTCCAGGTTCAAGGCAGTTTCCTACCAATGCGACCGCGTGGACTTGTCTGATCATTTTCCTGTGAAGGCCATATTAAAGTGAAATCAAGCAGGATAAAATGGTCAACTGAACTTCCAAGAAAACCGGGAAAAAATCAGGATCATATCTGATTATTCCCACTATTTCAAGCAATTTACCTGAATAAAGTGTTCTCCGATTGTTGGATATAAATCCCTCTCAATCAACAGAATGTTCTTATTGCTCAATCTACATCAATTTTACATTTTAATAGGGTATATTTGATTTAACAAAACAATGTGCAAAAAAGGACCAAAATTCAGTTTTTTGCTTCCTTTGCACTTAAGAATACAATGATTCAAATCGGACTTTTTAAACATGAAAAAATATCGGGCCATCATTATTGACGACGAAAAGAATGTCAGGGAAGTACTTGAAATCCTTTTGAATCAATATTGCAAAGAGGTAGAAGTAGTTGCACTTGCTGCTTCAGCTGCAGAAGGGCGTGAAATGCTGAATAAGCATGAAATAGATATTATTTTCCTGGATATCTCCATGCCAAAGGAGGATGGGTTCACCTTCCTGGCTTCCATCCCCCAAAATAACTATTGTACTATTTTTGTAACCGCATTTCAGGACTATGCTCTTCGTGCTCTGAAAGCAAGTGCTACTGATTATTTATTGAAACCAATCACCCCTCAGGATCTTCGTGAAGCAGTATCAAAAGCTGTTCGACATTTTGAACTGCGTCAAAGCCTCGAACAGGAGAAAAGAATCTACCAGGAATCACTTGCCAATCTGAACGAAAACATCAACTTTCCACCAAAACACATCACCAAAATCACTGTTGCAGAGCAATTTGGATTTCAGTTGGTGAATACCTCAGACATTATGTATCTTGAAGCAGACAGTAATTATACCATTCTGCATCTTTCAGGACTGAAGAAAATTGTGGCGACAAAAACCATGGGTGATTTTGAAAAGATTCTCGACCAGCCTGCATTCTTCCGAATCCACAAATCAATAATTATCAATATCAATTATTTGAAAGCTTATTCGAGTTACCAGGGAAATTTCGTTGAACTGAACGATGGTACCTCTCTGAGTATTTCACGCAGAAGGCTGGGTGATTTCAGGGAAGCGATCAAACATTATACCAAATCAGTTGACTGACCTTAAGAAAGTAAAGTTCCTTCTTGCATTCCTGCTTTTTGCCGTTCTAAATCTGCCGGCACAGAATCCGTTTGTTCGGCACATTACAACAGCCGGCGGACTTCCATCCAATTGCGTTTACAAAGTTTTTCAGGATAGCAAAAAATTCATCTGGTTTGTTACCGACGCAGGTGTTGCCAGGTATGACGGCACCCGGTTTACCTATTAC
>JBAXUL010000163.1:0-6695 GCA_037129695.1 Prolixibacteraceae bacterium
TTGGACGGACATTTCTACAAACAGATCGCACCTCCGGTGCTTAAAGATTTTCGAACATGAAATTCTATGTACAGATCGCACCTCCGGTGCTCATAGATCTTTTGGACGGGCATTTCTACAAACAGATCGCACCTCCGGTGCTTAAAGATCTTTCGGACATGAAATTCAATATACAGGCTGCACCTCCGGTGCTGATAGATCTTATGGACGGGAATTCCTAGGTACAGATCGCACCTCCGGTGCTGATAGATCTTATGGACGGGCATTTCTACAAACAGATCGCACCTCCGGTGCTGATAGATCTTGTGGATGGGAATTTCTACAAACAGATCGCACCTCCGGTGCTTTGAGGTTATTTGCCCGGCAAAACAATGACCTAAGGAGACCATCCTTTCGGATTGTTATTTTTTTTCGAAGGGGCATTCTGTTTGTTGAAATTATTCGGTTGAATGAGGAATATTTCCGGAAGAGGAATCCGGGATCACATGATATTATTTTGTAGGTATTGGATTCACCGATCTTCGATTTTAATAGGTCATTGAAAAATATGTTAATCACACAAATGACATTTTGTATTCGATCGTATTATTATTCATCCAGCCCCGGAGGGGGCGTCCTATTTGTAGAAATCAAATGAAAAATTCGACAAGAGTTCCGGAGGAGCGGCCTGTAGTCAGGTCGAATACCTATTCACAGATTTATATCCATATTGTCTTTGCAGTTAGGGGAAGACAGAATTTAATTTTGGAAGAAAAGAGGGAAGAACTTCAAAGATATCTCACAGGTATCATTCAAAACAGGTCTCAAAAATTGCTGGCTATTTACTGCATGCCTGATCACGTTCATATTTTGGTGGGGGTACAACCAAACATCAAGGTTTCTGATTTAGTCCGGGACATAAAATCCGGGTCTTCTCAGTTTATATCTGAAAACCTGAGGACTTCCGGTAAATTTAATTGGCAGGAAGGTTATGGTGCATTTTCCTATTCTGAAAGCCATATCGATCATGTCGTCTATTACATCCTGCATCAACAGGAACATCATCAAAAGCGCACTTTCCAGGAAGAATACATTGATTTTCTGAATAAATTTACGATAGAATTCAAGGAAAAATATCTGTTTGAATGGTATGATTGACAGGCCGCACCTCCGGTGCTAGCATTTCCTAACCTCAGGCATTTCTACAAGCAGTTCGCACCTCCGGTGCTCAATAGACCTTATGGACGGGAGTTTCTATGTACAGATCGCACCTCCGGTGCTTAGAGTGAATTATTCATTTGTTTCATTCTTCTCCGCTTCAGATTCTTCCACTACCTCACTGTCCTCGATACCAGTCTCATTGACAAGTGCTGATGTAGGAACGACTTCCTCTTCCTTCTTCTCATCAAAAAAGCCCCTGTAAAAGATAAAGATGGCCACAATACCTATCGATATGGCGGAATCTGCCACATTAAAAACGGGTCTGAAGAAAATGAATTCCTGTCCGCCCCAGATAGGGAACCAGGAGGGAAAATGGCTGTCGATCAATGGGAAATAGAACATATCTACAACTCTCCCCAGCAAAAATGTGGTATACCCGCCGCCGGCAGGGAAAAGGGAAGCCACTTGTCCATGGCTCTCATTGAAGATTAAACCGTAGAATGCACTGTCGATCAGGTTACCTGCTGCCCCGGCCAGAATGAGCGAAAAGCAGACGACGATTCCAAAAGGAACCTCTTTTTTCCAGAGTCCTGTGAGGTACCATCCCAGCGCCCCAATGGCTGCCAGCCGGAAAATGGAGAGGAGATACTTGCCAATGTTTTGGCCAAACTCAAATCCGAAAGCCATTCCGTTGTTTTCTACAAAATGGATAATGAACCAGTTCTTGGCTATGACGACCTCTTCTCCCAGCATGAAGTGGGATTTGATATAAATCTTTAAAATCTGGTCGAACAGAAGAACCAGTAAAATGATCAGTATGGATTTAGTTTTTGCGCTCATTTTCAATTGGTTGAGATGCATTCTCTGCTGGAGCTTTCTCCCCGAAGTATTGTTTATAAAAAATAAAAATGGCAATTACACCGGAAGTAACTGCTGAGTCGGCTACATTAAAGATATGCCTGAAGAAAATTAATTCCTGTCCGCCCACAAACGGCATCCAGGAGGGGTAATGACTCACGATCATCGGAAAATAAAACATGTCAACCACTCTCCCGAGTAGAAATGAGGAGTAACCTCCGCCAGCAGGGAATAAAGTAGCCACTTGTCCATGGCTCTCATTGAAAATCAGTCCGTAAAAAGCGCTGTCAATCAGGTTTCCGGCGGCTCCGGCCAGAATCATGGAAAAGCAGGCAATCAGTCCGAAGGGCACCTCTTTCTTCCAGAGTTTGGCAAGATACCATCCCAGAGCGCAAATGGCTGCAATGCGGAAAATGCTCAGAAAATATTTACCGATGGTATTGCCAAATTCGATGCCGAATGCCATACCGTTGTTTTCGATAAAATGGAGGATAAACCAGTTTTTGGCCACCACCACTTCTTCGCCTGGCAAAAAATGGGTCTTGATGAAAATTTTCAGGATCTGATCAATTATCAGGATCAGGAAAATGATCAGTATGGATTTTGATTTGTTGTTCATGAAGTTTAAACCGGCGCAAAAGGCAAATGACCCCACCTGATCGTTGAAAAAAGATCAGAAAGAACGTTTGACCAGATTAGGAAGGATCAATGTTGAGAATTTTTTGCATCGATAGACAACGTGGCATGAGGAACAGCACGCAGACGCTCTTTGGAAATCAATGCGCCTGTTTCACGGCAAACGCCATAGGTCTTGTTCTCAATCCTGATAAGGGCAGCCTCCAAATGCTGTATGAACTTTTGCTGACGTTGGGCAAGCTTTCCAGCTTCTTCCTTGGATAAAGTTGCTGCACCTTCCTCTAAAACTTTGAAAGTAGGAGAGGTGTCCTGCGTGTCGTTTCCGTCACCCTGGGTAATCGCATTTTTGTAAAGTTCGTAATCCTGACGTGCTTTTTCCAGTTTTCCCAGAATAAGGGCCTTGAACTCCTGGAGTTCATCGTCTGAATATCTTGTTTTCTCTCCCATAATGTTAACCTTTTATGTAAATATAATCTATTTGGGGTCTGTTACGACACCGTTGAATAAAAATTTATAAACAGGCATTGTTAATCTCTGTCAAATCTTCCTCACAGACAAGATTGTCTCAAGTCCGGGTTCGATTTCAACGAGTGGATCAGTAATTTTCTCCGGCATATCGACCAGAAGTAATTTTACTGCAAGTGTCTGGTTACAAATGTAATCGCCATATTTTTCCAATGCTTCTGCCAGTTCGGGATGACGCCCGACTGTCAGTTCTATTTTGTCGGTGACCTCAAAGCCACTGTCCTTACGGAGATTCTGGATACGGTTGATAAATTCCCGGGCGATGCCCTCTAGTCTGAGTTCAGGAGTGACGTTGATGTCCAAAGCCACAGTCAGGTTACCCTCACTGGCTACCTGCCACCCCGGGATATCTTCTGTCAGGATTTCGGCATCCTCTGTGACAAGTCTGACCGATTCTCCTTCGATGGTGGTATCAAAAAATCCGTCTCTTTCGAAAGAACCAATCTGTGTCTGGTCCATCGATGTCATCATGGAAGCAATCTGTTTCATCAGTTTGCTGTATTTAGGACCCAATGTCTTGAAATTGGGTTTGATCTTCTTTTTGATGATTCCCGACGAGTCGGTCAGGTATTCGACTTCCTTCACATTAACTTCTGTAAGAACGATATTCTCGATCGCTTCAAACTGTTTTCTGAAGTTCTCGTTCAGTACAGGCACGATGATCCGGGCCAACGGCTGACGAACTTTCAGTTTTTCCTTCCGGCGAAGGCCAAGAATCATGGATGAAGCCTTCTGTGCCATCTCCATTCTTTCCTCAAGAGCCTTGTCAACGATGGTCTCATCGGCAGTAGGGAAAGCAGTCAGGTGGACAGATAAGTCCTGCTCGCGGTGAGAGGTCTTGTTCAGGTCGCGGAAAAGCTGATCGCTGTAGAACGGGGCCATCGGAGCAGTAAGTTTGGCTACTGTTTCAAGTGCGGTGTACAAGGTCTGGTAAGCCGAAATCTTGTCGGCATCGTATTCTCCTCCCCAGAATCTTTTGCGGCTCAGCCTGACGTACCAGTTGGAAAGATTTTCAGACACAAACTCTGAAATGGCTCTCCCGGCCCTGGTAGGTTCATAGGTTTCGTAAGCCTCAGTTACATCCTTGATCAGCGTATTCAAGAGGGAAAGTATCCATCGGTCAAGCTCCGGCCTTTGAGCATTGGGAACTTCAGCTTCCCGGTAGGTAAAGCCGTCGACATTGGCGTATAAGGAGAAGAAACTGTAGGTATTGTAAAGTGTTCCGAAGAATTTCCGACGTACTTCATCCACCCCTCCCAGGTCAAATTTCAGGTTATCCCAAGGTTGTGAATTGGTGATCATGTACCAGCGCAGCGGATCGGAGCCGTACTTTTCGATGGTGATGAAAGGATCAACGGCATTGCCCAGGCGTTTCGACATTTTATTGCCGGAAGCGTCGAGTACGAGTCCGTTGGAGATGATATTCTTAAACGCAACAGAGCCTTTGGCCATGGTGGCAATGGCGTGAAGCGTGAAGAACCAGCCACGGGTCTGATCGACCCCCTCGGCGATAAAATCTGCAGGGAACAGGGTGTCAAACTCCTCCTTGTGTTCGAAAGGATAATGCATCTGTGCAAAAGGCATGGCTCCTGAATCGAACCAAACATCGATCAGGTCCAGTTCGCGGACCATTTTGATCCCTTTCGGGGAAACCAGTACAATATCGTCCACGAATGGACGGTGAAGGTCTATCTTTTCGTAATTTTCTTTGGAATAGTCACCCACCACGAAATCCGGGTAAGGGTTGGAAGGCATCATTCCGGCTTTGACCGACCGATCGATTTCATTCATCAGTTCCTCGACCGACCCGATGCACAACTCTTCTGTTCCGTCTTCTGTGCGCCAGATTGGAAGGGGTGTTCCCCAGTATCTTGAACGCGAAAGGTTCCAGTCGACCAGGTTTTCAAGCCAGTTCCCAAAACGCCCCGTACCCGTCGAAGCAGGTTTCCAGTTGATGGTTTTGTTGAGGTCGATCATCTCATCCCGGACTGCTGTCGAGCGGATAAACCACGAATCAAGCGGGTAGTAAAGTACCGGTTTGTCTGTCCGCCAGCAGTGCGGATAGCTGTGTTCATATTTTTCGACCCTGAAGGCTTTGCCCTCTTTCTTCAATTGAACCGAGAGGTCAATATCCAGGGTAGGATCATTTTCGTTCAGCGAATCATCGTAACTGTTTTTGACGAACCGGCCGGCAAACGCAGCATAAAGATCGCGGTTGATGTTCGTTTGAACAAAATCCGGATCGAGATCCTGCAACCTGAAGAAACGACCCTGACGGTCGACCATCGGCTGGCGTTTGCCTTCAATGTCCATCAGCAGCAGGGGAGCAATGCCGGTTTGTTTGGCAACCCTGTCGTCGTCTGAGCCGAAGGTAGGTGCGATGTGCACAATGCCTGTACCGTCCTCCGTTGTTACAAAATCTCCGGGGATCACACGGAATGCGTCACCCATCGGTTTCACCCAGGGGAACAGTTGTTCATAATTCACCCCAACCAGTTGACTGCCTGAAAATTCATCCAGAAGCTGATAGGGAATATTTTTTCCTTCACCGGAATAACTGTCAAGCGACAGCTCTTCATTTTTCTCAGGAAAATAATGGTGGAAGAGATTTTTGGCCAGGATGACCGTAATCGGCCCTCCGGTATAAGGATTGAAAGTCCGAACCTTGACATATTTGATGGTTGCCCCTACTGCCAGGGCGGTATTGGAGGGCAAAGTCCAGGGTGTGGTTGTCCAGGCCAGGATGTAAAGATCGTTAGTTACCTGGTCGAACAATGGAGCTGACTGATCATTTTTGATCACTTTGAACTGGGCAATACAGGTAGTGTCCCTGACATCACGGTAGCATCCAGGCTGGTTCAGCTCATGTGAGCTAAGTCCGGTTCCGGCTGCAGGCGAAAAGGGCTGAATGGTATATCCCTTGTACAACAGGTTCTTGTTGTAAAAGGATTTCAACAGCCACCAGAGCGTTTCGATGTAACGGTTGTCGTAAGTGATGTATGGATCATCCATGTTGACCCAATAGCCCATTTTATGGGTTAGCTCTTCCCAAAGGTCGGTATATTTCATCACCTCGCGGCGACAGGCTGCGTTGTAATCTGCAACAGAAATATGCTTGCCGATATCCTCCTTGGTGATTCCTAGAGATTTTTCAACACTAAGTTCGACCGGAAGGCCGTGGGTATCCCAACCGGCTTTGCGTTGAACCAGATAGCCCTGCTGTGTTTTGTAGCGGCAGAAAATATCCTTGATGGTACGGGAAACCACGTGGTGAATACCGGGCTGGCCATTGGCCGAAGGAGGTCCTTCGTAAAAGATATAAGGTTTCCCTTCTGCTCTGGTTGTGATTGACTTGTGAAAAGTATCGTCCTCTTCCCAGAACTTCAAGATATCCTTGTTGATTTGCGATAGATTAAACTCCTTATATTCCCTGAATTTCTTACTCATAGCTTGAAATAACTCCCTTTTTTTTAAGTGCACAAAGATAATAAAAAGTACTTAGAGTGACTAAAGTACTTAGCGTACTTTAAGTTTGG
>JBAXUL010000164.1:0-6636 GCA_037129695.1 Prolixibacteraceae bacterium
ATTTTCTCAAAATTGTTGAATGAAAATTCAAATCCACTCCTGAAAGCTGTTGTATTACAAGCCGATGAGGTTCAGTTCCTATTGGCAGAAGCCCATGTTAAAGGTTATATCACTAATGGTAATGCTGAAGATTATTACAAAAAGGGCGTTGAACTTTCTTTGAAAAGATGGGGCGAACCACTGCCTGCAGCCTATTTCAACAATGCTAAAGCGAAATTTCCGGCCACTGGTACTACTGCTCAGAAATTAGCTAAAATTGGCTTGCAAAAATGGATCGGACTCTTTATGATGGGAGCAGAATCCTATACGGATTTTAGAAGAACACGACTTCCGGCAATCGAGAAGAATGCTTATTTGGGCACTGGCGGATATGTGTTTCCTTTGCGATACAGATATCCTGAAACTGAGATGGCCAACAACTCCATCAACTACCAGGCAGCTGTTGCTAAACTTGACAAGGGGGACACTGAATTCTCAAAAATGTGGTTAATGCAATAATTTACAATAGTTTCTGAAAATACTGAAAAGCCATGGAGCATAATGATTGGATCAATCGTGCTTCATGGCTTTTTCATGGGTTTCGGTTTTCCTTTTGACCACATTCTGAATATATACATCGACCTGCTTTTTGTTATCGTACCGATTTAATCGGATATTTACTTACTTTTTGAACGCTTATTTTTTTATCAACAACAGATATTTAGGATTTACTTTTTCAAATTCAACTACAATGAGATTATTTATACTATCGGTACTATTAACATTCGTACTTTTCCATCAAGGCTATTCTGCTCACAACAAGCTGATCACTCCTGAAACTGCGCTGCAGGCCTATCTTCATAACGGGGATAAATCCTTTAAATGGGTGATGAAAGAAAAACAGAAGGGTGACGGAGTCACTTTCTACAGGATAGAATTTACCTCACAAACCTGGCAAAAAATTCACTGGACCCACGATCTGATGCTGATGGTTCCTGATCAATTGAAATTCAATGATGCGTTGCTTTTTATTACCGGAGGCAGCAACAAAAACGAAGTGCCCAACTCCCATAAATTTTCGGACGAGCTGGCCGTGGAATTCGGCAAGATGGCGAAGGTAGACCAATCCATTATTGCAGTCCTGTGGCAGGTACCCAACCAACCGCTTTACGATGACCTGACTGAAGATGCACTCATTTCAAAAACATTGCACAATTACCAGAATGACCACGATTTTAACTGGCCGCTTCTCTTTCCGATGACCAAAAGTGCCGTTCGTGCCATGGACATCATCCAGGAATTTTCGAAAAAAGAAGTCCATCAAAAAATTAAGGGTTTTGTCGTTTCAGGCGCCTCCAAACGCGGATGGACAACCTGGCTTACCGGAGCCAACGACCCACGTGTGTTGGCTATCGGGCCAATGGTGATTGATATGCTGAACATGACTGTCAACATCCCCTACCAAAAAATAGTCTGGGGCGATTACAGCATCGAAATCCAGGACTATGTCAAACTTGGACTTGCCCAGCAGTTTGGAACCGGCCAAAACAATGATCTGGTCAAAATGATTGATCCTTATTCCTACCGGAAGAGCCTTACCATGCCAAAGATGTTGTTCATGGGCACCAACGACCCCTACTGGCCTGTTGATGCCGTAAAAAATTACATCGACGATATTCCTGGCAACAATCATATCTGTTATACGGCCAACGCGGGTCATGATCAGGGTGACAGGAAAAGAGCGTTCGCAACTTTGAGCGCATTTCTGGGAAATACCGTAACCAGGAGTAAATATCCGATCTGTGACTATACAATTTCGGAACAGAACGGCAAAATAAAACTCACAGTCAATACAACAGCCGACAAACTGGTTGATGCCTCCCTTTTCTCAACTACTTCGCCAAATCAGGAATTCCGCGACAAAAAATGGGGTTTCGTTGGTTTGAATGCTGAGAAAAAGGCCGTTGTTCAAGTGGATATTGATTATCCAAAAAGCGGCTACATGGCATTTTATGTTGAACTGAAGTACAAATCACCCTTTGGACAGGATTTCACCCAATGTACAAGGATGTTCGTGACATCAGAGAAAGAGGTGCTCTTAAAGAAATAATGTGCTAAAGTGTTCATGTGCTAATTGGCAAATTGTCAAATTAGCACATGAACACATTAAATAATTCTATACTGATGAAAAAGCTATTGTACGTTTTCCTCGCTTTTGTTGGTTTGTTGGGTGTTTTGTTCGTTGTTTTAACCGGAGCTGTAAAAGTAGATCCCTTTATGACATCGGCCTATTTTAAAACCACGATGGCGCGTGTGGACAGCATCAGAAAAACTGAAACTGCGGTCAACGACTCTGTTTTGGCAGGATTTTCAAGGGTAAGCATCACACCCGGCATCAATAATGCAGCTGATGATCCTTCAACCGGAAAATTTAAAGCCGTACCGCTGGCCGGATTTGGTGCGAGGAAAGGTAAATTTGCCACCGGGGTTCACGATAGTATTTTTGTTCGGGCTGTGGCCTTGAAGGAAGGATCAAAAATGGTGGTATTTGTGGGCGCCGATCTTTTGATTATGCCGCCAAATATTATTGATGTGGTAACTGAAAAGCTGGCTACCAATGGAATATCAAGGGATCAACTGCTTTTCTCTGCAACACACAGTCATTCAAGTGTCGGAGCCTGGGGACCCGGATTTATCGGAGAGCAATTTGCCGGAAAGCCCAATGCCGAAATTCAGAAATGGTTGGTTGATTGTATCGTCGTGGCAGTTGAGAAAGCTGTTGCAGACCTTTCAAAATCGGAAATTGGATATGGAAGATTTGATGCTGCCAATCTGACGAGAAACCGGTTTATAGGCGAATTGGGAACCAAGAACGATGACTTTTCCTACCTGCTGGTCAATCAGAAGGGAAAGAGAAAAGCAATCATCGGCACATTTTCTGCTCATGCCACTACCCAGGGTGCCGGAAACCTTGAATTCAGCGGAGACTATCCGGGTTACTGGGAACGCAAAATGGAGGAGCATTCATGTGACGTGGCTGTGTTCTGCGCCGGTTCCATCGGCAGTCAGAGCCCCTCCGGCAAAGGAAAGGGTTTTGAGAGTGCGAGGTATATCGGGGAATCACTTGCCGATTCTCTGATCAGAAAGCTGCCGACATCTGCATTTTCAGGAAATGTATTGTTTTCATCGGCGACCCTCAGGGTAACGTTGCCTGAATACCATGCCCGCCTGACGACCAAAATCAATCTTTCCACCTGGTTAAGCAGAAAGCTGATGCCTGAACCACAAAATGTTTTCTTTCAGGCAGTACGCATCGGAAAGTTGATTTGGATTTCAGCGCCATCCGATTTTAGCGGCGAGTATGCGCTTCAGATCAAAAACAACCTTGCCGTGAAAGGATTTGAAACAGTGGTTTCGAGTTTCAACGGTAGTTACATTGGGTACATCGTTCCCGGCAGGTATTTTTACATGGACGAGTATGAACCGAAACTGATGGGATGGTTCGGGCCAACCATGGGTGACTACTCCATGGATCTGATCCGGCACCTGACAGATATTGTGGGTAAGTAATAAGGCGATGGGATGATGAGAAAATGGGAATTGCCTATTCTCAAATAGGTAATAGAAAATATAGGCAACTGGCTAATAATTAATTGAATGAAGAATCTGAGGCGACTGCTGCGAATGATTAAATATATTTTGCTGGCACTGATTGGGATGATGCTGATCGTCTTGCTGGTGGTATTTGCCAAACCTTTATGGCGGCATTGGGTCACTTACCCGAAGTACCAAAAGCAGGTGGAGGCCTTTTCCCTCAGGAAGAAGGAATGTCCGGATGTGACCGGATTAAAAATCTACAGGGGAGTCCTGCACCTGCACAGTTACTGGTCGCACGACAGTAAGGGAACTATCTACGATCTTGTTTCTGCCGCCAAGCTTCGGAACATCAATTTTATCTTTCTTACCGACCATCCGCATGGGAATCTGGATACTTTTCCGAGAGGTTACAAGGGAATGTATGACGGTGTGCTGGTAGAACCCGGAAGTGAAAAACAGGGATTTGATGCCTGGCCGTTGAAGGATTCTACCATTATTGACTGGAAAGTTAACAAGGATACGATAGCCAAAAATTTGGTCAAAAATGGCAGTATGGTATTTTACGCGCACACGGAAGAGCCTCATAACTGGTCCAATGAATGGTTCCAGGGTATGGAGATCTATAATTTTCACTCCAATGTGCTGGAAAAAAAGTCTACAATGCCTATTCTGACTGATTTTTTAATCAATGGAAATAAATACCGCGCATGGGCCTACCGGGGAATTTTTGACAGACAGACAAAAATCCTGGCACGGTGGGATTCCTTGAATACCCACAGGAAGATTGTCGGGTTCTCGGCGGTAGACGAACATGAAAATGTCAATTTCAGAGCCAGAATGGCAGAGGATGGCCGGGTTCAATGGATGGGTATTAATACCAAGCCAATCGGTTTCATGCATCTATCTTTCTGGAATCGCTGGTTGTTCCACGAACCCGATCCGAGTGGCTGGATATTCAGATGGATGCTGGTTAATACGTATGAAACTTCCTTCAATAATTCGGTGAATTACGTTTTTGCCGATACCCTCACAGTTCCCAATATTTCTCGTCACATGATTCTAGGTCACCATTTCACCGCCTTTAAATTTTTGGCTGATGCCACAGGATTTTGCTATTTCGGCGAAGGTACAGACGGAAAGATGAAGGGAATGATGGGCGATTCCATCAAGTTGGGTGACCTTTTAAAACTAAAGGCAATTTCTCCTTATCCCGGTCGTTTTACGCTGATCAGGGATGGGAAGACCATCGAAGTGACCTCGGATGAGAATTATCAGTATTCTTTTGATCAATCATTGACCAAAGGAGCTTACCGACTCGAAGTTGAGGTGAAACCCGGAAAAGAGTGGATGACCTGGATCTATACGAATCCGATTTATCTCTATTGAGATAAAAAGTCAAAAGGCAAAATTAGGAACGCCTCAATCAGGATTTGGCACGAACGGTTGATTATTTACAAAGAAATAAGCTAATAGCCCGGGGCATACTTTTGCCTTTCTACTTTTGCCTTTATTTTCCTGTCCTCGTTCTTATTTGATTTACAATTCATAATTTTGAATTATCATGAAACTACTCCTACTTCTATATTCTATTTTGTGGATGGCTCAGGTAAACGGGCAAACGCTGAAAGCCGGTGCGGCGATGAGGGACATTACCCCCGATCACCTGATCCCGATTTCAGGAGGAATGGGTACTCCCGAAATTCCTGCGGGATTTAAGGGTAAACTCACTGTCCGTGCTTTTGTTCTTGAAAAAGGTGCAACCAGAATGGCCATTGTTGGTGTCGACAACATCGGATGGCCCGCCTTTCTTGGCGATCGCTCACGCAAACTGATCAAAGGAATTGCTCCTGAGAACGTACTGATTGGTGCAACGCATGCACATAGTTGTCCGGACGCCTATGGGTTCACGGATGAAAAGGGCAATTCGGCGGCAGATTTGAAATACCTCGACTGGTGTGTCAGGCAGATTGCAGAGGCAGTGAATGAAGCCGTTTCAAAACTTGAACCTGCTTCAATCCGCACCGCGGTGGGAGAGGCAAAAGGGAAAATAGCCTATAATTACTATGCACCCAAATTGTATGATCCGCGAATGGGTGTCATTCAGGCAATTGCACTTTTAGGAAAAAACGCCGGCAAACCCATCGCCACGCTGGTCAATTATGCCACTCATCCTGAAATTTTGGGTCCCGACCGTAAACTGATCAGTCCGGATTTGTGCGGACCGCTTTACGACCGGCTTGAGTCGAAAGCGGGTGGCATGGCCATCTTCATGAATGGGGCACAGGGCGGTATGGTGACTGCCGATACCCGAATCGACACCAAAGTTGACGGAGGCATGGAAAACAACAATTGGGAGGAATGCATCCGCATTGGAAATCTGATGGCTGATGAGGCCTTGCGTATCATTGAACCAGCAAAAGCGGATGAAAATGCAGGTATATATTGCGCCTCAAAGACCATCAATTTCCCAATTGACAATGAGAAAATAAGGTACGTACTTCAACATTCACCGCTGGCCGCCGAATATGCAAAAAGCCATGAGTTCTCTTCGATATCTACGCGGCTGAACCTTTTGAATATAGGTAAAGCCCAGATCATTACCATTCCGGGAGAAGCTTTTCCAAATATCGGTTTTTATGTAAAAAGGAAAATGAAAACCGATCAGCCGTTTCTTTTCGGTCTGACCAATGATGCCTTCGGATACATGCTGACCAAGGAAGATTTTAACGGATTCGAACGCTATAGTTACTGCAGCCGTACCTCTCTGGGTGAAATGACCGGAAGCATTTATGAGGAGGAAGCGATAAAGTTGGCAAGCGAATGTCCGGCCCCAGCGAAATGAGTATTTGTCCGGAATATCATGGATGCTTTAACCAGATATTTAGCATAATCAGTTGAAAGGAAGAATGGGCGAGATTGGTAAAAGCTCACTGAGCCCGCCGAAGTGTATCATTTTTAATGATAGTTATGCCGGTCCCTGAGCTTGTCGAAGGGGTCTCTGCCTAACTTTGTTCACCTGTGAAACGAGCATGGGCCAATCCCGCAAAAGGCGATGTAAAG
>JBAXUL010000165.1:0-6503 GCA_037129695.1 Prolixibacteraceae bacterium
ACCGGGGGATGAGATAAAGCCCGGAGGAAAACGTCCGCGGTAGCCTATCGAAAAAAACAATTTTGTTCCCTTCGGACGGAAGGGGCTACATCTATAGGTTGCAATAATTCAAGTTCATACCAAATGATGGAACAAACGCGAATCCAAGGTTTCAACCCCGCAAGGGGTTGCCCCAGAATAACCCCCGGTGCAACCGGGGGATGAGATAAAGCCCGGAGGAAAACGTCCGCGGTAGCCTATCGAAAAAGGCAATTGGGTTCCCTTCGGACGGAAGGGGCAAATCAGGAAAAGAGATCAAAAAATAGTGTAATTTTGATAAAATGAACGAAAAAATAACTGAATTCCGCGCCTACCGCGCCAAAATGAACGAGAAAATTCTGGCTTCCGACAACAAGGTGATGAAGCGAATTTACAACATCGATACCAACACCTACATGGAAGGCGTCCTCTCCACCAAAACCAAGGAGATGCTTGGCCTTGTAAGTTCGATGGTTTTGCGTTGTGACGACTGCGTCAAATACCATCTTGAGAAATGTCACGAACAAGGCGTTACCACGGATGAGCTTTTCGAAATATTTGCCGTGGCCAACCTGGTCGGTGGGACCATCGTCATACCGCACACCCGCCGGGCAGTTGAATACTGGGAAGCGCTCAATGAATAGTTTTTGGCATTGGAAAGAAGACCGAGTGCGACTATTCAACGAAAAATACGATTAAAACTCCATCGTGACGCGGTTAATCCGCATCTTTGCAAAATCCAATATCGAACAGATGGACTCCGGTAAAAAATTAGAACTGCTGGCTCCCGCCAAAAACCTGGAATGTGGCATTGCTGCCATCCGGCATGGTGCGGATGCCGTATACATTGGTGCACCCAGATTTGGTGCGCGCGAAGCGGCAGGCAATTCCATCGCGGAGATCGAAAAACTGACAGCTGAAGCGCATATATTTGGCGTCAAAACCTATGTGGCCCTCAACACCATTCTTTACGACAACGAACTGGAAGAGGCCGCCAGGATTATCCGGCAGGTCTACGAAGCAGGGGCGGATGCACTGATCATCCAGGATTTTGGCCTTTTGGAGATGGACCTTCCACCCATCGCCCTGCATGCGAGTACGCAGGCCAACAACTTCACGGTAGAGAAGATCAGGTTTTTGCAGGAGGTTGGGTTTAAAAGAGCCGTCCTGGCAAGGGAGCTATCCCTTGAACAGATCAGTGAGATTTCCGGCAATACCACGATAGAGCTTGAAGCCTTTGTGCATGGATCGCTTTGCGTCAGCCTGAGCGGACAGTGTTTCATGAGCCATGCCATGGGTGGAAGAAGCGCCAACCGTGGTGCCTGCGCCCAGCCATGCCGCAAAAAATACACCCTGTCTGATGCTGCAGGGAAAGTCATTGTTCAGGACAAATACCTCCTTTCGCTCAAGGACCTCAACAGGTCAAAATCCATCCTCGAACTGGCAGATGCCGGTGTACGCTCCTTTAAAATTGAAGGACGGCTCAAGGACATCGGATATGTGAAAAATGTAACTGCTTTTTACCGGGCGGAACTCGACAAGGTTTTGGAAGAAAAACCCGAATTCACTGCAGCTTCCCTGGGAAAGTCCACTTTCTTTTTCACACCGGATCCATCAAAGAGCTTTCAACGCGGCTCCACAGAATATTTCCTCAGGGGGCGAAAGGATCCTGTTGCCGGGATTGACAGTCCCAAGTCGCTGGGGGAAGAGATAGGCGAAGTTACAAGGATAACAAGGGATTCCCTCCAGGTTTCTGGTCTGAAACAAATCTCCAACAACGACGGACTGACTTTTGTCGGCAAAAATGGAGAAAGCACTGGACTCAAAGTCAACAAGACGGAGAACGGATATATTTATCCCGATAGGATGAACGGGGTCTTCGTCGGGGCAAAAATTCACAGGAACTCCGACCATGCCTTCCAGATGGCGCTCGAGCGGAAGAGCGCTGAACGAAAGATCCCTGTCGCAATTGAACTTGTTGAAACTCCGGATGGATTTTCTGTTTGGGCGGCACTTGTGGCCACCCAGGATGGGGCACCCACGAGGGATGCCCCGACGAGTTTCTCCATGTTGATGTCCAGAACAGCTGCCAATGATCCTGCCAAATCTCGCGAAAACATACTTCGACAACTAACCAAATCGGGAGATACGCCGTTCCTGGTCACGAACATTGACACAGGTGGCAATGAAAAGTACTTTTTTTCTTCCCAGCAACTGAACGAACTGCGCCGGGGACTGCTGGACCTGCTGATTTCAGAAAGGCGTGTTTCCCCTTCCAATGAAAGCAATCAGGAAAATTCCTTCCGGAAAGACGCTGATGCCAAAATGGTTCCCTATCCCACCGAGGCATTCCATTTTGAAAACAACATCAGCAACCGCCTGGCCATGCAATTTTACCGGCGTCATGGCATCGAAAACCCGGAGATGGCAGTCGAAAAACGGACTTTCACCGGTAGGCAGCAGGTAATGACGACCAAACACTGCCTGAAGTACGAACTTGGCTATTGTCCGAAATTCGGTGGCATTTCCCCTTCCCATCTTTCCGAGCCATTCACTTTGCAGGATGGACCCGACCGCTTCGAACTGGAGTTTGATTGCAGGAACTGCATGATGAAGATTTACACAATGTGATCATTAGCTGATTCGTTGATTAAAGGCAAAATATGGCGCAATTCAAACATTGCGTATTGTACCGTAGAGACGTAGCATGCTGCGTCTCTTTTGATTCAAATCCAAATGATGCAGGATGAAATAGATGAAAACTACATTTCATCAATGTCGGGTACAAAAAAAATTTATCTTTGATGTAAGGTTCTCTTACCCTTAATTTTAACCCACCAAACGCTTGCAACCTGTGGAACATCAAATCGACCTGCTTCAAAAAAGCAAAAAATACTGGTTCAGAATCATCTGGGGAATCGCCGTATTGCTGGTCATAGTCGTATGGTTTGCCGATAGAATCGTAGAAAACCTGACGATAAATACCGCCGATTGGATTTATCAGATTTTTTCGGTCTTTTTTGGCGCCTGGCTTCTGGCTACAGGACTGGGTTATCATATACGGAAACTCTTTGGCAGTGCCTTCATCAAAATGGATAACAACCTGATTACTTTTAAAAACAGTATTTGGGCAAAGGAAGAGTCCGTTTCCTGGGAGGAGATAAAATCGATAAACTACTGGCACCTCCAATTTAGAATAAGCCGTCAGGACGGTTCAGTATTGCTGCTGAAATTGCCATATGCCAACAGCAATGCATCCACTGAAGCAATTCACGCAATGGTGCAGATTGCCAGAGAGAAAGCCATAGAGATCAGTTTGTATCAAATAACAGTTTGAGAGAATAATCAAACCTAATTTTAGACCCATGGAACTAAAAATCGACCTGATTCCCAAAGCAAAAAAATCCAAATTCGCCCTCTCGATGGGGATAACGGGCATCCTTCTTGCTATTCTTTATTTGGTGGTTATCCTTCATAAAAAACAAGATGACTGGATGTTTGCGGTTCCTATGATGTTATATATGCTGGTATTAGGAACCCGGGGCATTGTGATTGGATTGGGCTATTCTTTTGAAAAATACTTTGGTTCCGCGTACATTCACATTGACGATCAGCACATTGCCATCAAGCCCGGAATCCGGACAAAAGAGCAATCCATCTCCTGGAACCGGATCAAATCCATGGAATACAAAACCAATTGGTTTCACATCGCCCAAACGGATGGTTCCTCCTCCAAATTCTCCTTGTCAGACCTGGAATTTAAGGTGCTGATAGAAGCGAGGGATGCAATCAGGCTGTTGGCTTCAGAAAAAGGAATAACGATCAATTAATCGGAATTTTATCTCCAAAATATTTACTCCTGACCCACCGATCATGAAGGAAACCAGTCGAAATCAATCCCGCTTTTACCAAAGGTGGACCATCCAACGAAAGAATAAATGGAAATATATGATCAGTCGAGGTATTTGGTCCTGGGTCATTGTTGGGCTCATCATTGCTTTTACGAGTAAAGGACTCACGCTGATCAGAATTCATCCATTACAATTAATCAGCATGATCATTGTGATTGCAGGGTCAAGTTTGGTCATGGCTCACTTCGATTTCAAACGCAATGAAAAATATTTCATGACCTACCTCGAAGACGATAAGGTCATTGACCAGGGAGTGTTGACACTCGAAAATGAGCACCAGTGGATTCATGAAAACCTCACCATTCGCTGTGCAGACGAAACCAGTATGGTCATTAGGAATAACCTGTACTGGCTGAAAGAGGATCATCCAACAGAACAGAAATTATCGGAAACCATGCAAACCCTGGAAGACGACCTCCTCCGGCTCCAAACAAATACCGCATTTTCGAATTTTGCAAAAGGCAGGTCAATCAAATTGCAGTTGTTTAACAACGAAGATCAAACGGATCCGATTGCTGAAAAATCCCCTGTGACGGGTTCATCTTCAACCCATGATATTCCTGGCAGAACAGGATGAATGCATTCTGAAATATGGATTGCAGAGATTTAAGGATGAATGATTTTTTTATCTTCGCAACTGATTTTATCCATTCCTTTTCCATCTACCCTATTACTGTTTTTAACTATTTTACATTATGAGACAATTGACATCTTCCGCCTTCGGGTTACTTCTTTTTGCCTGCCTGCTATCGCTGAATTGTTTGAATGGATTTTCGCAGGAACAATACAAGGAAAACAGGAACCCGACATCTGTCGAGGAATTCAAGGGAGGCACTTTTTACCCTGTTCAGAAATTCGAACAGGTTAAAACCGGAAAGCACCCGAAGAACATCATTCTTTTCATCGGTGATGGAATGGGACTGGCACATATTTATGCCTCAATGACCGCAAATGGCGGTTCACTTTTTCTTCAGAATTTCATCCACTGCGGATTTTCCAAAACCTATTCCACCTCTGATTATATCACTGACTCGGGAGCCGGCGGCACGGCATTGGCCTGCGGAGTAAAGACCTACAACGGTGCGATCGGGGTTGGTGCAGATAAGAAGTCTGTTCCAAACATCCGGGAAATGGCGGCAAAGAAGGGATTGAAAACCGGATTAGTGAGCACTTCCGCTATCAACCACGCTACACCTGCCTCTTTTTTGGCACATCAGGTTTCGAGAAACAACTATGATGAGATTGCTGCGGAATTTATCAATTCTGACATCGATGTTTTTATCGGTGGAGGCGTGAAATTTTTCGAAAACCGCAAAGATGGCCGAAATCTGTCCAAAGAGCTTAAAGACAAAGGCTACCAGGTCCTTTACAAGATGGAGGATATCCTCAAGGTTAAAACCGGCAAACTTGCAGGTCTGACAGCCGAAGAGCACAATTCACCCATGCCTGAACGCGGGGAAATGCTTGTTCCGGCCACCCAAACGGCCATCAACCTGCTGTCGCAAAACAAAAAAGGATTCTTTTTGATGGTGGAAGGTTCAGAAATAGATTTTCTGGCGCACAACAACAATGCCCCGGGTGTCGTCGGTGAAACACTCGATCTGGACAAGGCGATCGGCGCAGCCCTTGCCTTCGCGGCAAAGGACGGGCACACCTTAATCGTGGTAACGGCAGATCATGAAACGGGTGGTATGACCATTAACGAAGGCAACAACAAGACGGGGGCTTTTACGGCAAAATTTTCGAGCCCTGAACATACTGGAGTTTGTGTGCCAATATTCGCCTACGGTCCTGGTGCCGAACAGTTTGGAGGCTTTATGGAGAATACCGAAGTCGCCAATAAAATGATGAAGCTGCTGGGGGTCAAATAACCCTTTCGGAGAATATTTATCCGGGATAGCCTGTTTCATTCCAACCGGCTCTCCCGGATTCCAAAGTTTCAAGCCTCAATGGTAATTGTTTTGCCAAAAATCTGAATCACATCGCCCGGCCGCAGCTTGGCACGTTTCCTCGATTCGGGATTCCCGTTGAGTTTTACCTCGCCATCCTCCACCATCATTTTTGCTTCTCCGCCGGATGAAGCGATCCTTAAAAGTTTGAGCATTTTAATCAGCTCAATGTATTCGGCGCCTTTCAGATTGTATATCATGGCAAGTTATCAGTTGTGGTTATTTTGAATTTCAATGCTTTGGGACCTTTGTTTAATCCTTAGTGACCGTAGTGGTTAAAAATATTCACCGCGAAGAACACAAAGGTAACTCACAAAGGCACCAAAAAAGCTCCATTAAATTATCATTCTTCATGATCCACTACTTCCTTTGCCTTCTTCGGCAGGGATGCATAAACCAGATCGTAGGAATGCCCGATCAACTCGGCGATCAGTTTATCGGGCAGGCTTCCATCCAAAATCACGGTATTCCAGTGTTGTTTATTCATGTGGTAGCCCGGAAGAATGGAATCATAATGTTCACGCAGATCGACAGCCCTTTCAGGATCGCACTTCAGGTTTATAGAGGGATTATTGTCCAGATCAAGCAGGGCAAACATCTTGCCGCCCACTTTCAGAACAAGGGT
>JBAXUL010000166.1:0-6445 GCA_037129695.1 Prolixibacteraceae bacterium
TGGATAATTATATCTACAATCAAGAGTTATCTGATTGAATAAAGTTACAAAAAATACAATTATCAAATTAAAATAAGTGAAAAATGTGTTCGAAAAGTTGCATTATCAACTCGAGATAATTTTTTATGGTGAGGTTTGAAATAATTTTTTGTAGTGGTGATTGATAGGCTCATATCTTTCATGGAAAGCAATTCAGGATATATTTACATGTTTATCAATCAACTGATTGAAGATCATCTGATTTTTTATAAATAGGTCTTGATAATATGTGAAAAAAACGTACCTTTGCGCCCGTTCAAATAATGTCTAATTTATTAATTTCAAGAGAATTTTAAAAATGAGTGAAAACAAAGAGGATCTGGAGGTAAACGAAACAGTAGAGAATTCTGCTGTAGAGTCCGCTGCCCCGGAAATTAAGGAAGAAACTCCGGAAGCAGAAATCGCAGCAGTAGTTGCGGAAGACGAAGTTACTGAAGAAATCGCAGCAGAAGTTGCGGAGGAAGAAGTTGCTGAAGAAATTGCAGCAGAAGTTATTGAAGAAGTAGTTGCCGAAACTCCGGCAATTGAAGAAGAAATTGTAGTCGCAGAACCTGTTGCTATAGTTGAAGTGCCTGTTGTTGAAGAAAAGGCGGTTGTTGTAAAAACGCCAGTAATCATTGAAACCGCCTCAGCTGCGGCTGGTGAAGAAGAATTTGACTGGGATGCCTTTGAAGGTAAAAAATCCACAGTTGGTGCATCTTCCAAGCAAACGATGACAGAGATGTACGACAATACTCTTTCTATCCTTCAGGAAAAAGAGTGTGTTGACGGTATCGTGATTTCGATGAACAAGCGTGAAGTTGTGGTCAACATTGGCTACAAATCTGACGGTATTGTTTCAGTCAACGAATTCCGTTACAATCCCAACCTTAAAGTTGGTGATAAAGTTGAGGTTTATGTTGAAACCTTAGAAGACAAAAAAGGCCAGTTAACCTTGTCCCACAAGAAAGCTCGCGCGATGCGCAGTTGGGATCGTGTCAATGCTGCCCTTGAAAATGACGAAATTATTACCGGATTTATCAAATGCCGTACGAAAGGCGGTATGATTGTTGATGTATTCGGAATCGAGGCATTCCTTCCTGGATCTCAGATTGATGTTAAGCCTATTCGTGACTATGACATCTATGTTGGAAAAACCATGGAATTCAAAGTGGTTAAAATTAACCATGAATTCAGGAATGTTGTTGTTTCTCACAAAGCCCTTATCGAAGCGGAATTGGAGCAACAGAAAAAAGACATCATCTCCAAACTTGAAAAGGGTCAGGTACTTGAAGGAACCGTTAAGAATATTACTTCCTACGGTGTATTCATTGACCTTGGTGGCGTAGATGGTCTGATTCACATCACCGACCTTAGCTGGGGCCGCGTAGCTCATCCAAATGAAATTGTACAGTTGGATGAAAAAATCAACGTGGTAATCCTTGACTTTGATGATGAGAAGAAGAGAATTGCTTTAGGTTTGAAACAACTTGCTTCTCACCCATGGGACAATGTCAGTGCTGACCTCAAAGTGGGTGATGTAGTGAAAGGTAAAGTAGTGGTCATCGCTGACTACGGCGCATTTATCGAGATTGCTCCCGGTGTTGAAGGTTTGATTCACGTTTCTGAAATGAGCTGGTCACAGCACCTTCGTTCGGCTCAGGACTTCCTGAAAGTTAGCGATGAGGTAGAAGCAACCATTCTGACACTTGATCGTGACGAACACAAAATGTCATTGGGCATCAAACAAATGAAGAATGACCCATGGTCACAGATCGAAACGAAATACATGATTGGTTCTGCTCACACAGCCAAAGTACGCAACTTCACCAACTTTGGTGTCTTTGTTGAAATTGAGGAAGGTGTAGACGGACTGATCCATATCAGCGATTTGAGCTGGACTAAAAAAATCAAACATCCTTCGGAGTTTACCTCCATCGGTTCTGAGATTGAAGTTCAGGTTCTCGATATCGACAAGGAAAACCGCCGGTTGAGCCTTGGTCACAAACAACTCGAAGAAAATCCTTGGGATGTTTTTGAAACAATCTTTACTGTTGATTCTATTCACGAAGGAACTGTCATCGACTTGTTTGACAAAGGTGCAGTCATTTCTCTGCCTTATGGTGTAGAGGGTTTTGCTACCCCGCGTCATCTGGTTAAGGAAGACGGATCTCACGTGAAAATGGATGAAAAATTGGAGTTCAAGGTTATTGAATTCTCAAAATCAGCCAAGAGAATCATTCTTTCTCACTCACGTGTATATGAGGATGTGAAGAAAACAGACGATTCAGCCAAGAAAAAACCTGCTACCAAGCAGACTGCTCCAAAGAGTGTTAAACCGGTAAAAGATACCATGGAAAAAACAACTCTTGGTGATATCAGCGAATTGGCTGCATTGCGCACACAAATGGAAGAAAACGAGAAGAAGTAATTTGGCTCTTTTCTCGATTGAAATATTAAAAACCCGGCAAATTTGTCGGGTTTTTTTATCTTTAAGCCTCGATTCTAGGTTCGATATCATCCCTGATTAGATTATTATGAATTCTTTTTCCGTTACCATACTTGGAAGCAGTTCTGCATTACCAACCTCTCACAGGTTTCCGACTGCGCAGGTTGTCAGGCTGAACGAACAACTTTTTCTTGTGGATTGCGGGGAGGGGACCCAGATTCAACTCCGGAAATATGGATTCAAAATGGGGAAAATCAACCATATTTTTATCTCACATTTGCATGGAGACCACATTTATGGTTTGCCCGGACTGATATCATCATTGGCCCTTTATGGGAAAAAAGGAGAATTGCACATTCATGCCCATTCTGATCTTCAACAGATGATGGAAGGAATGATGAAGTTTATGAATGAGATTACAGATTTGAAAGTAAAATACCACCCGCTGAATTTTCAACGAAATGCCCTCGTTTTTGAAGATAAGAAA
This sequence comes from Prolixibacteraceae bacterium, assembly GCA_037129695.1. Taxonomy (GTDB): domain Bacteria; phylum Bacteroidota; class Bacteroidia; order Bacteroidales; family Prolixibacteraceae; genus CAINVV01. Next base: position 2,955 of record JBAXUL010000166.1, read on the forward strand.
ATACGTATTTCATCTTTCCCGTTGAAACACCGAATATCATGCTGCGGATTTCTTTTTCAGGAATTGCCAACCCAGTTGCATTTGGATAAACAGGCATTGAGCCGTTATGAAGTTCCTGTATCTCAGCGGTTAAATATTACTAATGGTGCCGACCTGATTCTTGCGGATGGGACTGTGATACCCAACAGTCAAATAACACTCCCTCCAAACCCAACCCGAAGCTATGCCTTTTGTACAGACACTCTATTTCTCAAAAAAATTGTGCCAACCATCGAAGGCGTAGATCTGCTATACCATGAAGCAACCTTTGCCGGTGATTTGGCAGTCCTTGCAAAAAAGACTTTTCATTCCACCTCGGTTCAGGCAGCAGAGATGGCTAAGACAGCCAAGGTGAAGAAACTGGTTATCGGGCACTTCTCTTCTCGCTACAAAAGTGTTTTACCGCTCGTTGAAGAAGCACGGGTTATTTTCCCTGAAACCTACGAAGCAAACGATGGAGACTGTTTTGAGCTTTAGCTGTTTTGATGGTGTTTGTGAATTGCCTATCCCTCAGATTCTGGAAAATCAATCCATTATTTGGTTTCAGGAAAAAACTCTTTGTGAAAATTTACAAGATAGAGCCGTTCTTCCGCGCGCGTAAATGCAGTGTATAACCAGCGCAGGAATTCGCGGTCAATCATGTCAGGGACAAGATAGCCATGATCCAGGAATACAGCTTTCCACTGGCCGCCCTGCGCTTTGTGGCAGGTAACGGCGTAGGAATATTTTACCTGAAGTGCATTAAACCAGGGATCCTCCCTGATTTTTTTCCACCTTTCACGTTTATTGCGAACTTCCATGTAATCCTCTGAAATGGCTTCATACAGCCTTTTGTTTTCTTCTGCCGACAATGCCGGAGCTTCCACTTTAAGCGTCTCCAGCAGAATCTTGCATTCTACCTCCAAATCCTGATAATCTGTCAGTCGAAGCACAACATTGGCAAAATGAAATCCGTAGCGTTCCTCGTATTTCTTGATCCTGATGATTTCTGCAATATCGCCATTGGCGATAAAATCTAGTTCTTCGAGTTGTTTCGACCAATGGTAATTGTTTTTGACCACCATCAGCAGGTCGCCCTTCATGATTTGATCCTCCTGATAAAGTATTGATTTTCGGATGCCTTCATTGAAAAGATTGGCTCTTTTGTTGGAGCGAGTGATGACGATGGTGTCCTCCATCCCATACTGACTGTAACAATTGGATATTTCTTCGATCAGCTGATCCCCTCCCAGTTGGACCACATCTTGAAATCCTTTCATTTTAATTGGCCAGAATCCGGTTGGATCGTCCCCGAGTATCCGGTTACGGATGTAGGTTGCATTTTCAAGAATCCCTGAATCCAGGGATTGCCTCACAACATCTCTCAACTCCGTCGAAATTACATCCATTCCGAAGAGGGATAACTCATCTTTTTCCAGGGCAGGGCTCATTGCCAGGCCGACAGGTGGGAGCTGGGCAGTGTCTCCGGAAACAATCAGTTTGCAATTGAATCCGCCGGTGACATATTCGATTAAATCGGAGAGCAGATAGCCAGAGCCAAAAACACTGTGATCCTGGGGCAGATTGGAAATCATGGATGCTTCGTCTACAATGAACACCGTATTCCTGCTCATATTCCTGTCCAGCGAAAATTTACTCTGTCCGTCGGCTCCCGATTGCTGTCGATAAATTTTTTTGTGGATGGTTGAGGCAGATTTTCCGCTCTGTTTAGAAAGGACCTTGGCAGCGCGGCCTGTTGGGGCTAACAACACGAATTTTATTTTCAGCTCATCCAGTACTTTTACCAACGCACTGATGGCAGAAGTTTTCCCTGTACCTGCATAGCCCTTCAAGAGAAATAACGCATCACTTTCTGGAGTAGAAACAAAGACTGCCAATTGATCAATCATCTCTTTCTGTCCTGCGGTTGGCTCGTGACCAAGTTTTTGAAAGATCAGATTGGAGATAAAATTCTTCATTGGGTGGATATTTAAAAAAGCCGGATTAAAAGAGTCGAATATATTTCTAAATTTGTAGATTGTATATCAAATTAATGCGAAGAAAATGAAAAAAATCGATTCGCAATTTGATTGTTTTTTTTTATTCTTTTAATGTTTTGAAATACTTATCACTACCTGTGTTCCTGTTTAGTTTCTGGTTTGAGAAGAAAACTGACAGGTTGCAAAGGGAGAGAACCTATTAATACAATTCCATGCAAGATATCTGTTTTATCGACAAGACATTCGATCACGAACAGAGTAATTTATATCATTTATCCATCCAGATAAGTCTGGATGGTTTTTCTTTTGCCATCCTCGATATTCCAAAAGGGAAATATACGGTATTGAAATCGTTCAATTTTTTTCTGAAACGTCCGCGTTTGCTTTTCATGAAGGTTCGGGAACTGATGAGTGTAGACGAATACCTTAACCTGAAATATAAAAGTGTTGAGATAATTTATGCGACTGAGAAGTTCACCCTGGTACCTCAGGTATTTTATCAGAATGGCTACGCAGAAAAATACTTTGGTTTTAACCATGAAGGGGAGAAAGGATATTCTGTCGATAAAACCTTTTTAACGAAAGCGGAAGCCTGGTGTATTTTCAGTATACCCGAAAATCTAAAGGAGTTTCTGGTTCTTAAATTTCCAAAGGCGACCATCAGGCACAATCTTTTTCCGCTGATCGAGAGGACCCTGAAGGAGAATAAAAATTTTCCCGAAAGGAAACAGGTGCATCTGAATTTCTTTAGGAGTTGTTTCGAACTGATTGTCATCTCAGGCTCAAAACTTCAGATGTGTAATCAATTTTGTTATTCAGGAGAAAATGATGTGCTCTATTATATACTGAATGTTTTTGACCAGTTAAAACTTTCTCCGGAGACAACAGAACTCATCATTCATGGCGATTTTCAGCAGACTGATCCTATTTATCAGTCGGTTAAAAGATACATCAGGAAGACAATTTTCGCCAGTCCAACCTCACTGTTTAAGTATAGTTATACTTTTAGTCAACTTCCGGATCATTATTTTACATCACTTCTTGATCTTTACAAATGCGAATAATCGGAGGGGAATTAAAGGGCCGTCTTTTTAAACCGGGTAAAAATTTCAAAGCCCGGCCTACAACAGATTTTGCCCGGGAAAATCTGTTCAACATTCTCAATAACAGGATCGATTTTGAAGAGATAACGGTTCTGGACCTTTTTGCGGGGACAGGAAGCATTACTTTTGAATTTGCTTCAAGAGGCTGCAAGTCTGTCACTGCAGTTGAGATCGATCATGTTCACTATGCCTTTATTTCATCAGTTATTCAGCAACTTAAGGTAGAAAAAACTGTTCGGCTACTGAGGTACGATGTACTCAAGTTTATTCCAAGATGTACAGAGAAATATGATCTTATTTTTGCGGATCCCCCTTATCAGTTAAGCTCCCTCAAAGAGATTCCTGATCTGGTATTGAAGCATGAATTGAT
>JBAXUL010000167.1:0-6386 GCA_037129695.1 Prolixibacteraceae bacterium
CGCCGACTGCGAGCAGACGGGCAAATTCAGCTTCTTGTTTTGCTTTATTGGCATTTAGCATCGCAAGCAGTTGTTCTGCGTTGGCCAGTTTGGCGGTGGCAATCTTATCACCCACTTTGATGACCAAAGCAGATTTGAAATTCTCAATGGCTTCAGGGTATTTTTGTACCGAAACATTCTGATCGCCGGCAGCCAGAAGGCGGTTGAACTCTGCCTCCTGTCGGGCTTTATCGGCATTCAGGGCAGCCAGCATTTGCTCAGCTTTCGCCAGTTTATCCGTTGCGATCTTGTCAGCCGGTTTGATGGTCAGCGCTCCTTTGTAGTTCTGAATGGCTTCAGGGTACTGCATACCCGTTACATTTTCGTCACCGGCTGCGAGCAGACGGGCGAATTCAGCTTCCAGCCTTGCCTGATCGGCATTCGCATTGGCCAGCAGCTGCTCGGCATTGGCCAATTTATCAGTAGCGATCCTGTCACCTGGCTTGATGACCAAGGCACCCTTGAAATTACCGATGGCATCAGGATATTTCTTACCCGTTACATTGGCATCGCCTGCTGCAAGCAATCGTCTGTATTCGGCTTCCTGGGCAGCTCTGCCGGCATTGAGCGCTGCCAGAAGCTTCTCTGCGCCCGCCAGTTTCTCTGTTGCAATTTTATCTCCGTTTTTGATGGACAATGCTCCCTTGAAATTTTCGATGGCTTCAGGATACTTTTTCCCTGTTACCTGCTCATCTCCGAGGGCAAGCAAACGATTGAATTCAGCCTCCAGTTTTGCCTTATCCGCATTGACCCTCGCAAGCAGCTGTTCCGCATTGGCAAGTTTGCTTGCGGCAACTTTATCGCCAGGCCTGACATTCAGGGCTCCCTTGAAATTCTCGATGGCGTCCTGATACTTTTGAACTGACACATTTTGATCGCCAGCTGCCAGTAAACGGTTAAACTCTGCATCCAGCTTTTCCTTGTCGGCATTCTGTTTCGCCAAGAGTTGCTCGGCATTGGTCAGTTTGGCGGAAGCAACCGGATCTCCCGGTCGTATCGAAAGAGCTGCCTTAAAATTATCAATAGCTTCGGGGTATTTGATATTGGTGACATTTTCGTCGCCAGCAGCGAGTAATTTCCGGAATTGCGCTTCAAGTTGGGCATCCTTATCCAAGTTTTTAAGATCGGAAGTCAGCTCCTTGATCTTAGGTTTGATGAATTGGTCGTTCTTTCTCAACGCCAATGCTTCTTCATAGGCCTTCAGTGCTTCCCTGATCTGATTTTTCTTTTCAAACTCAACGGCCTCAGCCATTTTTTTATTGAAGACTTCATCGTTCTTGTCATTCAGAGCCTGGTCAATTTCCCGCCTGATATCCTTGTCGCTGATGAAAATATCTGCATCAAAATTGTCGAGTTTTCCGTTGGGAGAGTAACAAATCTTACCGATAATTTTGCCTTCAAAACTAAGGGTCACATCCGGCACTTTCTTGTAGATCGTCACAACCATCAGGTAAGGCGGAAAAATACTGTCCTTCGCCCAAACCTGCGAAGGAATGAGGGTTGAGATGTCGATATCCTTGGTATAGTGGCCATCCTTGACCACGGTCATTCTGAATTCGGTATAATATTTCAATTCCAGCTCAAACTTGCCGGTATTATTAAGCGTGATGGTATTCTCAGTAGTCTTCTCTGACAAATTTTTGATGGTAACAACTGCTCCTGCAGGATCGCCGTTGTCCACCCTGATTCTTCCGGAAATTTGAAAATTTCCAGTGCTTTTTTGTGCGACAGAAGCCAGTGTGATCAGGAGTAATATCAGAACAAGTTTTCCCCGTCGGATGGAGTTGAAAATCATATTGAACAGATTAATATTAGGTTTGATCAATCCTACGCAATATTACGAAATTGATTCAATTTTACCCTAAAATGATCAATCGAAAATTGAAAATAGCCTGCAGATTGCCAAAAATCAGGTTGGTATTTCTTTGGAATCAGACAATTTGGAATTGAAAATCCCATAACTAAAGTAAAGCAGCAAACCGATCACCAGCCAAATACCGAATCTCGACCAATTGGTAATACCCAATTCGCTCATCAGGTAAAAATTGGTAAGCAGTCCAATAACAGGGATAAATGACCAGGATTTTATCAATGAAAGAACGGTAATAGTTACGGTTGTCAACCCAAACAACAGGTAGGGAATTGAGTGAACAGAGAACTTTTCCAGATATTGGCTGAAATTTGGCAAGCCTTTGTTCGAGGCGAAAATAATCCACACAACCGCAATCAGGACCGGTGGCATAAAATACCTGCTGTTCAGGTAAGGAACCACAAACCCCTTGTCGTTTTTAATTTTGTTCCCTTTCGGATTAACAATCAGGATGCCCCCAGACACCAGAATAAACGCGAACAATGTACCGATGCTGGTCAGGTCTGTCACTTCGGTCAGATTCATAAAAAGGGATGGAAGTGCCACAATGATCCCGGTAATGATTGTAGAAAAGCCGGGAGTCCTGTATTTGGGATGAAGTTTGGCAAAGACAGGAGGAAGCAACCCGTCGCGGCTCATGCTCATCCAGATACGGGGCTGACCCAGCTGAAAAACGAGCAGAACGCTGGCCATGGCAACGACTGCACTCACGGCGATGATCCCCGACAATTTGGCAAGGTGCAGTTTGGCAAAAACAAATGCCAGCGGATCGGCCACACCCAATTGATCATATGACACCATTCCTGTCAATACCAGACTGACTAGCACATACAGGACTGTTGTGATCAGCAGGGCATAAAACATGGAACGCGGAAGATCTCTTTTGGGATTGTTGCACTCCTCTGCTGTTGTGGAAATGGCATCAAATCCGATGTATGCAAAAAATACGCCTGAAACGCCTTTTAATACTCCTGGCAGACCATTGGGAGCGAAAGGAGTCCAGTTCGCCGGATCGACATAAAATGCCCCTGCAGCAATGACCAGAATCAAAACACCAATCTTAAGCAGTACCATGGCATTGTTGGCTCTCTTTGATTCCCTGATACCGATGTAGCAGATCCAGGTAATGAGCACGACGATCATGAATGCAGGAATATCAGCGATGATGCGGAAATTGAACAGCTGCGGTGCCAGGGTCCAGGCACGGTAAGCCTCATTCAATACCGGACTCAACTCAGCGAGTGAAGTACCTTTTTGTATCAAAAGCAAGGCTTCATGATAGCCACGTGAAGCTGTCAGATAGTCTGTGGTGAGAAATGAGGGAATATGGAGGCCGAATCCGTCCAGCAGTCCCGTAAAATATCCGGACCAGGAAATGGCTACCGCGATGTTTCCGATGGCATATTCCATGATAAGGTCCCAACCGATAATCCAGGCAACGAGTTCGCCAAAACTGGCATAGGCATAAGTGTAAGCACTACCGCTGATAGGAATGGAAGAAGCAAATTCGGCATAACACATGGCCGAAAGTCCGCAAGCCACAGCGGTGAAAACAAAAAGAAGGGAAACTGCTGGTCCGCCTGCTGCTGCTGCGTTTCCGATGGTGCTGAAAATTCCGGCTCCTACGATGGCCGCAACACCCATTGCGGTAAGGTCAGCCACCCCCAGGGTACGTTTCATACCGTTTCCGTGAAGCGCAAGATCCGAAGAATCATGCATGATCAGCGAAATCGATTTTTTTCTGAAAAGGTTTCCGGTTTTCATTCAGGAAGTGACTAAAGTAAACTGTGATGCCTCATGCGGCAAAGAAAACAATTTATTTGTTCACTTTCGATTCAATTAGTTTTCCACTGAGTCGGAGCAACTCAGTTTCTGATTTCTTGGCCATGAAAAGCGCAACCAACAAACTATTTTCGGCCTCAAGTTCAGCCAGTTGAATATCGCGAAGCTCATAATCACTCATAGCGCCAACCCTGAATCTTTCGAACGAAATTTTCGATGTTGTCTTGGCTACTTCCAGATTGGCCGTTTCAAGCGTAACCAGTTTTAAATTGGTTTTGTATTCATTGTAGATCTGCCACAGGGTTTCTTCCGTATCTTTTAAGACCTTTTCATATTCGAGTTTGGTGCTTTCGGCATCGATTTTAGCATTTGCGGCGACTCTCCTTTTATTCAAGCCGTCAAAGATGGGCAATGACAGATTGATTCCAACCACCGGACCGGAGTTGACAACCATTGAAGTACTTCCATAGTTGTATTTGGACCGGGTCAAATTGTAATCGGTAAAGAATGCCACCTGGGGATATTGCGGAGAATGAGTGAGCCTGTAATCCAGCAAGGCGATGTCAACAGACTGCTTTGCCATACTGATCTGGCTGTTGACTGATTGAAGTACTTCCTTTAAACCATTATAATCCAGAATTTGGTCAAAACGAATGGCTGAAGTAACCTCATAGTCTTTTCCTGTTTCCTGAACGAGCAAAGCATTCAACTTCGATTTCGCAACAGTTAGCGCGACATGCTGACGCAGGAAAGAGGCGCTGTCGGCATTGAGGTCGGTGGATGATTTCAGGAATGCAAGTTCAGAAGTCGTACCGATTTGCAATTTTTTTCGGGTGAGATCGTATCGGCGATTGGAGAAATTGATGGCATTCTGCAAAACCTCAATGCTGTTTTTCAACTGCACGACCGCAAAATAGGCGGTAATAATTTCAGAGACCTTATTTTCGACTGTAGCCCGCAAGGAGGTTTCCTGGTATGATTGCAGCGATCCAAGCCTGTCTTTTTTGATAAACATCCCCATTCCGTTGAATAGGGTCCAGTCGAAAGTAGCACCCAGACTGGCAGTTCCGGAATGAAGGTTATTGCTGTTCGTACTGACACCGTTTTGATCCTTCGAATCAGTTGAAAATATATTTTCTTTCAACTGACCGTTTAAGTTAACAGAAGGAAGAAATCCGGCATTTCCAAGTGTATTGTTGTTGACGGCAATCTTGTTGTCATTGGTAGCAATCTGAATTGAAAAATTGTTTTTCAATCCGATGGTAATGGCTTCTTCCAGGCTCAGACTGCCGGTTTGTCCATTGGTTACGGAACAAACTAAGAAAAGGAGAAATATCTGTATCGATAGTTTTTTCATCGTATTGTATTTTTCTAAAAGCTATTTCTATTCTTCAAGGTCAGCTTCCAGATCATCAGCTTCTTCCTCTATCCTCATTTTACCCGATATCAGGGTATACAAAGCCGGCACAATATAAAGCGTCAAAACCAGCGAAAACATCAATCCACCAATGATGGCGATCCCCATAGGTATGCGGCTTTTGGCTGCTGCTCCCAATGCCAGGGCAATCGGCAGGGCTCCAAGTGTGGTGGCCAGGCTGGTCATCAAAATGGGTCTCAAGCGAAGGGTTGCAGCTTCAAGCACAGCCTCCCGGAGTGGCATTCCGGCCACTTTTTTCTGGTTGGCAAATTCCACAATCAGAATACCGTTTTTGGTCACAATTCCAATCAGAACAATGATTCCGATTTCACTGAAAATATTTAGTGTCTGGTTGAATACAACAAGGGAAATCAGCGCTCCTGCAATAGCCAGTGGAACTGTAAGCATGACAATGAGTGGATCGCGGTAGCTTTCGAACTGAGCAGCCAGAACCAGGAATATCAGTATCAGGGCAAAAACGAAGGCATAGACCAAACTGCTTGCATTCTCGTCGAAGTCGCGGGAAGAACCGGCGAGGGAGGAGGAGAAATTTTCGGGCAGCACATCCTTGGCTATCTTTTTCATCTCAGCAATTCCTTCACCGAGAGTGACCCCAGTTGCAGGTTGTGCAGAAACAGTTGCAGAAACATACCTGTTAAAGCGGAAAATAGTAGGAGGATTACTCTGGTTGGATATCTTGAGTACGTTGTCAAGCTGAATTAATTTTCCTGCGGAATTTCTAACGTAAATCGATGAAAGATCCATGGGATTGTCTCTGTTGGAACGGGAAGCTTCACCAATTACCTGGTATTGTTTATCCCGGAGCACAAAATAACCATAACGCTGCTGACTGAAATAGAGCTGGAGGTTTTCGGCAACATCCCGGATGGTAACTCCCAGGGTTTTGGCGCGGTCGCGGTCGATGTCAATTCTCAGCTCTGGTTTGTTGAATTTCAAATCCACATCAACAACCTGGAAAGCTTTATTTTCCATCGCCTTGTCCAAAAATATAGGCAAGGTTGCCTTGAGACTCTCAAAATCAGGCGCCAGAATAACAAACTGCACAGGCAGTCCTGCACCTCTTCTGGTAGTAGCAATGGTTTGTTCCTGGGTAGCGTAACCCCTCGCGAAATTATTCTTCCTCATGAGTCCGTTTAACCAGTCTGCAATTTCCTGTTGTGAACGCTTTCTCTCATCAGGCGGGACCAGCCCGATTCTGGCCATGCCACCATTGGTTCCCTGCATGCCTGTCATGACCATTAACGTTTCCTTTTCCGG
>JBAXUL010000168.1:0-6341 GCA_037129695.1 Prolixibacteraceae bacterium
TCCGCGCCAGCAGGGGTTGCAAAATGAACTTCAATTGAAATAATTGATAGATGTCGGTTTACAAATCCCTTGCTAAATAGTATTGATTGCAATTGAAGATCAGAGGTGCTATATCAGCACTAGCATTATGTGGTTTTGTACTAATATCTGGAGGAGCTGGTTAATTGGTTCAGTAGAATTAATGATCAACAGCTTCCCTAATTTGCCATACATATTCTTTGAATAAAGAGGCTTTCAGGAACGGGAAATCGTTCCCATAAGTCAAATCCATTTCTGCCCCCAATTTCTCCATTTGAGCTAGACAAGAGTCTAGTTTTTTTTTGTTTTCAGGTCCTTTTTCGGGAGCATTCAGTTTTTCAATCCGGTAACGGAAGAAAGCTTCCAGATGAAGTTTCGATACTCGGGCCATGTCGCACTGACGGATCAGTTGCTCTTTCAGTAGTTTATAATCATCAGGTTTCAGGTCCTTTTTTGCATCTTCAATATCCTTCAACGACAGAGCATTGAGGCGCAAAGCCTCATCCCTCTCTGCCTGAACTTCCATGATCAGGCTCTCACGGGGATAATTCAATAATTCATTCATCCGGTAATTACCTGATATATCCCAGGGCTTCAGTTCAGCAGTAGACTTTGCATAATTTAGTATATGAGATTCCACATAAGGCAGGTTAGCCAATGAACTGTGGTTAAATACCCACATCCCTTCAATGTAAAAAATCCTACGCCCAATATCGTCAGTACGTTTCAACGCCGAAATCACTTTGTCGGCAGCCTTTTCGCCAAATCGTTCAGTTGCCCAGCCTTTCCAAATCTGTTCTATGGGGGTAAAAGGATCATCTGCCAACTTTGAAAGTGCGTAAAAATTAATTTCATTTGGCTTCCCGAATAAGCTGCCGTTATACCAGTTGACGCGCATGTTCAAGGTATTTATATTCTGATTCCCGGACAATGCATGTTGCAGGCGGGCCTGGATTTCTTCCGGATAACAATAAGGCATCAGGCTTTGACCCCAATATTCACCTGTACCATCAAATTCCAGCAGCGCCGGCATATCAGTAATGGTTTGCATAATATTGTTTGCCGGCTTAAACGGTACCCAGTCGCCCGGCTGACATTTGTGATCCAGTATGAATGGATAATTCTTGTCCCTGTTTTTTAAAGCATCAATCATTATTTGTTCCTGGTATGGGAAATGGCTGAAAGTAAGCAATTGGAAATCCTTGTGTCTGCTGTGTGCCGCCCGGGAAAAGGCATCTAACATATATTTGAAATAATCGGCATGTGAATAATATGGATAACCGAAGGCACGGTTGAATTCAAATTCGGCAAACACCTTGTTATCATTTACCATTTCTGTTTCCCACAGATAAATCTCAAAACAATCCATCTCAGGTATCACATCGTAAAGCTCTTTGGTCTTGTCTTCAACAAATTGCCAGAATTTACCATTGTTAAACATTTTCATTTCCGGATATTTTTCAAAAATATCTTTTGGGCAAACCGGCTCCCCTGCACTAAGAGTCAGATACACTCCTTTGTCTTTAATCCTTTTATAAATACTCCTGAACTTGGTGGTGAAGTTTTGATCGGGATTTGCTTTTAACTTATCATACCCTTTGTATGTAAGCCACTGATCACTATTCAAGCCATGAGCCTGGACCATATCTATCCCATATTTGTCAATTGCAGATTCTAATTCATTCAGGAATTCTGAAAACGCTGCAGGTGAGTTATCATATGGGCCAGGTACAAAAGTAGCACATAGCTTCAGGCTTTTTTGTGATTTCAGGTTTGGATAGATCTCAACCGTTTCCTGTGCCCAGGAGGTTGGGGTGGAAATCAGAAACAGAATTAGTAAAAAAGATGTTTTCATAAATTTTTTTTTGTTTTAATTTATTGTGGAAACTTTTAATATTTAATTGTTCATTTAAAATATGCCAATCTGGTTGGCGGTTTTATTCTATCCTGATCTTTCTTTCGAAATAGCTTTTCGCCCAAAGATGGTTTTTATCAAAAGAAAGAGTTTGATCAAATTCTTTTTGAGCTTGCACATAATTACCTGTTCCGCAGTAGTATAAGCCCAGTAGATAATGTGAGTCTGCTTTTCTTGAATTATTATCACCGGACGAACCAAACTTGGAGAAAAAGTCATCTTTGTTGTCAGCCTGTAAACTGGATTGAGCAAATTTCTCGATTTCTGCAAGCAAATTATTTTTTTGCTCGTGCTGACCGAGTTTTCCCAACGACAGTGCCTTGTAAAAATCCAGATCAGAAGTTCTACCTTTAGATTTCCAGTTGGCCGATTCCTGGTAGGATTTCATTGCTTCCGTTTTTTGGCCAAGGGCTTCGTAGGTTTTCCCGATGAAATAGGAAACCTCGGCAATCCGCCCTCCATCATAAGGTTTTCCAACTTCCAGGTTGTCAGGATAAGACAATGCTTGCTGAAAGTGCTCCAATGCTTTTTGAAATTGTTTTTTGTTGAACTGCGAAATCCCTTCCAGTAAACATGAATTCACAAAAATGTCGTGAATTTCACCGCCTCCCTCCCAAACGTGAAAGTGCCTGATTTGCAGAATTTTTAAGGCCTTTAGATAGTATCCCAATTCGTTGTAGAGCAAGGTTAAACGCATTGTGGCGTCGTCTCTTTTATCGACTGTTTTCAGATTATCTTCAAGTAATTTTAGCCTGTTCTTCGGTTCATTTCCGTTTTTTTCATACAACACATCGATTTCAGCAAACAATCCGGGATCATTTGGATTGGTCTGGATGGCTTGCTCATAAGCTGCTATCGCTTTTGAAGGATTTTTTTCGACCTGATTATAGGCAAACCCGAGATTCCGCTGTGCCAGATAAAATTGATGATCGGTTTCAACCGACTGCTCCCAAACTTTTATCGCTTTTTCTTTCTGATTGAGGTAGTAATATAAATTACCGAGGTAATAATACGCTTTTGAGTCCCCTGGATTTTGGGCTACAGCAGTTTCCAGTATTTCAATTTCTTCGAGGCGGAATGGGAAACATAAATTAGTCGGAGCGTTTTTGCCAAAAGCGAACGACTTTTGCGCCACATCGGTCAAGCCGTTTTTCAACTCGAAAAATCCGCGGTAGTAGTAAAGCAAAGGAAAATCAGACTGTGGTTCATTCATCGCGATAAACATATTCAGCAACTGAATGGCTTCCGGATATGCCCCGGCATTGCCGTAATTTAAAACCAACTCAAGCAACGACTGCACATTGCCCTGAAGTTTGACTTTAAATCCGTTTATTTCACCGTTGTTCCAGTTCAGTCCATCCTGAAAATTTTGTTCAGCAAGGTTCCAGAAATACAAATTGTCAATTTCTTCCGTTTGCTTTGCCAGTCTGGTTGATTCAGCGGTTTTCCCCAATTTTCTCAGGATGTAAGCCTTCAGACTTTGCGCCTTGGCGTCCATTGTGTTTTGAGCTACACAACTGTTAATGAGTTCGAGTGCTCCCGAAAAGTCTTTGTCGACACAGGCGATTTCTGCCAGATTATAATAGGATGATGAGACAAATCCCTTGTTCCAGGTAGCTTTCCAGAAAGCATCTTTTGCCTCTTTGTACTGATGCGTTACTTTATTGAGGATTCCCTTGTAATAATAGGCTTCAACATCTTTGGGCGAAGTATAATCTTTGGTTAACCGTTTCAAAGCTTTCCTGAGATAATTGGTGGCATCGTTGTAGCGCCCGTCTTTTAGCGAGCGGATTCCCATAACGTTATTCACCAGATAATCCAGCGAATCGCGTTTCAGTGCTTCTTCGTAATACGCTTCCGGATCAGTTCTGGCATTGCGGAACTGATCAATCCGCAAGCCAGTCAGGTATAATTCCTGATTGGATTTGTAGGTCTCCGGGGCACGGGGTACTTCAACCGGTTCAGGCTTTTGTTCTTTTTCCATAGGCTCAGGCTGGTAACTGATCAGCTCTTTCCCAGCTTTATCTGACAGTACAACTTTGATGTCTTTATCTTTTACGGAAGCGCCAATCGCTAAAACAGCCAGGAAAGGAGTTGCCGGATTAATTGTGATCGTTTTTGAATACGCCACCCGGTTGCCTGTGAATACTTTTACCTGAGCATCAGGATAGTTGGTTGTGGCATTGAACCCAAATTTGATACTGGTGGCTGTAGTTCTTTCCAGACTTACCGCGGCATCCTGATTGGCATTTTTAACCTCGCCGATTTTTCGGATCGGGTACCAGATTTGCTTGAAAACTTTGGTTTCGCCCGGGCTGATCCAACTGTAATCGGGCTGATTGTTCGAGTAGGCTCCGACCATTAATTCAAGGTATTGGCCATCTTTTTCGGTCAGCATTTTCTCCCACATCTCTGCATCGGGATTATTTCCAAAAAGGAAAAACTTTTTTCCTCCAACAATTTGGTGATTGGCCACATGAACAGTCCCGGCTTCCTTGGCATAGTCATAACCAGCCAGAAAATCGTCGTTAAAATTCCAGGCAAAAATGGATGCCGGATTTGGATGATTCTTCCACCAGCTCAGATCCACGCCGGTACGATCCACTCCGCTATACATTCCGTCGCCAATTTCCCAGGGAGTAAATTCCCCCTTGGCATGCTGTGCCCCAAATTGGGTTTTAGGCGGAAATATAACCTGATAATTTTCGTCGCAATGAACCGAAACATTTGCCCAATAAAGAAACGAATGAATAAACGGAGTTGGGTTAAACACCTTAACAGTTGCCTCAATATACGACCGGTCGGGATAAACTGTTAAACCCACCATCCAGCGGATCCTTCTCGACCATTCGGTTTCGCCCACCCAAACGGTTTTGCTGCCATCGGCATGTTCTTCCATCTTGTAGTCGACCGGTAACATCGTGGAAGCCCGGTGGTGGTCGGGGATATTCCATTCAACACCTCCCGACATCCATGCGCCAATCATACCAATCAACGCTGGTTTTACGACATGTTGCCGGTAGAAAAATTCGTAATTGTCGGTTTTGTCAGTAGCCGAAAGGATGCGTCCCCCCAATTCGGGAACTACACAAACATTGATGTACTGATTTTCTAAATAAACGCCTTTGTATTCTTTATCTACACGTTTATCAGTCAATACATCATACATCGGGTACGGGTAAATCTCGCCTTTGGCACCCTGGTAAGTTCTTCCGGTAAAGAAGAAAGGCTTTTTATCGGCAGGTGCTATTGAATAGGTGGGTAATACCAGTGATTTTTCCTGAAGGGAGACTGTCCCCTGTGCATACACTTCGGAGTTGAACACTACTAACAGCGAGAGAATGGATGATAGTCTTGTATAAGTTAAAATTGGAAATCGTTTTATTTTCAACATGGTTTGATTTATTTTGCCGTTTAGATATGAAAAAAAGAGGATGCAAAACCTCTGAATATAATAGCATCTGATTTTATGACTAAATTGCCAGAAAGAGTTAAACTTAGATGACTAACCTTTTTAGTATAGGATAAGATTATTGAAAATAGAAAACACAACTAATACACAGGTCCTCAAGTTCCTTTATGTTATTTTTATTCCTATCAGCCTCAGTAATTCAATCTAATTCCCTTCCCAAGGGGCCGGTATTAATGGTTTCTCCGTTAAAAATCCCAAGCCAGCACGCAATTTGCCGTCACTTTTAAAGAAAAGATGGAAACCTTGGCCATTTATTCCGTTGGTATCTCAGCGGTCTCGACGGGTTGCGATGGCTATGCCTTCGCGGAGGCCCCAAACCATCTATCCGTAGCCCCGATGTTTGTATTTTCTTCGATAAGTTCTGTTTCTAATCTATTTATTTTAGACCCACTAAGATTAGTTTTGTTCATCATTGCTTTCTTCATATTCTCAATTAATAACTAAAAAAAATGTGTGATAATCTAATGCATATCTGGACTTAATTCACAATAATGGCAAGGGTAACTTTATTGTGTGTATAAAGTTGAATGTTAACGGTGAACCTACTATGAGAATTTCACTCATAGTAAGTTCACTATTATTACCTGTATAATTTGAATAATTATTGGATAAGATTAATATCCAGGATTTTGCCATAAGATCTTATCGTCCAGATACCTGTTCAATTCATCAAAAGGTATAGGAAATAACACCTGATGTTCTTTCATTCTGTACTTTCCACCATCCTGAACAGTATTGGAAAGTTTGGCATTCATCACATCTATGGCAATCCCCCAGCGGAGCAGATCCATCCAGCGCAGACCTTCGAAAGCAAACTCAACCCGGCGTTCCCTGATGATGGCATTTCGGAAGGAGCCCTGATCTGGGACTTGTGCAGCTGTCTATAATACTCCCTGAAATTAGGGCCACTGGTTAAGTTTAATAATAACGATTAAA
>JBAXUL010000169.1:0-6331 GCA_037129695.1 Prolixibacteraceae bacterium
GAAATTTCTGTTAATGACGGAAGCAACAAGAGGAATGAAATTTAATCAGTATCAGTATCCTACGCTTGTGGTTGGAAAGGATATAGAAGTGGATACACGAGGTTATATTTCCCCTTACAAGTTGACTTTACCCGCTGGCAGACATTTTGTTGAACCTAAACAATATTATTTCCCGATTCCAATTGAGGATCTCATATTGAACAAGAATCTGACTCAAAGTCCCGGCTGGGAATAGTGGAACCTACTTAGTTCTAATTCAACATATTTGAAAAATCAACCTTTTTATCTACCCTGAATCCCTAAAGGGAAAGGTTGATTTTTTAATTTTCTCCATTAGTAGCGAGGTGTAAAAACTGAAATTTTTTTCCCTGAATTGAATCTGTTAAAATAGATATAGGATGCTATCATAAGGAAAAGATTTCAAACCGTTAAAACCGTTAAAACAAAGACAAGCCGTTCTCATTGGTGGACTACAAAACGCAGTATAACAACACTTTGATATTCGAGCGATTTGTGTGCATGATTCCTTTTAACCCAAACACGCCAAAAAATCAGAAAATCTTCAAAGAACTATTGATTTATGGCAGAATTGCCGATTAAAATTTACCAAACTATTGTAAATATTATGAATAGTAAAATAAAGATAGAGGCTTCAGTAGCTTGTGCAAACTTCAGGAATTTAGAAGGGGAGATTCGTGAGATGGAATTAAGTGGAATAGATTATCTGCATATCGATATCATGGACGGAATGTTCGTCCCGAATTTTTGTTTAGATTTTTCGATTATGAAAACAATTAGTGAAATAACAGATATTCCCATGGAATGTCATCTAATGATAGAAAATCCGGAAAGGTATATTGAAAAGGCTGCCCAGATGGGTTCTAAATATATTTCAATTCATACCGAGGCTACCCATCATGTGCAAAGAGCAATGGTACAAATACGTGGCTTGGGGGTAAAATCCGGAATTGCTTTAAACCCTGCTACGCCAATCAGCGTATTGGATTATATTCTTGAAGATTTAGACATGATTGTTATTCTGACAGTTAATCCTGGATTTGCAGGTCAGGCCTTGATACCGGGAACAATAGGGAAGATACGGGAAGTACGTGAATTGTTAGACAGAAAAGGTTTTAGCAATATCGAAATACAAGTTGATGGCAATGTGAGCATGGAGAATATCCCAAAGATGGTAAATGCAGGAGCAACGATGTTAGTTGGTGGAACCTCGAGTGTTTTCAGAAAAGGCCATTCGATAAAGGAATCAGTAACGATGATGAGATCTTTGTATTAACTAATCTATAATATTTAAAAGAATGCCTGGACAATAATAGCCAAAAAAATAAATCATTAACAAACTAAAACAACATGGTAATAATTAATTCTTTTGGACCAGCAATCGCAATGTGTATCGTTACAATGATTTGTTGGGGTTCCCATGCCAATGCTCTGAAACTTTTAAAAAAATCATATGCTTATCCTTATTATTACTGGGATCAGGCTTTGGGTTATTTTCTTCTTCCTTTAATTTTGGCCTTGACTATGGGGTCAATCGGTGAAAATGGACAGTCCTTCATTTCAAACCTTATGACCACGGATACTTCCTCCTGGATGTGGGCAATTGGTGCAGCATTTGTTTTCAATTTGGCTAATATTCTTTTTGTTGCCTCTGTTGACATAGCCGGAATGGCGGTTGCATTTCCTATTGGAATTGGGTTTGCTTTGGTAGAAGGTGTTGTTATTAATTATATTGCAAAACCCGAGGGTAACCCAGTGCTAATCGCTGGAGGTACTATAGCAATTGGAATTGCGATCCTATTAAATGCCAGAGCATATGCAAGGATGAATTCTGAAACAGAAGCTGATAAAGCTTTGATGAAAAAGGGTATTATTCTGGCGATTTCAGGTGGTCTTTTGATGGGATTGTTTTATTATTTGCTCCAAAATTCAATACCTGCAATTCTTTCCCCTGAGTCGTTATCTAATATTGCTGGGACTGGTAGGTTTACTCCTTACACCGCAGTCGTAGTTTTTGCTGCAGCATCTTTCCTCTCAAACTTTATTTACAATACAAACCTCATGAAGCATCCTTTCAAAGGAGAGCCAGTTACATTTAAAGGGTACTTTGCAAAAGGGTATAGTAAAGACCATGTAGTGAGTATTTTAAGTGGTGGCTTTAATGCCTTAGGTACAACTTTTAATATTATCGCTTCAGGAATGATAGGAGCAGCGATAGCATATGGAATTGGTCAGAGTGCACCTATGATTGCAGCCATTTGGGGTGTATTTGTGTGGCATGAATTTAAGGGAGCACCTAAAGGCACTAATAGTCTTATTACAGCTATGTTTCTTTTATTTCTGCTTGGTATTATTTTACTTTCACTATCAAAATAATATTTAAGTATGGAAATAGCAATTGGCTCAGACCATGCAGCCTTTAGTTTTAAGGAAGAGATAAAAAAATATCTAGAAGAAAAAGGATATAAAATTATGGATTTTGGGGCGTTTAGTTCTGAACGTGTTGATTATTGCGATTTTGGATTTTCTGTAGGTGAATATGTTGCAAAAGGAGAATGTGAGAAGGGAATAGTCATCTGTGGATCAGGTATAGGTATATCAATCAGTGCCAACAAAGTGAAAGGTATCCGAGCTGTGGTATGCAGTGAACCATACTCAGCAAGACTCTCACGCCAACACAATAATACGAATGTCCTTGCACTGGGAGCAAGAGTCGTTGGCATTGATTTGGCAAAAATGATTATCGATGAATGGTTATCAGCCGAATTTGAAGGAGGCAGGCATACTGGTAGGATCAATAAAATTTCGGACTATGAAAACAAACATTAAAAACAGATAAATCTCCTCATGACAGCAAGCAAAATAAATATTGGGATTGATATCGGGGGCACTACTATTAGAACTGGGTTTGTCACCCTTGAAGGGAAGGTTATTGTCCAAAACAGCATGAAAACTGATCCATCGCGCGGATTTGACAATATTATTGGGGGAATTATTGAAAATATAAAGAAGATGGTCTCTGATTTGGACATATTGATGTCGGAAGTTAATTCTATTGGGATTGGGGTTCCAGGCACTGTTAATAGCGAAGAAGGAATTGTTGTTTTTGCTCCGAACATATTTTGGGAAAACATACAGGTCTCGGAAAAAATAAAAGAAGCGTTTGATATCCCGATTTTCATAGTCCAAGATTCAAGGGCTTCCGCATGGGGCGAATACTTGTTTGGTTCAGGGAAAGGATATAAAAACATTGCCAGCATCACATTAGGGACAGGCATTGGTTGTGGGATGATCTTGGATGGAAAACTTTTCCATGGAGGGTTAAATACCGCCGGAGAGTTTGGACACCAGATTGTCGTCATTGATGGGCATAAATGCAATTGCGGGAGAACTGGCTGTTTGGAAAGCTACACTGCCGGGTTGGCCATTGTACGCGAAGGAAAAAAAATTCCTGGGGTTGAAAAGCTCCTGCAAAAATCACCCGAAGGAATTGAGGTGAAAGATGTTTTTGATTTGGCTAAAGTAGGCAATGCTGATGCGATAAAAATAACCGATACGGTAGTTTCTTACCTGGGGATGGGGCTTGTCAACCTTATTAATTTGAATAGCATAGAACTTATCAGCATAAGCGGAGGCATATCCAATGCTCCAGATGAGCTACTGTTCAATCCACTTAAGCAATTTATTCAGGAAAGGGCTTATTCAGCAATTTCTGATAAAGTAAAATTGGTAAAATCTTTATTGGGGGATAATGCCCCGATGATTGGAGCTGCATCCTTGTGTCAAAGCGTTCGCAAGGGTGGAGTTAAACTAAATTGGCCATAATTGAATAACCTTTGTTCACAAACGGGATTAATCCCGGCTCAAAAATATCAATTTTGATTTTTAAAAAATATGCGAATTATGAAAAATTTGTTCATTACAGGATTAATCTTGTTCTGCATTTTGTCTCAGGTACTGGGGCAAAATACCCCAAAGGGTAAAAACTTATTATTGATTCAGGAAGTAAAAGCCACAAAAGGAATGGTTGCACTCTGGGATTTTAGTGAAAAGCCCGGAAAGAGTCGGAAAGCCACCGGACTTGGTAAATTTCCATTAAAAGAAAGCAATGGTAAGATTGAACGAATTGAAGAAGGCCCGCTTTCCGGGTACTCGATAAGATTGGAAGGCACAAAATACCTTAGTCTGGATAATGCTTCGACAGGGGCATTAAATATTCATGGAGAAAGGCAGGGAATAACAGTTTTGGCATGGGTGAAGTGGACTGGAGAGCAGACTGGCTTTGTGGGTGGCATGTGGAACGAATACAAAGATGGCGGCAAACGCCAATATGGTCTTTTTGTTTCATTGCCATATTACAACGGCAAGAATCAGGTATGTGGTCATGTATCCAAAACTGGCAGGCCTACACCACCTTTCCCCTATTCCATAGATTACGCTGCCAGCAGACAGGAGATACCAGCCAACACCTGGGTTTGTGTTGCCTTTACCTATGACGGAAAGTATATCAGATCATTTTTGAACGGCAAATTTGAAGCCCGTGAACCTGAATTGATAGATCATACCAAAGGGTTTGACGGCTATCCTGATGGATTGATACAATCCAAAAATCCTTATCTGTTTACTGATGGAATAGGGAATAATGGTTCCGATTTTACAGTCGGTGCAGTCCTTTTAAAGGCAGGAATGGGTAATTTTTTCAAGGGTCAGATCGGAGGATTGGCGGTCTTCGACAGGGTTCTAAACGAGAAGGAATTACCTGGCTTTAATTTATAATGCATTGATAATAAAAACATTAGTTTAAACTAGTTTGAGAATCAATTGTAAAATGAAAGAAAAACCATACCTTATTCTGACTTTCTTATTTCTGGGAATATCATCTGTTTTTGCCCAGAAAACATATCAGCCCACCCGGGAATCCATCGACAGCCGCTCCGCAGCACCTTTGAAAGATGATTTTGCAGGAGCCTCAACGGTTGAGAACGCAGCGTGCAACTGGACAGGTGCCTTGTGGCTGCAAGGCAACGATAATTATCCTTACCAGCTTTTTCGCCGGGAGTTTGAGATTAAAAAGGTCCCTGAGAAAGTACTGTTCCATATATATGCGAATGAATTCTACCGGTTACATATCAATGGGCGCTATGTTGGTGATGGACCACGACGGGGGATTCCGTCAGTTTATCGCTCCTATCGGGTGGACAACTTACTGCACGCAGGATCGAATGTGATATCGGTCGAAACCTACATCCGGACTGAATATGGCAAAGGTTTCTATATGTCGGTTGGCGAGGCGCAGATTGCCTGCGTATTGGAAGATGTCGAAGGAAAAATAACCATGCTTCGTTCCGAAGCCGGCGGTTGGACCAATGCCCCTGGCACAGCGTGGATGGAAAAGGCGGCGAGATCGACCGGATGGTCGCCTTCGGAAATCTATGATATTAGGAAGGAGCAAATTGGCTGGAGATTGCAGGGATTCAAGGGATCTGGGTGGAAACCGGCATGGGCATTGCTGGGCGAGGCAATCAATCCCGATGATTTCGAGGCTGACCCGGCAAAACCGGTCGCGCGATCCTTCCTTCCTGCATCCAGACTGGTGTCGATCAATGACGCTATTTCAAAGACAAACCCCGAACCATGCAACAATATTTTCAAATACCTGACCGAAGAGCGTTGGGAGGACATGACCAGCAGCAAAATCAGAGCCGTTGAAGCGCTTCTCGACCCACGAAAAGGGTCTGTGATCGTCGATCGATTCTCTCAGGACAGCGATACAGCCCGAAGATCCCCTACGGTCACACTTGATTTCGGTCGGCAGATCAATGGCAATTTCTATATTGATGCAGAAGGAAATGATGGGGCAATTATCGACATCGGCTATGCTGAAGCACTGTTTGATGGCCGGGTGACCAACCATAAATTAACAGCTGAATGGGCAGGGGGATACCATGCCGACAGGGCAATTTTACGCAGCGGGAGACAAACATGGGAAAGTTTCCACTGGGAAGGGATACGCTATGTGCAGCTCACGTTTCGTATTCGTAGTCAGCCTTTGATAATCCATCGGTTTGGAGTAATTGAACGCGACCCTCCGCTACCTAATAGAGGCCGGTTTTTATGTTCAGATCCGGAAGTCAATGAATTATGGGCGGGAACAGAGCGGACGTTACGGGCGACAACCCAGGATATGTTTATGGATAATGTTTTTCGTGAAAAGGGAGCATGGCAGGGGGACGGCATTACAAGTGCCATACGTACATGTTGTGTGCTGACAGGCAATATTCCGATTCTTCGTCACAATATTAGGCAATTTACC
>JBAXUL010000017.1:0-48585 GCA_037129695.1 Prolixibacteraceae bacterium
CCTTGTCAATCTTACAGCAGTAGTGAGACAATCCGTTGGTGACGATCAGATAATCAACCTGAAATTCAAAATTATACCGGACAATCTGGTCAAATACCTTTTGGCTGATTTTCACTTCAGGCGCTTTGCATTCGACCACCAGCAGGGGTCTGCCGGAGGTGGAGAAGACCACTGCATCCGCCCGAAAATCCTGCAGATTGATTTTCAGTGAACGCTCCACTGCAATCAGGGAGGCAGGAAAATGTTTTTCCGCTTTCAGGTAGCTGACGAAATTCTGCCTGACCCACTCTTCGGGCGTCAATTTAATCCATCTCCGACGAAAAACATCGAAAATATAAGTCCTTCCCTCTTTTTGGGTCGTTCGGAAATCGTATTCTGGCAGATTAAGTTGCATCTTTACTGAAAATCTGCTTAAAACTAAATTTTTATTTCCATTTCAACCAACATAATACAAAAAGCAGGTAATTTTGCAGAAAAGCACAATATGAAGACGAAAGAAGAAATTTGTCAGAATTGGTTACCACGTTATACCGGAAGACCCTTGGATCAGTTTACCAAACACATTCTGTTGACCAACTTTCAGGGATATGTTGAAAATTTCGCCGAAAAATTTGGTGTCCCGATTGTAGGGGAAGGCAATACCATGCCCAATGCAAGCGCCAATGGTATCACAATTATCAATTTTGGCATGGGCAGTCCCAATGCTGCCACCATCATGGACCTGCTAAGCGCTGCGACTCCTGATGCAGTGCTCTTCCTGGGCAAATGTGGCGGACTGAAACGCAAGAGTGAACTGGGGAACCTGATTTTGCCCATTGCGGCCATTCGTAGCGATGGTACCTCCAACGACTATCTTCCTCCCGAGGTACCTGCACTTCCTGCATTCTCGCTGCAGCGTGCCGTCTCCTCCACGATTCGTGACATGGGGCTGGACTACTGGACAGGCACCGTTTTTACCACCAACAAAAGGGTTTGGGAGTATGACGAGCGTTTTAAAAAATACCTTACCAAGACCCGTGCCATGGCCATCGACATGGAGACTGCCACCATATTCACGGTAGGTTTTTGCAATTCGATACCAACTGGAGCATTGCTTCTGGTATCTGACCAGCCAATGATTTCGACCGGTGTCAAAACGCAGGAGAGCGACAAAGAAGTGACGCGCTTGTTTGTCAACACGCATCTTGAAGTAGGCATCAATGCCCTGATGGAAATCATCAACGAAGGAAAATCAGTCAAACACCTGAAATTCTGATTGAATGGAGTATCCGCAAATTCTTGCCGATTTAAAAAATAAAAAATATGGTACGGTTTATTTCCTCGAAGGGGAAGAACCCTATTTCATAGATCTTGTTAGTGATTATATCCTCGAACACGTTCTGACAGAAAGTGAGAAATCATTCAATCAGACTTTGCTGTACGGGAAGGATATTACCCTGGATACCATCCTCACGGCCGCCCGTCGCTATCCCATGATGGCAGAACGTCAGGTGGTGGTAATCAGGGAGGCGCAAAATATCAAGGACATTGACGAACTTGCCTCCTACGTCGAAAATCCCGCCCCTTCTACCCTGCTGGTTTTTTGTTACAAATACAAAACCATCGACAAGCGGAAAAAATTATACAAGGCCATCCAGAAAAACGGGATCTATCTTGAATCCAAGCCTTTGTATGAGAATAAGGTTCCGGATTGGATCATTACCTACCTGAAGACGCAACAGCTCGGGATTGAACCCAAAGCCGTTCAGATGATTACCGATCATGTGGGAAATAACCTGCAGAGAATTGTCAATGAACTGGACAAGGTGATTTTCTCTGCTGTTCCGGGAACCAGCATCACGGTAGATGATGTGGAGAAAAATATCGGAATCAGTAAGGATTACAACATTTTTGAATTCCAAAAGGCCCTGAGCAACAAAGATATTTACAAGGCCAACCGCATAGTCAATTACTTTACCGACAACGAGAAATCCAATCCGATACAGATGATAATCAGTATTTTAGTATCCTATTTTAGAAGAATACTGACCTATCATACGGTGGAAAACAAAAACAATCCGGGTGAGGTAGCACGGAGCCTTGGGGTGAGTCCTTTTTTCGTGAATGATTACATCACTGCAGGAAAAAACTATCCTTTGCAAAAAGCGATATTGGTACTCTCCCTGCTGCGAGAATATGACCTTAGGTCGAAAGGCGCCCGCGGCGGAACAACAGAAAACGGAGAACTTTTACGTGAATTAACTTACAAAATCTTACACCTCTGACACATGGCATCCATCACAATTATGTTGGTCATTATTATCTCTCTGGTTTCGGTCATGGCTTTTTCAAACAAGGAGGTGATCAGACAATTCCAGTTCAATGCATTTTTGGTCTACCACAAGAAACAGTATTACAGGCTTATCACTCATTCGTTGGTTCATGCCAACTGGGAACATCTGTTGGTGAATATGATCGTCTTATGGTCTTTCGGAACAGCCGTGGAACACTATTTCGAAATCAATTTCGGAGGAAATTCCCGCTGGTATTTTCTTTCTCTATTTATCGGATCCGTTATTTTCTCCAGTCTGTGGTCGCTGGTAAAGCAAAGAAACAACGTCTATTACAGTGCAGTTGGCGCATCAGGTGCCGTCTCCGCAATTCTTTTTGCAGCCATATTTTTCAACCCCTGGAATCCCATCTATTTCTTTGGCGTTCTGCCGATACCGGGAATTATTTTTGGTCTCCTCTATCTCTATTACTCCTTTTACATGAGCCGGAAAAAGCTCGATAATATTGGACATGATGCCCACTTCCTTGGAGCCGTGATTGGATTTTGCACACCAATGATCATCCGCCCCTCTCTCTTCCTGGAGTTCATCAACATGCTTTTCTCCCCATCCGGTCATTATTAAAATATCATACAGATGAAGGGAGGATATTTCCTGCTAAATGGCCGCTTTTACAAAGAGAATGAGCCTATTTTCACCCTGGCAGAATTCAGGCAGAGTGGCGGGGGATTCCGCGAATCCTTTCGGGCAGAGCACAACGAGGTACTCTTTCCTGAATCTGCAGCCAGTCATCTCATCGCCACAGCAGAAACAATCGGAATAGATCTGACGGCGCACATTGATCCTGAAGGAAGATTGTTGCGCAAGGATGTGTCACGATTGTTGAACAAGAACAAGCTCTACCTGGCCGCAAAGATTGAGGTGCAAATTTATCCGTCTGAAAGTCAGACTAATATTATTTTTAGTGCTACAGAAGCGGAAAGGGGATATTTCCCGTTCAGGGAACCCGGACTACTTCTCTCTTTTTACCGCGATCGGATGAAAGAGATTACCGGATCATCGGCCTATTCCACTTCCGGAATATTTGTCAGGCAGGGTGCCCGACAACAGACAGAAGAGCTCAACCAGCCCAATATGATTATTTTGAACCGACTCGGGAATTGCTGCGAAAGCATTGACGGGTCATTTGCCTTTCTGAACAAC
The DNA here is from genome assembly GCA_037129695.1 of Prolixibacteraceae bacterium. Taxonomy (GTDB): domain Bacteria; phylum Bacteroidota; class Bacteroidia; order Bacteroidales; family Prolixibacteraceae; genus CAINVV01. The sequence goes on from JBAXUL010000017.1 coordinate 3,474, forward strand.
GATCGCATTGTCTTTCCTGCAGCCGGTTCCGGCGGATACCGTTGCGCCATTCTGAAAGAGGTGATTCAAAGTGCCGCTGAAGCGGGATTTCAAATCGAAGAAAGGGATGAAATCCAACCGGAGGAACTTTTACAGGCAGAGGAACTTTTTCTTTTCGATGCCTTGAGCGGAATCCAGAAAGTACTGGGATTGGAAGACAGGAGATATTTCAGTCCAAAAACCAAGCTGATCGCCGGAAAATTCTCGGAACTTGCCAGAAAAGGGAGAGAAGACCGGATTGAACAATCCAAAGATTAAAAGAGAAAAGTCAAAGGTGATAGTGAGGAAGCCTTTGGGTGAAGATTCCGGAAAACTTAACTTTTTGGATCTAATTCAACCATGTTTTATCGGCTTATGAATGCCATATTTGCGTTCCGCATTCTTTAGTTGAATTCGGGATTTTCAGGGAAATTTTTCCAAAGCAGCGCATTGCCACCAATGGAATTAATGCTATCATTCCAGAAATTTTCATCGCTGGAGAGGATACTTTCGACCGTAGGTTCAGTAACAATCCAGGATCGATCTGCAATTTCGGTTTCCAGCTGACCGGCGCTCCAGCCCGAATATCCAAGAAAAAAACGGACCTCCTCCTCCTCTACCAACCCGGCACGAATCAGTGCAATCAGATGATCAAAATCTCCACTCCAATAAAGCTTTCCACTGATTTGTAAACTGTCCGGAATTTTTTCGCCCAGCGTATGCAGGAAGAATAGTTTATCGTTGCTGACAGGGCCTCCCAGAAACGCATTGAATTCCAAGTCCGGAAATCCCTTAAACAGGTCTTTGATGCGCAAATCCGTAGGTTTATTCAGAATAAATCCAACATCACCATCCTCTGTGCACTGAACAAGAAGTACTGCCGACCGACTAAAATAATCACCGGGAAGAAATGGTTCAGCAACAAGCACTCTTCCCTTTCGTGGAGACAACTTGTTCTCTATTTTAAATATGTCCAGATCAAGCAACATTTAAAAGACGGTAAATGGTGAAAAAACATTTAATTTCTGAAGTCGGAATTCAAGGATTCATCATGATTCCCGAAGAATCATTGACACTTTAAATTATTTTTCAATGATAAGAAAAATATCTTCATCTTTCTTTTTCATCAGGAATTCTTCACGCGCAAATTTTTCAAGATTCCTGGCATTGTCTTTCATCTCCTGCAGATGGATACTGTCATTGTGGATTTTTTCCTGAAAATAGGCCTTTTCAACCCGGAAATCTTTCAACTTATTTACATTTTTCCGGAGAAAAAAAATGTTGTTGTCGTCGATAAACAACATCCAAACACTGAAACCAACAAATAACAGCAAATATTTGTTGGCTAAGGTTCCGAAAAGTTTTTTTGAGATCAGCGGCTTCATCTAAATAATTTGTTTCTCAAAGGTAATTTGGAATCGAAGATCAGCGAACTCAATACCCAAATATTCTATTTCGGTCGATGTGAACATATTCTCGCGGGTATTTTAAATAAACAGGCATATTTTCTGTCCAAAGTTAGAAAATATGCCTGCCAAATAAAAGTGAAATAGCAAAGTAATTCATGTTGTTAATTGACAAGGTTGGATTGCCTATTAACTTGAGCAATTACTTGTCCGGAAGAAAACTGGGATAAACAAAATCCCTGGCCGGAATAAACGTCTCTTTAATCGTCCGGATAGAAACCCAGCGTAGCATGTTAAAGACAGAGCCCGCCTTGTCGTTGGTGCCGGAACCTCTTGCACCGCCGAAAGGTTGTTGTCCGACAACCGCACCGGTTGGTTTGTCGTTGATGTAAAAATTTCCTGCAGCATTGGCCAATCTTCTGGTCATATGGTCGATCGCGTAGCGGTTCTGAGAGAAGATGGCGCCTGTCAGGGCATAGAGTGAAGTCTCATCCAGGAGGGTGAGGGTCTGCTCCATCTGGTCATCCTCATAAACATAAATCGTAACCACCGGGCCAAAAAGTTCCTCCTGCATGGTGATGTAGTGTGGATCTTTGGCAAGGATGACAGTTGGTTCTACAAAATACCCCTTGGTTTTGTCACATTTCCCGCCTGAAATTACCTCTGCCTGCTCATCGGTCATGGCGCGGTCGATAAATCCCTTGAGTTTATCAAAAGAGGCTTCGTCAATCACGGCATTGACAAAGTTGGTAAAATCTTCGGGGGGGCCCATTTTTATCCTGCGCAGTTGTGAATCAGTTTTAGACCAGGTCTCTTCCCAAATCGACCTCGGCATGTATACACGTGAAGCGGCGGAACATTTCTGTCCCTGGTACTCGAATGAACCCCTTACGATCGCGGTAGCCAATGCGGTTGTGTCGGCAGTTGGGTCAGCGAAGATAAAGTCTTTCCCGCCCGTCTCACCAACGATTCGAGGATATGATTTGTAACGGGAAATATTGGCTCCAATTGTTTTCCAGATGTCCTGAAACACACCGGTAGAACCGGTGAAGTGAATTCCGGCAAAATCAGGATGGCTGAAAATTACATCCCCGGCCACCGGCCCGGAGACAAAAACGAGGTTGATGACACCGGCCGGGAGACCTGCCTCCATCAACACCTCCATGATTACGCTGGCCGAATAAACGGCAGTTTTTGCTGGTTTCCAAACGGATACATTGCCAAGCATAACAGGTGCTACAGGCAGATTTCCGGCGATGGAAGTAAAATTGAATGGGGTGAGCGCAAAAACAAAACCTTCCAATGGCCTGAATTCGTTGTAATTCCACATACCCGGATTGGATTCTGGTTGCATGGAATAGATGTCGGTCATGCATTTTACGCCAAACCGATAAAAATCGGCAAGTTCGCAGGCCGCATCAATTTCTGCCTGGTAAGCATTCTTGGACTGTCCCAGCATGGTCGCGGCATTCATCCTTGCCCTGAAAGGGCCGGAAATCAAATCTGCTGCTTTCAGAAAAATGGCAGCACGATGTTGCCAGGGCATATTTTCCCAGGCGGACTTTGCCTTGAGAGCGGCTTCTATGGCCTGCTCCACGTGGGTTTTATCCCCCTGATGGTAGCATCCAAGGTGGTGGGCCAAATCATGTGGCGGATACATCTCAGTTTTTTTGCCTGACCTCACTTCTTTTCCGTCAATGATCATGGGTAAGTCGGCAAGCGTTGCGCGAAGTTCCTTAATTTTATCCTGTAGTTCAATCCTTTCCGAAGATCCGGGGGCATAGCTTTTTACAGGTTCATTCTTCGGGACCGGTACATTGTAGAATCCAATTGACATATTGTTGATTTTTTGTATTATTGCATTAGATTAAACTGACCAACTAATTAAATTGATCTTACAAATCTATTGGATCCCAGCCTTAAAATTGCTAATAAATGTCACCTTTATCAATTGAGGCAGAAATTTGTGTTAATTACGAATGATCAAGTATACGTTTGGATATAGATGCCCAAGAAATTTGAAAGAGGATTAAAGGCTAAATATGCGCAATTGCCTCAGCAAGAATTAGGAATTATACGGCTGTTTTTTTATGTCAATCTCCTGCTTCTTGTCGGTGCTGTCATTGTACTCGTGCTTGACTTTCTTGACTTTTTCAATACAAGTTACGCACCGCATGCATTCTCGTTCATAGGTATATTTTCACTGATCATCCTTTTTCTAAGAGCAGGGAAAAAAAGTGCCGCTCTGAATGCCCTGTTGTTGATCCCGGTTCCTGCTTTCTTTCTGATGATTTCTTCTCGTTATGCCATCTTTCCCCCTGAATCATCTTTTGCCTACGAAATAATCCTCTATGCAACCGTATATATTCTCTTTTTGATTTTATCCGAGAAACCCGTTCAGGTATTGGCATACCTTTTACTGACAACAACAACCTTAACCGCCCACCTGTTTGCCTTTGCCAATAAGGACCTGCTCTTCAAGTTCAACTGGAATCAGACGAATACCCTTCATCCCCTTTTTATTTACCTGTTCCTGGGTCTGGCAGGATTCCTTATTTACCTGGTTTCCATTTCCCGGCAGAAAGACAAAAATCTGAGAATTCAATCGCTTCTTGAAAATCAAACACGGTTTTTTCAGCAATATTTTGAAGGAATACTGCGACTGCAAGTGGAACGAGATGAATTCGGCGAAAAAACAGGCTATCGGGTCATGTATGTCAACCCGGCATTTGAAGAGCAATTCGAGATACGGAATTCGGAAGTCAGGGAGATGCCTGCACATCTGTTGTTTCAAAAATTATTCAGGGGTGAAGTAGACTGGCAATCTCTGTTCGACACTGCCAGACGGACGAAAAAAGAGATTCTGATCCCCCATACAGAGAAATGGTTTCAGGTCAGTTCCATTCCTGTCAACAAAGACAATCTGATCTGTTTTTTTGAAAATATTACCAATGTTAAAACCGCATTCTCTGAACTAAACAACAGCAAGCACCGTTACAAGCTATTGCTGGAGACCATTCCTGATATGTTTTTCGTCATCGACAAGGATGGCACCTACATCGATTATGTTCCAAAATCAGACACGGGAATTGATCTGCTTGCGGGGGATATCATTGGAAGCACAATCTACGAGGTAGGATTTTCACCACGAATGGTTAAACAGGTCAGTAAGTCGATCAAAATTGTCATTGCTGATGATTCAATCGAAACCATCGAATATGCCCTTGAGGTTAAAGGGAAAGGGACCTGTTTCTTTGAGATGAGGATGGTCAAACTCAACAGTCATGCCGTAATGGCTGTTTCAAGGGATATCTCCAAACAAAAATTTGCCGTGAAGGCCATCGAGGAGGCAAGGAAAAAAGCAGAAGAAGCAGATATGCTCAAAGCAGCCTTCCTACAAAATATCACCCATGAAGTCAGGACTCCGCTGAACGCTATTGTTGGATTTTCGAATGTCCTGCTAACCGACGAGGTTTCCCGACCTGAGCGCCTGAACTATCTCCAGATCATCGCCCGGAATTGTCAGATTCTGCTTCACGTTTTCAGCGATACCATTAAACTGTCCAAAATTCAGAGTGGGATTGAAAAGGTGCACAAACAGTATTACAACCTCAATGGTTTAATCATTGATCTGAACAGACAGTTTATGTACGAAAGGGGTCAACTGGAAAAGGATCATCTGAGACTCGTTCCCGTAAAGGGAAATGACCATCCCAAATTTTCGATAGTCTGCGATGGTAACAAAGTCAAGGATATCATGGAAAGCCTGATTGATAACGCGATCAAATTCACAGAGGAAGGTGAAATTGAATTCGGATACCTTCAACTGGATAATTCCAGCATTGAATTTTATGTAAAAGATTCAGGAATTGGTATTCCAGAAGATGAGTTTGCGAAGATTTTTGACCGGTTTTACCAGATTGACCTGACGATGAAGAGAAAATTCGGAGGATCGGGGATCGGTCTTTCCCTGGCCAATGAATTTGTCATTATGCTGGGAAGCAAGATAAAGGTTGAATCCACGCCAGGTGTCGGCTCACGTTTTTCTTTCATTCTCCCATACGATACCGGCACCCACCACCTGAGGATTGTTTAGGAATGTTGCTTTTAAAAAAGTAAAAATGATCTTCATCCCGGCTTTTTGCCATCGAAGGCAGATGTTGTTACGAAAAGACATTGGGTTTTCTCCTGACCGCTGTTACCCGACGTGTGTTTCTGCGTATGATACTATCAATGAAGAAATCTACAGGTGCGATGAAACGTAAATACAAGAAACTTATATGGCTGGTAATTCCTTCCCTTATGATCCTCTTTGTTTGGATTCAATGGAATACCTGGTTTTTCAACCCTCCTGAACCCGCCTACCGTCCATCTCCCAATCCTGACCAGATTCTTCTTACCTGGTCGGGCAGCGCTTCGGACTCACGTGATGTAACCTGGCAGGGGGATACAATCAACAGATCCGGAGCACTTGAACTGATAGAAAAATCACACCCTGAAGATACCATACGCTACCATACCACTTCCAGAATAATAAAAACCACAGGAGGCGCTTCCTCTTTCTTTAAAGTTGGCATCAAGAACCTCAAACCATCAGAAGCCTACCAGTACCGGGTTGCCAACGGCACCAGATGGTCGGATTGGTACAATTTCAGGATGGGAAGCCATTCAGACAGCCTTTATTCATTTTTGTATTTTGGGGATGTCCAGGACTCTGTCAATGGTAAAACCGGGGATATATTCCATAAGGCATCCGAGAGTTCACCCAATGCCGCCTTCATGGTATTTATCGGGGACATCGTGGAACGGCCTCACAACGAATACTGGGCCGAATGGTTCAGGGCAGGCGGAGATTTGTTCAAAACCATTCCTGTCATCGCCACTCCGGGAAACCATGAATTTTACAAGGGATTCATCCAGAAACTGGACGAAAGATGGAGCGCCCATTTTTCTATTCCACAGAACGGTCCTCCCAATTTCCTAGGAAGTGCCTGTTTCTGGGATTATCAGAATACCCGGTTTATCAGCCTCGACAGCAATGGCATTCAATCCATTCCTTCTGCCCTCGAACAACGGAGATGGTTGAAATCCGTCCTGGAGAGTACCCATCAAAGGTGGATCATCGTAATCATGCATCATTCACTCTATTCCACCACTCGTGGCCACAACTATTTTTACCTGCGTACGCTTTTCAAGCCATTGTTCGATCAGTACAAGGTGGATGTCGTACTCTCCGGACACGATCATGTTTACGGAAGGGCAGCGCATATTCCCAATGGTACTGACAAAAATAAGCAAGGCCCTGTTTATGTGGTATCTCATACAAGTCCAAAATTCTATGATATCGGCTTCTCAGATAAAATGGACAAAATGGCCACCAATTCTGCCATGTACCAATTGTTTGATGTTGCCGCTGATTCGCTCAGGTTCAGGGCCTACCTTTTTGATGGCACCTATTTTGATGGATTCACCATCAGGAAGGATGCTGCAGGAAATACTGCCGTTACAACCAACGGTATCCCCAACAGCGGAGAATACCTAAAACCTTCAGAGCGGTTTATCAGGAAAAGCTCAAGAAGTGAAATTGATCATTATTACCAGGATATGGAAGAGTGGAAAAAAACAAAATAAAAAGCTTAAGGTAAGAGTCTTCCACTCAATCGACAGTTAAGTTAGCCGCACCTTGCCGGCATTTCAAAGAAAAGGGTATTTTTACTCAGACTAATTGTATGAAATTCCTGAAAGGATCATCCATTCTCAGGAAAAATTGAACTTAATCTGTGGTTGGATATGGCCAATAAGCATAATATAAGTGCAGTAATCATCACCCTCAACAACGAAGATACGCTGGAAGCAACGCTTCGTGCGTTAAGCTGGTGCGATGAGATTGTGGTAGTTGATTCGGGCAGCACAGACGCAACGAAGGCAATTTGCCTCAAATATTCATGTCAATTTTCGCACCATCCATTCGACGGGTACGGCGCCCAAAAACAGCATGCCGTCAGTCTTGCCAAACATGACTGGATTCTTTCGATCGATAGTGATGAAGTTATTTCTGAAGCACTTCAGGAAGAAATAATATCAATTTTGGCAGAGGATCACATCCGGTATTCAGGATTTAGCATCATCATATCGCTGGTTTTCATGGGGAAACTTTTCCGGTTCGGGAAAGAGGCAAATCTTTCACATTTAAGACTGTACAACAGAAATTCCGGGGGTTTTAACGACGACAAACTGCACGAAAAGATTATTCTCCATGGAGAAGTCAAAAAACTTAAAAACGTAGTTATTCATTATAGCTACAAGGATTTAACCCACTATTACGAAAAGTTTAACCGCTTTACTTCCTATGCAGCCATTGATGCGCTCAGAAAGAAGAAAAAAGTGAGCCAATTTAAAATCCTGATCAAATTTCCTGCCGCTTTTTTGATTGCCTACTTTGTACAACTCAACTTCATGAATGGATTTCCGGGATTAATCTGGTCCATCAACACCGCCTTTTACAACCTGGTCAAGTACCTGAAACTATACGAAAAAATAAATATCAAATCCAATGATACTGTTGATTTGTAGCATTTTAGTTATAATAATCTTTGTCCAGATAAGGTGCAGCCTTTTTACACCGCGTGCAAAAGGACTTCCAATATTGATGTACCATAAGGTGTCGGAAGGCTACATTTCAGGAACTTCGGTTACTGTTGATCAACTCGAACAGCAGTTTCTATTTATCACTCAACAAAATTACAACTGCATCCGTTTATCGGACATTATCAATCCTGATTTTGTATATCCGGTAAAACCTCTGCTGATCACCTTTGATGACGGGTACCTGAATAATTTTGAATTGCTCTACCCGATGCTGATCAAACACAAGTTGAATGCGGCCATTATGTTGCCTGCAAAATTCATCGGACTTACCAGCGAATGGGAGACAGAACCTCCGTTGCCGCTCATGGATTTCACCCATCTGCTTCAAATGGATTCCCAATTCATCGAATTCGGATTACACTCCTTTGGTCATCAAAACTACTCCACGCTCACCTTCGGGGAGGTTGCCAACGATATTGCCAGATGTTTCAAAACACTGAAAGACCATCAGATTCCAGTTGTACCTATCCTGGCCTATCCTTATGGTGCCTATCCCCGCGAACATCCTCAAAAAGAGCAATTTTTTAATGTTCTGAAAGAAAATGGTGTGGAGGCAGGATTACGTATTGGGAACAGATACAATCAGCCGGGAACAACGAACAAATATGAATTAAAACGAATTGACATCAAGGGAACCGATTCGTTCCGGACTTTTAAAACAAAACTTAAAAAGGGAAGAGTCAGAATGTTCTGAACAACTTCAACGAACACTTTGAATGAAATTGTCAGGCATTTTGCCCTACTTCGTCAACAATCAATATTGCCTTTAAGGCTAACATTCCTTCGCCCCTATTGGACAAACAGGAAAACCGCCTCGAAAAAATCAAAGCTTCAACTTCAGCGGGTTGCGCGAAATCGTTCAAGCACAAAGAAACGGGTTAAAGCAAATAGTTATAACAATTGGAATTGGGATAAATCGTTGAAAAGAAATGGATAAATTATCGGTATTGATCGATCTTGACAGACTAAAGGATCTGAACACGGGGCTTGGACAGGTAGCCTTGTTTTTCGGAGAAGGAATCAGCAGGATAGAAGATCAACGATTCAAATTTACACTGCTTGTTCCACGTAAATTCAAGGGATACTTTGGAAATCTGGTGGATTATGAGGTAGTATCGCTAAAGCGCAGGTATTTCCCCGCCTTATGCAGAAAGTATGATCTGTGGTACGCGTTGCATCAGGATTCAGCCTATTTCCCTTCGGATTTAAAAACACCATATATCATCACCATTCATGATCTGAATTTCCTGGGAGAGAAATCACCTGCAAAGGCCAAAAAGAGGTTGAAAATATTGCAGAAAAAAGTAAACAGGGCAACAGCAATCACTGTCATTTCCAAATTCACGGAAGGCATGGTGAGGGAGAATCTGAACATTGGTGATACACCTATCTACATGATTTACAATGGGGTGAAAGTAAGCACTTTCTCTCAGGCCAGCAAACCGGCATTTGTCCCGGAAGGAGATTTGCTTTTCTCCATCGGAGTTTTACAGATGAAGAAGAATCTGAGTGTGCTCGTCGATTTCATACAACACCTCCCCGAAAACTACAAACTGGTGATGGCTGGTAACAAGTCATCAGGTTATGCGGAAGAATTGCAGAAGAAAATCAATGCGCTGGGATTGCAGAACAGAATTATCCTTCCAGGAACCATTTCGGAGGAAGAAAAGTTCTGGATGTACAACAACTGCAAAGCGGTCCTATTCCCTTCAAAATTCGAAGGCATGGGGCTGCCGCCTGTTGAAGCCATGCGATTTGGCAAACCGGTTTTTGCTTCCACTTTTTCGAGCATCCCTGAGGTTTGTGGCAGCCACGCATATTATTGGGAATCTTTTGAACCCGGTGAGATGGCCCGCTTTTTCCAGAAAAACATGCAAGAATTTGACAAAGACCCTTCCCTGCCTGAAATTTTAAAAAGTTATTCGCAAAAATTTTCATGGCAAACCAATTTAATGGAATACCTCAGTCTGTTCAGGAAAATTACCGGATAAGTAATATTTTTTCAGGCCAAATGAAATCAACGATCGGCAAAGCAAATCGCCACAAGAATCGAATCATCGCGAATAGTGATTTACAAATTACTGCAATTTCATAACTAAAAAAAATTACTTTTGGCAACCAAACAACGGGTTAAGTCCAAACAACTACCAAATTGACCAAACTATGATTATTGGATTTGAAGCCAAGAGGTTATTTCAGAATTTCTCCGGTCTTGGCAATTATAGCAGGAATACTGTCAACCTGTTATCCAAATTTTACCCGGATAACAAGTACGTACTTTTTGCTCCAATTTTAACTGACCTTTATAAGACCCCGGAAAATGTTCAGGTTATCACACCACAGGCTAATATATCCAGACGATTAAGACCCTACTGGCGCCTTTACAAAGTATCCGGGTTACTCAAACCCAACAGGATTGATATCTATCACGGGCTTAGCAACGTCCTTCCTTTTGGGTTGAAGAAATCTGGAGTACCTTCGGTTCTCACCATTCATGATCTTATTTTCCTCAGGTTTCCTGCTTTTTACAAGAAGATTGACCGGATGCTGTATCGTTTTTTTACGATCCGTTCCTGTCACAGGGCAACGAAAATACTGGCAATTAGTCAGCAGACGAAAACTGATTTGATTGACCTGTTGGGAATTGATGCCGGTAAGATTGAAGTGGTCTACCAGTCGTGCGACAAAAGATACTACGAAAAAGTAGAAGAAGAACTGAAGCAAGCCGTCAGATTGAAATTCAATTTGCCCGAAAAATTCATCCTTTGTGTAGGAACCATCGAACAGAGGAAGAACCAGCTCGCGATCCTGGAAGGCATGGTGCAGGAAAAACTGGATATCCCTATCGTTCTTGTCGGAAAACCCACGGAGTACAAGAAACAACTCGACGAATTTATTTTCGAATCGGATATCAGGAAGCAATTGATTTTTTTGCATCAGACCAACTCTGATGAGTTGCAGGCAATTTACCAGATGGCTGAAATTATGGTTTATCCTTCCTTCTTCGAGGGATTTGGACTTCCGGTACTCGAAGCGCAGGCTTCAGGATGCCCGGTCATTACATCGAATATCAGCAGCCTGCCCGAAGCCGGAGGCGATGCTGCACTGTATGTTGATCCTTCCAACAGCCAGGAAATTGGCTTAGCCATTAAAAAAATACTGACAGACAACGATTTAAAAAATGAGTTGATACAAAAAGGGTATGTCCATTCCCGAAAGTTCAATGACCAGGCAGTTGCTGCCAATTTGATGAAATTGTACCAATCACTTGTATCAGTGACTATCTGAATCCCATTCACCACTCCATTGGAAAAGCCTCTTCGTATTCAGAATGAGTATTTTGCCTTACCGAAGCATGTTCCAATGCCAAATAGTTGACAGATTTGGTGCTTACCCAGATTCCTGACTTTAATGTATTGAGATAATATCCTGCCAGTTTAAAGTAACTGAGGGTATAAATATTGCAATGCTTGACAAAAAAGAGTATCAGTCCAAGGATGGCTGGCACAAACCCCAAAACCAGGTTGTTCAAAATAAGGATCAGGTGCATATAAAATGCACGACTATTCCGTTCATGTTTCGAAATATAAACATGGCGTGAAATGTGAACCTCCGTTTTGGTCATCACCGTAATCTCCTTGTTCAATCGGGAGGAACCGCCATGAATATGACCAACTACAGCGTTTTTCAATTTGACAATTTCACCATGTCTGAGCTGGGCACGGCGGCACAAATCGACATCTTCGTAATACATCCAGAAATCATCGTCCCATTTGCCTAACCGGATGAAGCTATCCCTTTTCATCATGATTACTGAACCGGATACCCAGTCAGGATAGATATAATGCTTGGTATGTTCTATCGATTTTTCGATGCTCCCGGCAAATATCCTTCGTATGACGCGCAACCATCCTGTCAAGGTGATAAGGGATAAAAAATTTCCGTATGGCCGGTCTACGGTGCCATTCTCCCTGATCTGCCTGCATGTCACTATTGAAAATTCAGGCCGGACGCGCACTTCTTCAAGCATATCGAAGAGGGCATCGGCATTCACATTAGTATCTGGATTCAAGAACAACAAATGAATTCCCTTGCTTTGAGACATACCAAGATTACAGCCATTGGCGAAACCATTGTTCCCTGTATTGGAAAGGAAAGTAAATCGAGGAAAATGATGGACGAATTCGGCCTTTCTGCCATCATTCGAATGGTTATCAATCACTATGACTTCGAAGGTAAAACGGCTATCCGCTATGTTTTGAAGAGACTGAAGACACCTTTTAAGTCTGTCTCCACCCTTATAATTGACGATTATGACGGAAATATCTTTCATCTGCTACCTATTTGTTCTTTATGGCCAGAAGCAACCTTCGTTCAGCGAAGAAAACTGATATGAACACCAACAATTGGATGTATCATATAATGTCCATCGGCTAGATTACGGACATTGCAATTGGCAATAAAAATTAAAAACTACGTATCAACTACCTATTAGTTTTCGAAGTTTAGACTCGGTTAGCACGGTAAAGTTTAATTTTAGAATCGAGAATTGTCGTTTTTTAACATCCTTTCACACAACGACCGGATATCTCAATCTTAATTTGAAAAAACACTCATCAAATTTAAATTCCTTATTATCAATTCCTACTGAATACAAAATAAAAAATCAGGACTCATTTTTAAAATAATACTCCGTCAAAACCTGAAACACCCAGGCAGAATGAATTATTTTAAAAATGCCCTGACTTACAGAATCAAGATTCCAGGAAAATTTGGAACTATTCCTCAATAATAATTGGGCATGGTATGCCGTACCCAAACAACAGTGCCGATAATTCTTCGTTAAATAGAACAACACCAGTCTGACAATTAAAATTCTTCATGTTAATAAGTTTTTAATAGTTAGTAATTCATTTTCGTTAAAGAGGCCCAGGCCTGACAGAAGTGACTTATTAATTCATCACTGTTGCGTTCAATTCTGCTTGGCAAACATGCAATCACATTTTGTGAGTTATTTTCATCTATTCCGCAACAGTATTAATGGTGACAGTTTAAATATTTGAAGTAAATTAAGCACATCAGAAAATTTAATAATTATATTTTCAGTAAATTGAGCCTCTGAATCAGTATAACACCTTAATAACTGTATAAAATGAAAAGTAAGATCCTGTTTTTTGCCCTTTTAGGTCTTTTTGCGATGGAAGGATTTTCCCAGTCAAAATTCAGTGGATTGGAAATGAATATGGGTAACCTCTACCGATTATCCAACGCTCAAACAAGGTCAATCAGTCCCGAGAATTTCACTGGAGAAAAAGGGAAAGGGGGAATGTCTGATCCGGCAGACAAAGCCAAACCCAACATTGCCAATGCCGCCAATGCCGCACGTGATATGGGTCAGGGATGGAAAATCAATCCTTTCATCAAAATCCAACCCGGACAAACATATACATTGGCCGAAATGGAAGGTCCCGGAGCGATCCAGCACATCTGGATGACCCCTACCGGCAACTGGCGCTTCTCCATACTTCGCATCTACTGGGATGACGAAACCGAGCCTTCTGTCGAATGCCCTGTAGGCGATTTTTTTGGTCAGGGATGGGGCAGTTATGCCCAGTTAACTTCCCTTCCGGTATGCGTTAACCCGGGTAGCGCCTTCAACTGCTACTGGGCCATGCCATTCCGCAAAAAATGTAAGATTACCATGGAAAATATCAGCGACAAGGATGCCATGTCAGTCTATTATCAGATCGATTATACCCTCACAGAAGTTCCTTCTGACGCCGCCTATTTCCATGCCCAGTTTCGCCGGTCCAATCCGGTTGAGACATCCATTTACACCATTGTGGACGGGATTAAAGGCAAAGGGCAGTTTGTCGGGCTCTATCTGGCCTGGGGTGTCCACAACAACGGATGGTGGGGTGAAGGGGAAATCAAATTTTATATCGACGGCGATGGAAAGTTCCCAACTATCTGCGGAACAGGAACCGAGGACTATTTCTGCGGATCCTATAATTTTGACCGCGACGGCAAGTACAAGGAATTTTGCACTCCCTACACCGGATTGCATCAGGTAATCAGGCCTTCGGGCGACTACAATGTGATGATGCGTTTCGGACTTTACCGCTGGCACATCATGGATCCTATCCGCTTTGAGAAGGATCTGAAAGTGACCATTCAGGATCTCGGCTGGCATCAGGGAGGAAGGTATCTTGCCCAGCATTCCGACATCGCCTCCACCTGTTTCTGGTATCAGACTGATCCTCACGCATCTTTTCCTAAAATTCCGGGATGGAGGGAACTTGAAGTAAATTAATTTCTTTGTCTATTTTTGTTGCCTTAATTGATGATGCCTATGATTGGATTTCTGCAAAAGACAAAAGCATTTTCGATCCCCTTTTTTGCGCTCGCCGGGGGATTGTCTCTGTTGCTGCTCTTTTACAATAAAGTGGAGGTAGAACTATGGGTGAATGCCAGAAATAGTCCATTCCTGGATCAATTCTTTTGTTTCTTTACCAATTTAGGTGATGGCATTGCTGCAATACTCGTGGCATTGGGATTTCTATTTTTCAATATAAGGAAAGGCATTCTCCTATTAATCAGTTACCTGTTATCAGGATTATTCATTCAACTGCTGAAAATATTCGTATTTCCCGATGTCATCCGTCCGGTAGCATTAATTGGTCATTCCTACCCTCTTCACCTGGTGGATGGGGTAAAAATTCTGTCTGAACATAGTTTTCCTTCAGGACATTCAGGAACTGCATTTGCCCTGTTTTTGTGCCTTGCATCCTTTACGGATAAAAAAAGCCTGCAATTCGGGGCATTCCTCATTTCAGTCACAATAGCCTACTCAAGAATGTATCTTTCACAGCATTTCCTGCCTGATGTGATCGCCGGAGCAGTGATTGGAACCATTACCTCACTGCTGGTCCTTGTCATTTTTGATCAGAAAAATTTACTCCGGAATCTCGGACATCCGCTACTTCCTTTTCATCGAAATTATGCTTAATAAAATACTCGAAAAAAACTGGTTGGTTCAGTTACTCCTTGTCGCATTTGCCGCATTGTTGTTTATCCCATTTATTGGGAATATGCATTTGTTCGATTGGGATGAGATCAATTTCGCGGAATCAGCCAGGGAGATGCTTGTGACCCATAATTATCTGACTGTTCAGATTGACTTCAAACCATTCTGGGAAAAGCCGCCATTGTTCATCTGGTTGCAGGTTCTTTCCATGAAACTTTTCGGAATCAACGAATTCGCTGCCAGATTTCCCAATGCGGTGTGTGGTATCGTCACCATACTGAGTTTATATAACCACGGCAAAAAACTGTTCGATTCGAAATTCGGTCTCACCTGGGTTTTCATGTATACCTGCTCCATCCTGCCCTATTTGTACTTCAAATCCGGCATCATTGACCCCTGGTTTAATCTGTTTATATTTAACGGAGTCGCCTTTTTCGTTTACTACATTCACGCCTTGATGGAAAAAAAAGTCAATGGTCAACAAATAAAAAACCTGATTATTTCCGCCATCTTTATCGGATTGGCAGTCATGACGAAGGGGCCTGTCGCATTCCTCATTTTCAGCATCACACTGGCAGTTTTTTTATTGGTGATCAGGTTTAAAATGCCCATCAAACCCTTTCATGTAGTCCTTTATCTGCTGGTGTTCAGTTTTGTCGGCGGGTTCTGGTTTATTGTACAATGGCTCACAGGGCACGGGTCGGTCATCATGGATTTCATCAACTACCAGATCAGGCTATTTTCCACCCAGGATGCCGGTCATGGAGGATTTTTCCTGTACCATTTTGTGGTGCTCCTGCTGGGGGTTTTTCCGGCATCCGTTTTTGCCCTGCCTGTCCTGCTTAAACTACTCCCGGCAAATACGATGCAGGTTTTATTCCAGCGATGGATGATCCTGCTTTTCTGGACCGTGCTTATCCTGTTCACCATCGTCAAAACGAAGATTGTTCATTATTCAAGTCTGTGTTATTTCCCCATCACCTATCTTGCCGCTCTCTATATATATTCCTTGGAGAATCAATCCTATGTCCCCAAAAAATGGGTGAGAAACCTTCAGTTAATCGTTGGCGGTTTGATTGCTTTGGCTGCCATTGCTCTGCCATTTGTTGCCATGCACCTTTCGTGGGTTTTGGAAAAAGGCTGGGTGGATGATGCTTTCGCGGCAGGAAACATGCAAGCCGCCGTACATTGGTCGGGACTTGAATCTTCAGCAGGCATCCTTTTGCTCGCAGGATTAATATATTACGGAATTCAAGCCTTGAAAAGACCAATCATAGCCAACAGTATCCTACTGCTCAGCTCGATCGTTTGCATAACCCTTCTCACATGGATGGTCACCCCCAGAATTGAAGGTTATTCACAACGTGCAGCCATTGAATTCCTCGAAGATATTTCTTCCAAAAATGCGAGGGCCTACGCAGTCGATTACTTCAGCTATGCCCCACTCTTCTATGGCAAAAGGCAACCTTCCGATAATCCGAAAGTATATGATATGGAGTGGCTTCTCAAAGGTGACCTCGACCAGGATACTTACTTCATCGTCAAGGTCGACCAACTGGCTGCCAATCTGGAAAAATACCCTACTCTGGAATTGATTTATGAAAAAAACGGATTCGTATTTTTAAAGCGTAAAGCATTCAAAAATGATAAATAAAAAAATTATTACTGTTGTTCTTCCTGCCTACAATGCAGAAAAGACCCTGGAGCAGACCTACCGGGAAATACCATTTGACATCGTTGATCACGTCATTTTGGTGGATGACCTTAGCCGGGATAATACCATTGAGGTTGCTAAAAACCTTGGAATCAAGCACATTGTGACCCATATGGAAAACAAGGGTTACGGTGGCAACCAGAAATCATGCTACGACAAGGCGCTTGAACTTCAATCGGATATTGTTGTCATGCTGCACCCGGATTATCAATATACGCCGCTACTAATCCATTCCATGTCCTACCTGATTGCCAATGGTGTATACGAAGTCGTTTTGGGATCAAGAATCCTGGGGAAAGGAGCCGTCAGGGAGGGGATGCCCATGTACAAGTTCATTGCCAATCGTTTCCTGACACTTTTTCAAAACTTAATGCTAAACCAAAAATTGTCAGAATACCATACCGGTTACCGTGCATTCTCAGGAAATGTACTTCAATCAATCAACTATAAACTCAATTCTGACGATTTTATTTTTGACAACGAGATGATTGCCCAAATATTTTTCGCAGGATTTGAGATTGCAGAAATTACCTGCCCTACAAAATATTTCGAAGAAGCATCCTCCATTAATTTCAAGAGAAGCACCATTTATGGGATTGGTGTGTTACTTGTGTCGGTGAAATACCGTTTGCAGAAATGGGGAATTGCCAGGTTCCGCATCTTCAATCAGTAATCTGAATTTTCACTGAAAAGATTGACTTTTCATCGCTTTTTTATTACCTTTAGTTAGTTTCTGAAGAACACAGATGCGCTGATAGACATCGTCCGGATATTACAAGCCTTCCGGATTTAAGTTTGTTCATTGAATAGAAACTTCCTCTGATAGGGGTGCGATACAAGTGGCCGACTTGTACAATTTTTAGGCCTTTGATTTAACCTCGAAAAGCAATCAGGCATCTGATCGGTGGATGTCGGTATAATTTCGAAATATTCAATTACACGATTAAAATATTTTCGAATGAGACTTCAACCCATATTACTGATTCTCGTTTTCCTTATCCCGGCCATCACTATTCAGGTTTCCGGACAGGAAAGCAGTTCCAAAAAACTCAGAATCTTTATCACAGGTGCGGTGTATGACAGCGAAACCAAAGAGCCTCTTTCCAATGCCCACTTTATCCTTCACAAGGCTGAAAATTTTTCGACTAATTCCAATGGAAAATTTACACTTTTTGGTCATCCGGGGGATACCATCTCCTACCGGTATACCGGATACAAGGAGGTTCGGGTAGTCATACCTGATACTTTGAAGGCACTGGAATACCTGATGGGTGTATTTATGCCGAAAGATACAATCCAGATACCGGAGATCGTGATTTTCCCCCGCATTGCCGTTTATCCGTCCATGATCACGGAGGTAAAAGTGAATGAAGAGATGATCAATCAGGCTCAAAAAAATGTAAATAAAGCTGTCTTACAGGGACTGACACAACCAGTCACCAAATATGATGCAGAAATGAGCGCAAAAAAAACCCTGCGCGGTTATGAAATGAAGGCGCAATACAAGGGGTTGCTGGTCACACCTGAAAACGGAGTCGGTATCTCAACAGGAAATGTTATCACCAATTACCTTCAGTTCGGGTCACCGATTATTCGCAAGAACAAGGTGACCAACGAAATGGCAACCCGAAGTGAAATTGACATGATCCTTGCTCACCATGAAGTGATGAAGCCGGATACTACCAGGTACATTCCTTTTAACCCTTAGAAGTTGTTGCCGATTTTGGAATTGTCAGAGGCAAATTGCAGTGGAATGAAAGGTCGGATTTAAAACTGGACTTTTCTTCAGCTAAAAATCAATAATCTCACTTCCCTGACTTTTATCCCCTGATAAATATCGCCTTGACGATGTGCCAGACCATGTTGGGGTTTTCTTTTAGCCGGCGGGTAGAATAATTGAACCATTGCTTACCAAAGGGTACATATACTCTCATTGAATAACCCTTCTCCACAATCGAACGGCGCATACCGGGATTGACACCAAACAACATCTGGAATTCAAATTTATCTTTGGATATCTTATGTTTTTCAACCAACTGCATTGATTTTTCAACCAGATAAGCGTCATGGGTGGCAATTCCGGCGAAAATACCATTCAGCAACATAAATTCCAGATCCTCCAGAAAATGATCACGAACCTGCTGGTAACCTTTGAAGGCGATGGATTGATCTTCTACATAAATCCCTTTGCAAAGGCGAAAATTGATCGGAGAGAGTTCCGTATGAATCTCCATCATCTGTTTGATGTCATTCAGGGTGCGATGCATATAGGCCTGCAACACCAATCCTACCCTACCCGGAAATTCCTTTTTAAGTCTCAGGTAGAGATGAATTTCGTCGTCAGTGCAGGTCGAATCTTCCATGTCGATCCGGATAAAACTGTTGTGCCTTTCGGCAGCCATTACTATTTCCCTGAAATTGGTGTAACATGCTTCCTTGTCGAGCAAAAGTCCAAACATGGAAGGTTTCAGGGAGAAATTCCCGACAATTTTCGCGGCAGAAAACTGTTCGATGACATCCAGGTATTGTACCTTGTATTGTTCTGCCTCTTCCAATTTTGAAATGTATTCTCCCAAAATATCAAGGGTAACAGCACATCCCTCCTCATTTAGTTTTCTTGATTCACGAAGTGCATCAGAGAGGTTTTCCCCCGAGAAGTACTTGTTGGCAAAGATCCTAACAAGCCCTTTGGGCAAGTGGGGCAGAATATTGGCTATCGCACGATTGATCATCACTATTTGTTTAATTACCCTTATTTGGTTTTGTAAAAATAACGATGTCGAATCTGCGAATCTATGATGTTTATCAACTCGGATAAAATATCGGAAAGGAATTAATCTGGTTGCATATTCTATTGCAGCAATTAATTGTTAATAATCTGTAATTCAAAGAATGAAAAGAGATTGACTTCAGGTTATATCGTCGCGTTTGGTAATTTTGTAATGATGCTCATTTCAGTTATATTTGTGTCACTTAATCATGATAATAGAATATCACTTTTAGTATGAAGAATTCTACAATTGTCTCGGTTGTTTTAGGAATATTAATAGCAGTACTCTACCTGCTTCATTTTACGATGAATAAGAGCGGAGTTGTTTATAAAGGGAATGAGAAGAACATCGCCTCGAACTCAGCTTCGATTGCCTATGTCAAAATGGATTCTGTTCTTTTCACTTATGAACTTGCCAAGAAACTGACTTCCAATCTTCAGGTAAACCAGGAGTCTTTCAAAAAAGAATACAGTGTAAAACGAATCAAATTCGAAAAGGATGCAGCCTCCTTCCAGGAAAAGGTACAAAAAGGCGGATTTCTGACTGAGGAACGCGCAAAACTGGAGCAGGAGAGGCTGGTAGGCCAGCAGCAGGAAATCGAACGTCTCGATTATGAGCTAACTCAAAAGCTAAACGAAATGCAGCGTCAGATCAATCAACAGATCATTGACAGTATCTCTTCGTTTCTTAAAAGCTACAACGCAGATAAAAAATTCGATCTCATTCTCAACAGTGCCAGTATGCTGGAAGGTACGCCAAGATTCAACATCACGAAAGATGTTGCTGATGGACTGAACAAAAGGTACAAACCCTGATATCCCGCAGCAGCCAATTGCCTGTTGAACACCCGGATCAGTATATTTCCTGATTTATTTTCGCTTCATGTCACAATTCAGGGCCTATTTAGACCGGCAGCAAATCCTGCCGGTGACCGATCATCTCCCTGTTACGCCTGACAGGAGCAGTATATTCGTCTCTATTCCCTGTTACGATGAGCCCGAGCTCCTGACTTCGCTAAGTTCTCTGTCGGATTGTAATCCGCCTTCCGCCGGTGTGACTGTCATCGTTGTAGTCAACTCATCCGACCAATCACTTCCGGAGATTAATGCGCATAACCTGGAAACAATTGCGCAGGTAAAATCCTGGAGGGAGAATCATTCCCCCTTTTTCCAACTCCGGTTACAGCATGCGCCTTCATTGCCATCCAAATGGGCAGGGGTTGGCTGGGCCAGAAAAATAGCCATGGATGAAGCGATCAGGTGCCTGTATCAATCCGGCCTGGAGGATGGGGTTCTGATCGCATTTGATGCCGACAGTCTTGTCACACCCAACTACTTCACAGCCATTGAGGCGGAATTCAATAGAAATCCACGCTTCAACTTTGTCAATCTCAATTTCAGTCATCCGGTAGATGACCCTTCTCTCGAACCTTCGATCCGCGAAGGCATCATCCTTTATGAACTCTATCTTCGCTACCTTAGAAACGCCATGCAATGGAGCGGTTACCCCCACTCGATACACACCGTCGGGTCCAGTTTCGCCGTGAAGGCTTCGTCCTATGTCAAGCAAGGCGGAATGAACAGGCGACAGGCAGGCGAAGATTTCCATTTTCTGCATAAGATCGTTTTATTGGGCGAATACGGACACATCTCCAATGCGACAGTGTACCCTGCTGCACGAATTTCTCACCGTGTTCCGTTTGGTACTGGAGCGGCATTGAAAAAGTGGGAGGAGGGGGATCAGGAGCTCCATACTGCCTACTCCCTGAAAATTTTCGAGACATTGCGGCTTCTGTTTGCAGATCCGGGATACTTCTACACAACCAATCGTGAAGAGTGGGAAAACAGGATCATCACTTTTGACCCGAGATTACAGGCTTATCTTCAACAGACAGATACCCTTGCCAGGTTGCAGGAACTGAAAAAAAACTGTGCCGATAACAGGACTTTTGTGAAAAGATTTTACCACCAGGTCAATGCATTCTGGATCATCCAGTATCTCAACCTGTCAGAATCCATTGAAGGAGGGAAAGGAATTCTGGTCGAAGAAGCTTCCCTTCTCCTTGAAAAAATGAACATTGAAAGGGCCGTGGAAAATACGGCGAGAGAGCTATTGGAGATTTACAGGATGCTGGATAAGAAGGCACACCAGAGGATCTAGCGAATTCAATTCCGATCTTGAAACCTGCCACAAAAAAATGCCTAAAGGGAAGCTATTCACTTTAGGCACTCTATATTGCTTAGGTTCCGCTGGCGCTTATTCTGCCGGCTCCTCAAGTAAAATCAAAACCTGATTTTTGCGAACTTTATCCCCGGCGGCTACATTAACCTCCAGCACTTTTCCCGTAAAGGGCATTTCAAGCGTCGTCTGCATTTTCATGGCTTCATATTTGATCAGCCGCTCACCGGCAGGAACTTCCTGTCCTACCTGAACATAGACTTCAAGGATTGTTCCCGGGATAAAAGCGCGTACTTCGTTCGGGTCGACAGGTTGCCACTTCTTCCGCATTCCATATTTCTTGGTATGCAGGGTGTAGTATTGCGATGTGTTGACAACGAATACTTCGTATTTTGGTTTTTTCTCTTCCATAATAGTCTGAAATTAAGATCAATAAATGATCAGAACGGAGGTATTCCGTGTTTCTTTAGTGGTCTTTTATCAACCTTGTTCTCTGAAATTTCCAGGGAATGGATGAGGCGGGCACGTGTCTCCAAAGGTTCTATCACTTCATCAATGTAACCTTTTGAAGCGGCCACAAATGGATTGGCAAATTTATCCTTGTACTCCTGAATCTTCTGCTTACGCATTTCAGCAGGGTTTTCAGCCTCATCAATTTCCTTTCGAAAGACGATATTGGCTGCACCTTCCGGTCCCATTACTGCAATCTCTGCAGTTGGCCACGCGTAGACGAAGTCAGCACCAAGGTGACGGGAGTTCATCGCTATGTAACCTCCGCCATAAGCTTTCCGGATGATCACTGTGACTTTCGGAACTGTGGCTTCGCTGTAGGCATACAACAATTTAGCGCCATGACGGATCACACCTGCGTGTTCCTGATCAACACCCGGCAAATACCCCGGCATATCTTCCAGTGTCACGATAGGAATATTGAAAGCATCGCAATAGCGAATGAAACGGGCGGCTTTGTCTGAACTGTCACAATCGAGTACCCCGGCCAGATACATCGGCTGGTTGGCAACGAAACCGACTGTATTTCCACCGATGCGACCAAACCCGATCACAATATTTCGGGCGAAAAGCTCCATGATTTCAAAAAAATCGGAACTGTCGGAAACGGCTTTGATGATGTCACGAATATCGTAGGGATAGTGTGGATCGCTTGGAACGATGTCCTCAATGCTAACGGGGAAAGTAGGTGCCTGCGTCGGAAAGCGAAGGGCCTTCTGGGTATTGTTCCATGGAATGTAGGAAATCAGTTTCTTGATTTGCTCGAAACATTCGTCCTCACTCAAGGCATAGAAATGGGCATTTCCTGTTATTTCGCTGTGAACCAAGGCACCGCCAAGCTCTTCCATCGAAATTTCTTCGCCCAACACGGTTTTTATCACACCCGGACCAGTGATAAACATTTTGGAAATATTCTCAACAACGAACACGAAATCGGTCAAGGCAGGTGAATAGACGGCTCCGCCGGCGCAAGGTCCGAGGATAACAGATAGCTGCGGAATAACTCCGGAAGCTTCCGTATTGCGATAGAATATCTCACCGTATCCTGCCAGGGAGTTAACACCTTCCTGAATACGTGCACCGCCTGAATCGTTGATTCCGATGATCGGAACACGCATCTTCAGGGCATGATCCATGATCTTTGTAATCTTACGGGCATGCATCAATCCCAGAGAACCACCTGCTACCGTGAAATCCTGCGCATAAATACAAACAGGCTGGCTGTACATTGTTCCGGTGCCAATGATGACACCATCACCATGTAAAACCTTCTTTTCCATGTCAAAGTCTTTACCGGTATGTTCAACAAACAGGTCATACTCATGAAATGAGTTTTCGTCCAGGATCGCTTTGATCCTTTCGCGGGCAGTTTTTTTACCCATGGCAACCTGTTTCCCTATGGCAGCTTCTCCACCACCTTGCTGAGCCTCTTTTTTTCTTCTGCGAAGGTCAAGGATGTTTCTTTTTAATGACATAATCTGTAGGTTTTTACTTTTATTTTGTTCCTTAAGGGAACTAATTTTCGGTGAAAATATTGTGCCACGAAAATACAAAAATTAATCTTTCCGGACTGTCTCCGGGCATTCAGGCACCATCCGGTTTATCTATCGATGATTGCAACATTCATTGTATCAAAATTATACAAATAAATATATTCTGATTTTTTATTGACAAAGAACTATTTGGAAGCCCTGTTGTACAATACAAGTGCGATTCCCGCATAGATCATATTGGGCAGCCAAACAGCCAAAAGGATGTTGAATCCGGCCTTGAAGGCAAAAATTGTACTCACCTGCATGAACATGATGTAAGAGAAACCGAGCAGAAGTCCGAGGCCCAGGTGCAAACCAATTCCACCACGGGTTTTCCGCGAGGAAAGTGATACCCCGATGATCGTCAGGATAAATGTACTTATTGGCCCTGCAGTACGCTGGTAATCTTCCTTTTCGTAACTCGAAACATTATCAACACCTCTCAGCTTGAGGTCCTTGATGTATTGCCGGAGTTGCCAGAAATCCATGGTTTCCTGCCTGGAATTTTGCTGTCCGAACTCTGCAGGAGTCATCCTGAGGGTGGTGTCGATCTGGATGCCGCTGGTTACTTTCTCTGTCGGACCACTCGTGTCGCGGATATAATAATTGTGAATGACCCATTTTTTCTTCTCCCGATCCCATTTGATGTAATCGGCTATCAGTTTCGACTTCAACTCGCGACCCTCAAATTTCTCGATCGTAAATTTGTATCCAACATCACCTTTGACATTGTAACTCTTCATATAAACCAAAACTCCCGGTTCAAGCTGCCTGTGGATGTTCTTATCCGAGTTGACATAGTCATTGATGACGTAGGTATTGGTGAAGTTCACCCTTGAAAGGTTGGCGGGAGGGATGATAAAATTACCCAGTATCCACGACATCAGCGCGATGATTCCTGAGGCAATCATAAAAGGCCGCATTAGCCGCTTGTAACTGACCCCACTGGCCATCATGGCAATGATTTCGGAATTGGCCGCCATTTTGGAAGTGAAAAATATGACCGCTATAAAATTGAACAGCGCGCTGAACAGATTGGTAAAATAAGGAATGAAGTTGAGGTAATAATCGAAGAGGATGGCCTTGATCGGCGCATGGTGCGTAATGAAGTCGTCAATTTTTTCAGAGACGTCAAAGATAATGGCAATACTAATGATCAAAGCGATAGCCAGGAAGAAGGTTCCCAGGTACCGTGTGATGATGTATGTGTCTATTCTTTTTAAATACTTGTCTGACATCCGGTTCAAAAATAATAAAAAAAAATCCTCAGAGCCTGTTTCTCATTTGTAAGACCATCTGTTCCTTCCAGGGCTTAAAGGTACCCTGAAAAATCTGTTTTCTTGCTTCATCCACCAGCCAAAGATAAAATGCAAGGTTGTGAATACTTCCGATCATCGGACCCAGCATTTCCTTTGACTGGAAAAGATGCCTCAAATAAGCCTTGCTGTACTGATTGTCAACGAAAGAAGTTCCTTCCGGATCGATCGGAGAAAAATCGTCAGCCCATTTGTTGTTCCTGATATTCATCACCCCATTCCGGGTAAAAAGCATTCCGTTTCTTCCGTTCCTGGTAGGCATTACGCAATCAAACATGTCAATTCCCCTGTCTATTCCTTCCAGGATGTTGACAGGATTCCCAACTCCCATCAAATACCTTGGACGGTCGGTGGGCAATACCTCATTGACGACTTCGATCATGGCATACATGTCTTCTTCCTTCTCGCCCACAGAAAGTCCCCCGATTGCATATCCATCGGCGTTGAATGTAGCAACGTGTTCGGCAGCCTTCACCCTCAAATCGGGGTAGACACATCCCTGTACGATAGGGAAGAGTGTCTGGTCATATCCATATTTGGGTTGGGTGGTTGTGAATCTTTCCATGCAACGCCCGAGCCATCTTTGTGTGAGTTCCAGTGATTTTTTGGCATAATCATAATCGGCATCTCCGGGAGTGCACTCATCAAATGCCATGATGATATCAGCTCCGATGGACCGCTGCACATCCATCACACTTTCCGGAGTAAAGAGATGGCGTGAACCATCTATATGAGATTGGAATTTGGCACCTTCTTCCGTAATTTTCCTGATATCACCCAGTGAAAACACCTGGAATCCTCCGCTATCGGTCAGGATAGGCTTATCCCATCCATTGAAACGATGAAGGCCTCCGGCCTTTTCGAGTATATCGATGCCGGGTCGCAAATAAAGGTGATAGGTATTCCCAAGAATGATACGTGCCTTTACGTCCTCCCTGAGTTCTTTAAAATGGATTCCTTTGA
Source organism: Prolixibacteraceae bacterium (assembly GCA_037129695.1). Lineage (GTDB taxonomy): Bacteria > Bacteroidota > Bacteroidia > Bacteroidales > Prolixibacteraceae > CAINVV01. The sequence continues at coordinate 29,557 of JBAXUL010000017.1, forward strand.
CCGTGCCGGCAGTTCCGACAGGCATAAAAACAGGGGTTTCGACAACCCCGTGCGCAGTGTGGAACAGACCTGCTCTTGCCTTTGTATCTGCTGTTGTATGCTGTAATTCAAACTTCATTGAAAAGATTTCAAGGCGCAAAGATAGTCATAATCGCAAAATAACTTTTCCGGCATTATACATGCTTGTTTAAAAAAATTGCTCAAAAATAGGGTTCTTACCTACGCAATGTGTATTTTTGGGAACTTTTGTAAGAATTATGACTATAGATCTTTGGGAATTTCAATTTACTGCAGAAGAGTTCATCGGACTGATTTTTTTCGGTTTGGCTTTTTTGGTTCAACTGGTTTATCTGATTCTGTTGATAAAATTTATTTTCAGCGGGAGACAGAAAAATACGGAACCTAATTCTCCATCCGTCTCAATTATTATTACCTCCAGAAATTATATCGAGTATTTACAAACACTCCTACCTACGCTTCTTTCGCAGGAATATCCTGATTATGAAGTCGTGGTGGTTGATGATTGTTCGACGGATGGAACCGACTGGTTACTCGCAGAGATGAAGATCAGTCATGGCAAACTGAAAACCACCCGCATTATCCAGGAAACCGACTTTCCCAATGCACTCGCAATTTCAATCGGCGTTAGGGCATCCTCAAAGGATTGGCTTGTGTACCTCAGTCCTCTTTGTCAGGTCAGCGACAATCAGTGGCTGAAAAATTACATGCAAAAATTGGGGCCCGACAAAGAGGTATCCATTGGCTATATGCATTACAACCAGTCGACAGGCAATTACAAAAACTGGATGCGTTATGAAAATTTCACTTCCTATTTGCTCTCCGGGGCAGGTAAGGCTTTTGGAGTGACCATGCCCGTTTTTGAATACAACCTCGCCTACAGACGTGAAAAATTTCTGGAACTGCGCGGATTTGCTGCAGTGCTAGACTCTCCATTCAGTGAAAATGAGCTGTTCATCAACAAAATAGCTACCAAAAATAATACCGTCATTCAAATCAATAAAACCAGTCCGATCGCCTACACCGGCGAAACAGACTGGTACGATCTGGCTGAGTTCAAGAAGAAACAACTCATGCTCCGACGCAAATTTTCTGCCGGACAACGTTTTTTCAGGTCTCTCAACCTGATGAGTCGGTTGATAGTTACGGCATCCCTAATCTTATTGCTGGTCGTTTCACCTTGGAAATTCTGGATTTTGGGAGCATGGTCCTTCCTCCTTATTTCCGAAATGACTTTTATTGCTGTAGCTACCAAGAAATTAGGCGAGAAGAATTTTTTGCCTATGCTAATGATTTACAAGGCATGTTTGCCCGTTATCAATGGCTGTTTTATCATCAACCAATTATTTACCGGGAGCAAAAGAAAATGGAAGTAACCCAGGGTCCATCCGGTAACGCAAAACGGGACATCGAATTGGTGGAAGCGGCCCGAAAGGGAAGTGAAAAAGCTTACGCCGATCTGATGCGCCGCTACAAGGATACCATCTACTTTATGCTGTTAAAGATGGTGAATAACCGAACAGATGCCGAAGATCTCACCATTGAAGCATTTGGCAAGGCCTTTACCAATATCCATCAATATACGCCTCAATACGCATTCAGTACCTGGCTTTTTCGCATAGCATCCAACAATGCCATTGATTTTATGCGAAAAAAACGGGCGATTACAGTTCCTTTGGAGCCATCCTCCGGCGACCGTCAGGTCAGTGGTGAATACAACTACAATGCCCGGGCAGAAGGTTATAATCCGGAGGAAAGTATCATCCGGGATCAAAATTCCCAGATTCTCCGCAAAATGGTTGCCAAATTGAAACCGCGCTACCGCAAATTGCTGGAATTACGATACTTTCAGGAGTACTCCTATGATGAAATCGCCAAGGAACTTGAACTTCCGCTGGGAACCGTTAAGGTTCAACTCTTCCGCTCCCGTGAGATGCTTTTCGAATTGCTGAAGAACAATGAAATCGCGAAGTAAAGACGGTCAAGTGCCAATTAATGGAAAAATGGAATATGGTCTTGAAAAAAGTTTTGAATTTGCTTTTTCAAACTGAGTCTTCAGAAAAACCTGAACAACAAAAGAAATTCGAAATTGCCAGACATAAAGTAAAATCAGGGACTTCGATTGGGGCAAATACCAGTGAAACTCAATCACAAGCCAATTAGACAATTTATACTTAAGTGGAACTTTTGCAAAAATATTTCCCCGATCTTTCACCTGTTCAAATCCACCAATTTGAGCTATTGGGACCGCTTTACCGCGAATGGAATGAAAAAATCAACGTGATATCCCGTAAGGATATCGAAGAATTGTATGTTCACCATGTACTGCATTCGCTCTCTCTGGCAAAAATCATCCGTTTCAGGCCCGGCACGAAGATCATTGATGTGGGTACAGGAGGAGGTTTTCCGGGTATTCCGCTTGCCATCCTCTTTCCGGAGTCGGACTTCACCCTGATCGATTCCATCGGCAAAAAGATCCGCATCGTGGAAGAAGTTGCCACCAGCCTGCAACTTGTTAATGTGGTGGCCCGGCATAACCGGATTCAGGAGATCAAAACACGTTACGATTTTGTCGTCAGCAGAGCGGTTACCGCCTTCCCTGATTTCGTCTCAATGGTGCGAAAGAATGTCTCGCCCACGTCAAATAATGCCATGCCGAACGGGATCTTGTATCTGAAAGGTGGTGATTTTACTGAAGAAATCAGCTCCTTCAAGAATTCCGTCGAAGTCTTTGAACTGTCAAAAATCTTCTCTGAATCCTACTTTGAGACCAAGAAAATAATTTATCTTCCTGTGAGATAATTTATACAAATTATAAATTTTCCACTATTTACCCAATTGTTTGGACGATAAATAAAATTATCCTATTTTTGCACTCCTTAAATACGAGAAATATAAGCAGTAAATAAACATAGAGATGAAAAGAACATTTCAACCTTCGAACAGAAAAAGAAAAAACAAACACGGATTTCGTGAGAGAATGTCGACTTCCAATGGTCGCCGCGTTTTAAACGCCCGTCGCGCAAAAGGTCGTCACAAACTAAGCGTTTCTGATGAGCCAAATCACAAAAGATAATTTTTAATTATTCTGAAGTGATAGGCAAAAGGTAAAGAACTGGATTCTTTACCTTTTGTGCTATAGGGCAATACGAAGGGCTGATTGACAATTTCAATCACTTTTCAATGTTTCTAATTCTGATAAAATCCATATGTCCTCTACCCTATTTTCACTTTTTACCCAATCAGGCATCTCTGCCAATTTGCTGAAAATTGCAGAAAAGGTAGCGACCGGAGAGCGCATCAATTCGGAGGACGGAGTTTTGCTGTTCAGCGAAGGTTCTCTGCCCTTCCTTGCCGTCCTTGCAGACCATGTCCGCCACCGGATCAATGGCAAGCAGGTATTTTTCAACCGGAACATCCATCTCGAACCTACCAATATCTGTGTGAACCATTGCGCATTTTGCTCGTACCGAAGAAAAAAAGGTGAAGAGGGATGCTGGGAACTGGGCATCGGCGATTTGGTACAGATGGCAGAAGACCATGCACTTTCAGGGATTACTGAAATCCACATTGTGGGTGGAGTTCATCCTGACCGGGACATTCATTTCTATGCAGATCTTGTGTCAGAGATAAAAAAAATTCTGCCGGAGGTTCAGATCAAAGCCTTCACGGCCGTCGAAATTGATGCGATGTGCAGGTTTGCTTCGATGGACATCAGAACCGGACTAAGCCTGATGAAAAAGGCCGGACTGGTTTCCTTGCCCGGCGGTGGTGCCGAAATTTTCGATGAAACACTTCGCGCCAAAATTTGCCCCGATAAGACAGGATCATCAGAATGGCTCGACATTCACCGCACAGCCCATCAACTGGGCATCCCTACCAATTCGACCATGCTCTATGGTTTACTTGAAGATTACTCGCACCGAATTGACCACCTCAGCAGGTTGCGTACCCTGCAGGATGAAACGGGCGGATTCAATGCATTCATACCGCTGAAATTCCGTCACTACAACAACCGGTTTTCGTATGTCGAAGAGACAACCACCGCTGAAGATTTGAAAAACTATGCCGTCTCACGTATCTTCCTGGATAATATTCCGCATCTGAAGGCTTACTGGCCCATGATCGGAAAAAAAGTGGCCCAGCTTTCCCTTGCCTTTGGCGTGGATGATCTGGACGGCACCATTGACGATACCACCAAGATTTATTCGATGGCTGGATCTGAGGAACAGTCGCCGGTTGCAACCTCCTCACAGCTCATTGAAATGATTGAAGGAGCCGGATTTATCCCAGTAGAGAGGGATACGCTGTACAATGTAATCAGAAGTACCTAAAGCACTATCTCTCACTTCAGACACTTCTTAAGAGAATTATTTCTAATTTTACAGCTATCAATCATACTTCGCCCGCTTATGGCCATCAAGGAATTCATCCGCAGCAAAACATTCGGTAAACATGTAATGGCAGCCCTTCTGCTTACCATCATTTTGCTTTGGCTCACCATCCAGATTCTTTCGTTGTACACCCATCGCGGAGAAAGCTTGTCCGTACCTGATTTCTCAGGGATGACACTGGATGAGGCAAAACAAGCCTCCAGAAAAATGAATTTACGTTTCGAACTCGAAGAACCGGTATACAGAGCGGACAAAAAACCCGGAACCATCCTGGCTCAAAATCCTGGCGCCGGACACAAAATAAAGTCAGGCCGAATGATGTATCTGACCTTGGTGTCATCCATTCCGGGTACGGAAGAAGTTCCCAAAGTAACAGATATTTCACTCCGGCAAGCAAAAGTACTTTTGGAATCCAAAGGATTTATCGTTGGAAAAATTGAGTTCATTCCATCCGAGTTCAATGATTTGGTGCTTGAGCAGAAAAATCTGGGCGTGGCGGTATCTCCGGGAGCCCGCCTCGACAGCGGCTCTGCCATCGATTTGGTCGTCGGCAAGAGCGGCGGGATAGATGAGACCATTGTGCCTGATTTTACCGGTTTGCCGCTCGCGGAGGTTCTAATCATGTGCGATCTGAAGCAGTTGACTGCCGGATCTGTTGTTTTTGACCCTTCTGTTGTCAGCAAGGAGGACTCGATGGCAGCCAAAGTGATCACCCAATTTCCCATTGCTGATTCAACTGTATTTGTCCCTGCCGGCAGTGCAGTAAACCTCGTCCTATCCTTGAAAGGAAAGGAATAATCCGGTACCCACGACCCTATGAGCCAAGAAGAAATAGAATTTTTTGATGAAAATGACCTTTCCGAGGAGATTGAAGAGTTAGCCGGACAATTTGAACATCATCGCTTTGTAGCCGATCCCGGACAGGGACTAATGCGTGTCGACAAATTTCTTTCCAATCGCATTCTTGGCACTTCCCGTAACCGGATTCAGCAGGCCGCCGACGCTGAAAGCATTTTGGTAAACGGCAAACCTGTCAAATCCAATTACAGAGTCAAGCCGAATGACGAGGTAACTGTGGTGATGGATTATCCACGGAGAGAACTTAAAATTGTGGCTGAAGATATCCCCATCAACGTAGTTTATGAAGACGAAGAGTTGTTGGTCGTCAACAAACCTGCCGGTTTGGTTGTACATCCCGGACATGGTAACTACAGCGGCACACTCGTCAATGCGCTGGCCTTCAGATTCAAAGGATTCCCGTTGTACGGTGGAGATGATCCCCGGCCGGGACTTGTTCACCGAATCGACAAAAATACCTCGGGACTGCTTTTGGTCGCCAAGACCGAACATGCCAAACTCAATCTGGCCATGCAGTTTTTCAGAAAGACCACCAAAAGGCAATATGTTGCCCTCGTGTGGGGCAACCTGGCCAAGGATTCAGGAACCATCGAAGGAAATATCGGTCGCAGCACCCGCGACAGGCAGGTCTTTACGGTTTATCCAGAAGGGGATCACGGAAAACCTGCCGTGACCCATTACCGGGTACTCGAACGACTCGGTTACGTCAATCTGGTGGAGTGCGTGCTTGAAACAGGGCGGACGCACCAGATCCGGGTTCACATGAAAGAGATCGGACATCCGCTTTTCAACGACGAAGTGTATGGCGGAAATAAAATATTAAAAGGCACCACCTTTTCAAAATACAAGCAATTTGTAGAAAATTGCTTCGCCATTTTGCCCCGTCAGGCTTTGCATGCCAAAACACTTGGATTTATCCATCCCATTACCCACGAAGAGATGATCTTTGATTCCGAATTGCCGGAGGATATGGAAGCTGTCATTGAAAAGTGGAGAAACTACCTGGTGAACAGGGAAGATAAAGGATAAAGGATAAAGGCAAAAGGCAAAAGTAACGGGAGGCGGAATTTGAGCCCCAAGGAATAATTGCTATTTTTGAATACGGTAAAATACCAATCGTTGCATTCTTCACTTTTGCCTTTTAACTTTTGCCTTTTGCCCTATTTTTCAAAGAAAAAATATCTTTGCACACATGAAGCCAAAAAATATCGCCATCGTTACTGGAGGAGATTCTTCCGAATATGTGGTCTCCATCAAGAGCGGGGCCAATGTCCTGAACGCCGTTGACCGCCAACTATTCACACCCTGGATGGTATTCATCAGGGACAATGCCTGGACTGTTCTGGACGGAGACCTTACGATCGCTGCGGTCGACCGTGGTGATTTCTCGTTTCAGCTGAACGGGGAGAAAATCAACTTTGAATATGCTTATATCATGATCCACGGTACACCGGGCGAAGACGGTAATCTCCAGGGTTATTTTGAGATGCTCGATATCCCTTACTCCTCCTGCGGTGTCCAGTCGTCGGCCCTCACCTTCAACAAGAATTTCTGCAACAAATACCTGCAATCCTTCGGCATCGCGATGGCACTTTCAGTCAGACTGATCATGGGTGAAAAAGTGAATCCTTCCGAACTGGTCAAAGAACTCTCGCTTCCTTTGTTTGTCAAACCCAGTGCCGGAGGTTCAAGTTTCGGGGTAACAAAAGTAAAGAAAGAAGAAGAACTTGCCGAAGCAGTGGAAAAGGCATGGAAAGAAAGCCCTGAAGTATTGGTCGAGCAATTCATTGATGGAAAAGAATTTACATGTGGAGTCGTCAGGGTCGCCGGGAAGAAACTGGCCTTGCCAGTCACGGAAGTCATCCCAAAGAATGAATTTTTCGATTACGAAGCCAAATATACACCAGGCATGGCGGATGAGATCACTCCCGCCAGAATCAGCAAGGAGCTAACCCTTCAAATCCAGGACCTTTCCTCGAAGATCTACGATTTATGCAATTGCAAGGGAATCGTTAGGGTCGATTACATCCTGAAAGAAAATGTTTTTTACTTTTTGGAAATCAATACCGTACCCGGAATGACGGCCACCAGCTTTATTCCGCAACAGATCAAAGCGGCGGGATTGAATCTGACAGATCTTCTGACTGAAATTATCCGGGAAGGCCTGTAGAGACGTTGCATGCAACGTCTCTATATAATTTTATCCACTTTCGGTTGATAACCATTGTTCATTTCTGTTCATAAGTACCCACTCTAGCATTAATTTGCTGAGTCAGGGAGTACTATCCTATCCCTTCTTTTACAGGAATAAATGATGGATTTCAGCAACTCCTGACTACCTTTGAAAAAGCACTCGCAATATATTACCTATCTGATATTTAGTATTTTATGGCAGAATCACCCAATAACTACCGCAATAAGACCAAGCCAGGAAACACCATCGAACAACTGAATGCCCTGTACGGAAAGGTTCCGCCACAGGCCATAGAAGTTGAAGAAGCAGTGCTCGGCGCATTGATGCTCGAAAAGGATGCTTACCATACCGTTCAAGCGATTCTGAGGCCCGAAAGTTTTTACAAGGAGGAACACAGGAAGATTTTCAATATCATCAAGGATCTGGCGGCCAAAGAAAAACCGATCGACTTGCTGGTGGTTACCCAGGCACTAAAAAATGCCGGTGAACTGGAAGAGGTTGGCGGACCGCTTTACATCACTCAACTGACGAGCCGTGTTGCATCGGCTGCCCACATCGAATTTCATGCCCGCATCATTGCGCAAAAATATATCCAACGGGAACTGATTCTGATCTCCTCAGAGATTCAGAGCAAATCCTATGAGGATGCCATGGAGTTGAACGATCTGATTGATTATGCCGAGCGTGAACTTTTCAGGGTAACGGAAGGTAACATCACCAAAGAGTCTCAACCCATCAAACCACTCTTGCAAAGAGCCGTTGAACAGATTGAGATCAACTCCAAAAAACCGGACGGACTAAGCGGAATCCCTTCCGGGTTTACAAAACTTGACCAGATCACCAGCGGATGGCAGAAGACTGACCTGATCATTATTGCCGCAAGGCCTGCCATGGGAAAAACGGCTTTTGTCCTAACCATGGCCCGGAACATGGCTGCCATACATAAAGTGCCCGTAGCCGTATTTTCTCTGGAGATGTCCTCCCTGCAACTCGTTAACAGGTTAATCTCTGCTGAAACAGAGCTCGGTTCAGACAAAATTAAAAGTGGCAGGCTCGAAAACTGGGAATGGGAAGTCTTCAACCGCAAATTGAAAAACCTCGAAGAAGCGCCTTTATTCATCGATGATACCCCGGCACTCTCAATTTTCGAATTCAGGGCCAAATGCCGCAGGTTGAAGATGCAATACAACATTGGGATCGTTGTGGTCGATTACTTGCAGCTGATGACCGCAGGAGGCGATATTCGGGGCAACAGGGAGCAGGAGGTAAGTATGATCTCCCGGAACCTGAAAGCGATCGCAAAAGAGATCAATGTTCCCATTGTGGCCTTGTCTCAGTTGAACCGTTCGGTTGAGTCGCGTGAAGGGAAAAGACCCCAGTTGTCGGATTTACGCGAATCGGGAGCCATCGAGCAGGATGCCGACATGGTGATGTTCATTCACCGGCCTGAATATTACGGCATCCTGAACGATCAGGAAGGCAATTCGCTCAAGGGCGTTGCCGAGATCATTGTTGCCAAGCACCGTAACGGGGCTGTCGGGGAGTTCCATCTCTCCTTCAAGGCACACCTGGCCCGTTTCAGCGACCTCGAATCAGCAAGTGATGAAAGCTCAATCAGTGCGATACACAGTCCGAAGGGAGGAAGTGTCTTTCACTCCAAGATGAACGCAGAAATGAATAGCGTTGACAGCGATCCGGCAAAATCAGAATTTGGTAGGCCGGGGACCAATTTTGCGGATGACACGCCATTCTAAATAAAAAAAGCTGCCTCAACGGGCAGCTTTTTTTATTTAATACATCATTTAGCTTGGATTCTGTACAATCAGCGGATTGGCATCGATCTCAGCTTGCGGGATCATCCAGGTCCACATATTTCCTCCGGCTGGTACATTGATGACAGTGGCCATTGATTCAATATGCACCCCTTGTCCGGCATTAAGACCAACAGTCCTGACCATTGGAAGTCCTAAGCGCTTCAGATCAGTCCAGCTTCTGCCTTCTCCCCAGAGTTCAACTCTCCTCTGGATCATTACCTCATCGATCAAAGCCTGGCCGGCATTGGTCGATTTAACATACAACGGATTTCTGTCCTTTGCCAGTAAATATAGCACATCCCTTGCCTCGGTTTCTTTACCGGCACGGGCCAAGGCTTCTGCCTCAACCAGGTACATCTCGGCAACTCTGATCCAGGGGAAGTCACCACGACTATCCGAGACAGAAACGGCCTTAAATTTGGAACTCATATAATTATATCTCACACCTGCTGGTGGTACTTCTGGCATTTTATCCACTACAGCATTGGGATACCAGAAAGTCCTTCTGACATCGGTAGCCGCAATCTTATCAAAAAGTTCCTTTGCAATAGATTTAGGACAAGTACGAACAACGGTAGAGTTATAATTATGAGACATATAAGCATAGAAGGAATAGAAATAGAGCGTCTGATCTTCCTGAACATAACAAGACCATAAGTTCTCCGGATTGGTCTGATTTTTATAACCCTCTTGTTGCTGTGCTGCAGACATAAACGAATATCCAACTTTTGCAGCGTTTGCAGACGAAGCAGCAAGTGTCCAGTTTCCCTGTACAAGGGCAACCTGAGCCTGAATCGCCAGGGCTACGGATTTATTCAAATGAGACTTGTTAGCCCTTGAATATCCCTCAAGACCGGTAATGGCAGCCGTCAAATCGGCATTGATCTTGGTGTAAACCTCAGCAACTGTATTCCTGGCCTGTCCTTCGTAGGTGATCTTCTCCATGTAAGGTACACCCAACTGACTGTTTGCGCCACCAGGAACATACCTTTCGGCAAAAAGCTGAACCAGCATGAAATGAGCCCATGCCCTGTATGCCAAAGCCTGACCTTTTATGGATTTCTTCTCTGCATCGGCTCCTACAATATTATCAATGTTGGTAATAATCTGGTTTACATTGCCAATCAATCTGTATAAATTGGTCCAATATAAAACAGTTCCCGATTTCTGATTCCTATGATCTACCCAGCGGTAGGTACTCAGGAACCAGGTACTTGCTGTATTATTGAAAACAATATCGGATCCCAGCATATCAATGTGTTCATACAAACCGGCAAACCCGCCATGCGCCTGGGTACTATTGTACTGAATGTACATGAGTCTGTGAACTCCGTTGATAGCACCCCATGCACCTGCGATGGTCGTAAAAACTTCACTTCCGGATAACTGGTCAGTAGGACGGGTTTCCAGAAAATCATTAGTGCAGGACATTGGAATCATCAACAACCCCGCAGCTAACATCAAAATATATATTCTTAATTTTTTCATAACATCTTTACATTTAGAAGTTAACATTAACACCCAAGGTTACTACCCTGTTGAAACCAACATCATTTAAGATTTCCCCGCTATAGTTCTGGGTTGGATCGAGGCCCTTCTTGGCAGAAAAAAGTGCAAGGTTCTCGGCAGACATGTATACACGTAAAGCTTTTAGGTCCAGAGCCTTAAGAATATTTTGCTTGAAATTATAAGAGATATTGATATTTCTCAGCGAATAGAAAGTTGAACTGAGTAACCACCTTGTAGAGGCTGCATTAAAGTTGGTGGTCTTGGAATTGTCCATTCTCGGAACGTTGGTAATCTGACCGGCAGTAGTCCAACGATCAAGTATATCCGTGGATTTTGCAGAACCCCATCCTCCTGTCGACATCAAAGAAGCCCAGTTGTAATCATATACTTTTCCTCCAATAGAATAATTAAACTGTAGTGAAACTTCAACACCGTAAAAGCTAAATGAAGGGGTCACAGAACCAAAAACATCCGGCATACTGGTTCCAGCCCAGTCATACCTTGCTTTTGCCTGGTTGTTTGTAACTTTTGTACCATCGGCCAATGTTTTACAATCTGTTGTAGAATAAACCATTGCGTTATCTAACTGATAAAGGGCATCTCCATTATCGGGATCTACACCATACCATTGACGGAGCCAAAAGTCATAGATTGAACCTCCTTCATAACGCTTGTAGTTTCCGGAAATTATACCAATCGCACGATTTTTTTCAGGCAATTGTGTAATCATGTTTTCATTCGTTGAGGCATTCAGATTGAGGTTAAAACCGAAATTCTTAGTCTTCACAATCTTAGCGGAAAGATCTAATTCCAATCCTCGGTTGTAGAGTTTCCCAATATTTCTGTTTTGAGAAGTATAACCGGTAGTCGGAGCTAGTGGCACGGCAAAAATAAGGTCTCTGGATTCTTTGTTGTACCAGTCGATCGTTCCTCTTAACCTGTTATTAAATATTCCAAATTCCAGTCCTACATCAGTCTGTGCGGTTGTCTCCCACTGAAGATCAGGATTTCCGGGAACAGTAGATTGAATGTATCCGGGTTCTGCTGCATTGAAATTGTAGTTGTAAAGAACCTGGTATGCATAATAGCTGATACCGCCATCATTTCCATTCAGACCGTAAGAGGCTCTCAATTTCAACAGGTCGACCCATTTGATGCCTGCCATGAAACTTTCGTTGTTGATTTTCCATCCTCCGCCGACTGACCAGAAGTTACCCCATCTCACTACATCGTCAAATTTTGAGGAGCCATCCTTCCTGAAAGAAGCTTCTGCTGTATACCTGCCCTTGTCAAAAGAGTAAGTAGCTCTCGAAATGAAGCCTTCGGTTCTGTGGTTATCCACATAAGAAGAGAGGCTATTGGTAGTTGTGAAATTGATAAGTTCGGTATTATCGGGAATAACCTGTCCCTGACGGAAACCGTAGAGTTCCTTGTATTGGTTTTTGTAGCTTTCGTGGCCTGCCATTACATTCACTTCATGCTTCCCGAAATTCTTGTTGTAGGTAAGAATTTGGGTATTGGTAAAAGTATACCTGAGTGATCCTGTTTTTGAAGAACGTCCGGAAGGAGCACCGTCACCGACTTTCGTATTTTCATAAGTGCCGGAATAGGCGTTGGCTATGTCAATAGAATTGGATAAACGGAATTTGAAATCTTTGAGAAAGGTAAATTCCGAATAGGCTCTTGATTGAAGTGTATTTCTTTCGAAACTTCTATCATTCAGCATATGCTCGGCAATACCATGACGGCCGTTATTCTGGGATCTGGAAAGATAGGTAATTCCATTTTGTACAACTGAACCACCAAGATCCCACTGCTGTTCTCCTTGCTCGTCCAGGATATAATCACCGGTTAACCTGTTGTGCTGATAGACCGGATAAATTGGTCCCATCGTCCGGGCAAAATAGATCGGGTTTGCATAGCCCGTATTGCTAGAAGTATTGGCAGAATTGGAAGTATTGTAAGATGCACTTAAATTCATGCCGAAAGAAAGCCATTTCTTAGGAGTTACATTGATGTTCCCCCTTGCGGTCATACGGTCGTAATCGGTCTTCTTGATCCAGCCATGGTCTGTGGTGTACCCGGCAGAAAGGTAATAATCCACCATGTCCGATCCGCCATTGGCAGTCACGGTTGTTTCTGTTCTGTTTCCAAGTCTTGCTACTGGCGAGTACCAGTCTGTATCGTCCCAAAGGAGTGTATTGGCTGAGGAACTAAGTTTTCCATCAACACCAACTATCTGATCATTTGCAACACCTTTGAATGGATTATAACCGAGTTGCGATACTATACCGTTGGAGGTAGCACCTGAAGCAAGGATACTGGCCTGATCGATAGGTCTTGTGGCAGTAACCAAACTGTTTCTTAGTGATTCCCACATAATTGGGTAATATTGGAAAGCATCAACTCTGTCATACTCAGGCAGACCCCTAGAAGATATACCTTGAGAAATATTTGTACTGACATTCAATTTTTCCTTCTTACCCTTTTTTGTTGTTACCATGACAACCCCGTTGGAACCCCTGGCACCATAAAGAGCAGTTGAGGCCGCATCCTTCAGGAAGTTCACAGATTCTATATCTGCCGGATTAATATTGGCCATTACACCATTGAAAGGTGAACCATCCAATACGATCAAAGGATCTGACGAGTAATTCACTGAGCCAAATCCCCTGATTCTAATGGACGGGTCACTGCCTGGCTGCCCATAGGAGGTATTTACCTGTACTCCGGCAGCTGTACCGGCAAGGGCTGAAAGCACATTGGTAACCGGCCTTTTTTCGAGACTGGCAGAGTTAACAGAGTTGATCGCACCCGTTAAACTAGACTTCTTTGCGGTACCATAGGCAACAACGACCACTTCATCAACAGCGATTCGTTCGGATTGCAATACGACTTTGTAATTTTTCACATTGGTAATCGTAACCTCCTGCGTAGTAAATCCAACAAAGGATACCACAAAAGTCTTAGCCCCTGAAGTAACTTTAAGGGAGAATCGACCATCAGCATCAGTAATTGTCCCAACTGTAGTTCCTTTTACCACAATAGAGGCACCGGGAACTGTAGCCCCGTCATCAGCAGACGTAACCACGCCGGTCACATCTCTGGTTTGGGCCAGGATTACCTGAATTCCCACAAATAAAATTAATACCAGCAACGCAGAAATTTTTTTCATTTAAAAAATTTTAAAATTAAAATTCATGGATTTGCAATAATCTTAATATTCAACCAGTAGCGTTAGTTAATTTTGTGTTAAATTTTGTACCGGACTGCGAATATATGTTAATTTTTCATAAAATAAAAAAAATAGACCAAAATAAACAAAAAGTTAAAAAATGTAATTATTACAAAAAATAAGCCCCCTAATCACATAATGATCAGGGGGCTCCATCTATTTTCCTTTGACAGGATTCTTCTTAATCAGGATTTACCATCCTGGATTTTGCTGTTTGGCCAGGGTCGGATTGGCATTGATCTCATCCTGAGGAATGGGCCACACGAAACGGAAATCAGAATAGGGAACGGCTGTTGTACCCAATGCTCCGGTGTATGGAGTTCCAAGGGTAAAAAGTGATCCGGCCGGCATCCCATTGGCCAATTTTGCAGGAATTCCGCTAACCGGGAAATACGGGCATTGCTGCAACCTGTGGATATCAGGCCAGCGACGGCCTTCCATCACAAATTCAATTCTCCGCTCATCCAAGATTGCTCCAAGAAGGGCCACATTGGTGGCAAAGCTGGATGCTGTGAAGGCCTGAGATGCAGGGGTTGCCAGGGCACGGTTGCGTATCATATTCAAATAAGCAAGGCCGTTGGTAACATCTCCCTTACGGGCATAAGCCTCAGCCATATTCATGATCACTTCTCCATAGCGAAGCATAGGTGATGGATCAGTCTTATTAACAGGATCTTTGTATTTATTTGTGTAAATAACAGAACCACCCTTGACGTCAGCCACCTTGGTAATCATCGCCCCATCAGCACGTCTTTTGTCATCCAAAAGCCATGTCGGAAGTCTCCAGATAATTGGGCTCATTGTAACCAGACCACGGCCACCTATGGAAGATGGTGCGTACATTTGAGCCAATGCGGCATTAACGCCCGGATTCTGGTTGGCAGAATTTTCCATTCCGAAAATGGATTCCGTATTGCTGTAGGGGCTCATAAATGGACCAGAAGGATCGGCAGTAAGGGCATAAGTTCCGGCAAGTGTACCGGAGATAAATTTGGTTCCTTCCTCAATCACTTTGTCCATGTTCCACATGTGCAGGTAGATCCTTGTCTTCTCGGCCACGGCCGCACCTTTGGTTGCCCGGGTAATTTTGGCATTTCCGGTCATGGCTGCTTTCAATGGCAAATTGGCCTCCGCATAATCCAGGTCTGCAAGAATTTTGGTATAAACCTCAGCTACCGTACTCCTGCCGGTAGCAAAGCCGGCAGCGATGGCGGCTGCTGTAGTGAAAGGCTGATCAAAGTATGGTACTCCCATATGCGAAGCAGCAGGAGTGTCTTTGTAAGGTCTGGAAAAATTAACCAGTAATTCGTGGTAGGTCATGGCCCTTAATAACCTTGCTTCACCTGCATAAATCGCAGCCTGGGCATCGGTAATGATCTTGTTGGTGGCAGCGGTTTT
Organism: Prolixibacteraceae bacterium; assembly: GCA_037129695.1. Taxonomy (GTDB): domain Bacteria; phylum Bacteroidota; class Bacteroidia; order Bacteroidales; family Prolixibacteraceae; genus CAINVV01. Next base: position 44,977 of record JBAXUL010000017.1, read on the forward strand.
TACACCGTCAATAACGATATTACAGCGGTTGATCAACCGGTAACTATCCTTCCAGTAATTCACATTATTGGCTGATGATGTACTGTAGGTAGCTGTATAAGTGAGCTGGTAAAAAGTAGCAGTATTGACTACATCCTCCCCACGGTTGTCACCTTGTGTCACGAAAGCTGCTCCGAAAGGATATCCACGGTAAGCAGGAGAGACCGGATTCGCGTAGTAGCCAATTTGGGCTGCTTCATACATACCTGCAACAGAAAGTGCCACAAGTGCCGGAGTCTGGAAGGCGGCTGTTTCAGAGACCTGGTTGAAAGGCTGCAGATCGATGTTCTTTTCGCAGGAAGAGAACACCATCAGGAAAACAAGGACCGGAATGTAGACCAGCTTGCTTGATTTCATGTCTATTTTAAATATATTTTTCATCATGTATAATTTTTAAGAATTATAATTTGAGGTTAAGTCCGAAAGTAACGACCTGTTGCCTTGGAGTTCCATTGTAGTCGACACCACCGGATTCCATTTCCGGATCGATACCTTTGTACTTGGTAAACATGAGCAAGTCCTGACCCTGAACAAAGATTCTAAGGTTTTGAATCTTAAGCCTGTTCAACATAGATTTGGGCAATGTATAGCCCAATACCAGGTTCTGCATCTTCAGAAAATTTCCGCTTTCTACCCAACGGGTGCTGGTGTTGTCGGTAAGGTTGACAAATGTATCGCCGGCATACCACAAACGTGGTGTCCAACCATCTCCCGGAACAGCAGTACTTTGCCATCTGCCGAGAATTTCCGAACTGTTGTTCTGAAACTTTTGGTTCATCAGATCCATCCGGGTACGGTCCATCAGTTTGTTGCCACCGCTGTAGCGGAACATCAGGCCAAGATCGAAACCTTTGTAATTGGCTTTCACACCAAATGAACCGAAATAGGTTGGAATGGTAGATCCCACAAGTTTCCTGTCAGTTGACACGAGGGAACCCGCCACAGAAATATCAGAAGGATTAGCCTCATTATAAACCTTATAGGTAGAAGTCGGAATATTTCCCTGTACCATGGTTCCATCGGCTTTCCTGTAAATAGGGTTACCATTGGTAGCGTTTACACCCACATAATCATAACCGAACAGTGAATTGTAAGATTCGCCTTCGCGTACGATGGTATAGGTATTGACGATATCCAGGTGATCCACCAATTCTTTGACTGTATTTTTAACCAGTGAAAGGTTTCCGTCGATGGTCAGGTTAAAGTCTTTTTTGCTTATCAGCAAGGCCTCACCTGAAAATTCATAACCCCAGTTTTTCATAGCGCCAATGTTCTTGGCAACTGTGTTTCCTGGTATACCGAATGATGGAGGAGTCGGAACACCTAAGATCAGACCATCCAGATTATTGACAAAATAATCGAAGGTGAATTTGTACTTATTGTCTACAAAAGCTGCATCCAGTCCCACATCTGTTTTAATACTGGTTTCCCATTTCAACTGATCATTTCCCATCTGGGAAAAAGCGATCCCATTGTAATCGGCATATTTGGCATTGGAATAAAGTCCCAGATAGGGATAATTGCCAATATTGACATTACCGACCTGAGCATATGAGGCACGAATCTTAAAGTCAGACACGGCTTTCAAATTGGCCATAAAAGACTCTTTTGAAACAGTCCAACCCACGGAAGCTCCCGGGAACAAGCCATATCTGTTGGCTGGCGGGAGTGCAGAGATACCGTCACGGCGAATAGATGCCTGCACAAAATATTTAAGTCCAAAATTATAATTTACACGTGCTGCTAAAGAGTTAAAGCCATTTTGCGTCATTGAACCTCCGGAGTTCTGTGTTCCATAAGATCCGCTGATCAGGTTGTGGCTAAAAAAGGAATCTGACATATTGCTGCCACCTCCGTAGAAGTAATTGTAGGTCTGTTGTTGGAATTCGTTGACCAGGTTGACATTGATGTTGTGCATCTCCGCCAGTGTTTTGGTATAAGTCAGTACGTTTTGCCAGTTCCATCGGAAATAGCTGGTATAGTCATTTTGTATCACCCCATTTGAACCACGGCCATCACCATGCAAAGGATTGTAATACAAGAAACCGGTAGTTCCCTTAATATCCACACCCAATTGTGTTTTAAAAGTCAGACCATCCAAAATGGTAAACAAACCATAACCACTGGCAGTGACGCCCATAATTTTGGAAGACTGAACGTTGTTATCAAGGGTATACCTGATATTAGGAAGGTTATCATCAATCCCCTGCAGGTTTTGTCCGCGTCCAACAATGGCAGGATTCAAATCGTCAATGTTGTACCCAGTCGGATCGTTGGCATCAAATGCCTCCGTATTAGGCAACTGGCGAATGGCAGAGAAAATATTTCCGGAAAGAGAGTTGGCACCCGTATTCATTCCAAAATATTCTGATCTTGAAACTGATGAATTTAATCCAAGTGTCATCCATTTATAAACTTTGGAATCAACATTGGCACGTAACGTATAACGTTTCATGTTGTTGGGTCGGGAAACCCCTTCCTGGGTAGTATAACCGGCAGAAAAATAGTATTTTGTTGCATCATTGGCACCGGATATTGAAAGGTTGTGATCCTGCTGAAAAGCATTCGTCCGGAGAACAGACTTTTGCCAGTCAGTATTGACACCGGAACCCACTGCGATGGCTGTTTGTGCACGGTTTGATCTCTTTTCATTCGAGATAGTAATGAAATCAGGGGTTTGCAACAAGTCAAAAAGGTTGACAGGCGAGGCCACACCGAAATAGTCGTTATAAGAAACGCTGGCTTTACCTTTCATTCCTTTTTTGGTGGTGATCAGTATGACTCCGTTCGCAGCTCTGGATCCATAAATCGCAGTTGCAGATCCATCTTTCAGAATTTCGACAGACTCAATGTCGGCAGGGTTGATATCTCCCATCGCATTGACGGAAGCATCACCACCAACATCACCCGTAATAATAGGCATACCATCTACCACAACCAATGGATAGGTACCCTGTGAAAGCGAACCAATTCCCCTGATCCGGATACGGGGAGCTTCGCCCAATACCCCTGTAGCGGATGTTACCTGAACACCGGCGGAACGGCCTGCCAACTGGGATTCAAAACTAGGAGTTGCCAGGTTAGCCATGGCATCTCCCTTGACCTGAGAAATGGCACCGGTAACCTCACGTTTCTTTTGCGTTCCGTAACCCACCACCACGACCTCATCCACAGAAACCTGTTCGGATTTTAACGCGACCTTGTATTCTTTCGCACCGGAAAGAGCGACCTCCTGGGTGGTAAAACCAACGAAAGAAACGACCAAATTTTTTGCACCCGCTGGAACCTTCAGTGCAAAATGACCTTCCATATCTGTAATGGTTCCCACCGTAGTCCCCTTGACTACAACAGAAGCCCCGGGAATCGTTGCCCCATCATCCGAAGATGAAACCGTTCCGGTCACATCCCTGGTCTGGGCTAAGATAACCTGCATCCCAACAAAAAGGAGGAACGCAAGCAACAGTGTAATTTTTTTCATAGATTTTTTTTAAAATTTAAACTTGGTTTGTAAAAATTCTTCGGAAGCGTCTTCCTGGTCCGGTTAGACAAAAATTGTTAATAATTGACCAT